>JAAXVU010000102.1 GCA_013335325.1 Candidatus Omnitrophota bacterium | reverse complement strand
GGTTCTTTCTTAGTTAAGTTGAAATCTTCTCGGGTTTAGGTATCCGCAATGCTGATGGATCTTCAGTTTAAAATACTCAATATCTCGGTACCCATAAGCCATGCGTTTGAGCCGCTTAATCTTGTTATTGAACCCCTCCGAGATGGCTGAACTGCGCTTGTCTTTAAACCAGTTTAAGACATATTCTATCTTGTCGACCATGCTCCAGGCGATCTCAATAAAAGACGGGAATCCGCTTTGCAGGGCCTCATCCATCCAGCCGTACATATAACCGATCGCCTCGTCCTCGTCTTTCAAGTCATAAACCCCAAGAAAACTTTCCTTGAGCAGCATAGCTTTGTAAATCGGCTGATTGATTTCGCAAAGCTTTTTCAATGTTGTCGCCTGCGCGTCGGATAAATTCTTTTTGTTCTTCAGCAGGATGAACCTTTGCTTGCAATTCGTGAGCGCGATCAGCTCCTCGTCCTTGTTCTCCCGAGCCTTGGCCAGCTCGCTTTTGCGCACCTGATCTAGTGCCTGACTCGCTTTTTGCGTGGCGTGAAACCGATCCAGCACAATCGAGGCGTTCACCGCATGATTCACTGTCGAGCTGATGTATGTCCTGGCACCATCCAATGCGACCGACTGAATCTTTTCGCAATTCTCTTTGCCCAAAGATTCGTAATACCTGTCTAAAACTTCCGCCTTTCGCCCCTTGTCGTTCCACGTGATCACCTTTTCATCCACGTCTACGACGTTCGTCAAATATCGGTGATGCTTCTTCCACGCGACTTCATCCACGCTGATATTCGTCGAGGCAGGGGGCGGAATCAACCGTTCTTCGAACAAGCGTTCCAGCATCGCTTTATCAATCCGATACACCTGCTCGTCGTTCAGTCCTAAAAACCATCCGGCTTCCTGATTCGTCGTAATCGACGTCAAGCGGTTCACTTCCCGGCCAAACGCTTTTGTCACCCGCGCACCCAACTCAATCCATTCAATCGTCTCGGTATGAATCCTGCCGTCCTTGGGACACTTGTATCGCCGCTTCGGAATATACAAAAACGCCCTCCGGCCTCCAAGTCGAACATCCTCGGCGACCATCTCTCGTACACTGTGCAAGCCTTTGTGCTGCTTCCCGCAGCCTGAACAAATCCCTTCATGCCTTTTGTACGGCTCAATCCGTATGTGGATCGCCGCCTCATTCTTCTCAGAAACCTCTTTGATTTTGTACCCTGGTATTCTTAATAACCCTCTGATATTATTATGCCGCATCGGTTGCCCCCTGATTGTTCCGTCTTAGCAACGAAACTTTATCAGGTTCTTTATGGCCACCGATGCTTTTTTATGACCCAAACTTCCCCAACAACTTACATCAATTCATTCAACTCGAATAAGAAAGGCCCATTTTTTGCGTAATCTCGCCAGGTGCTGACGAGTGGTCTTTCAGCTACGCTGATTCAGGGCCGCGACGCTTGTCGCGGACGTGGTTGCTTTTATCCTGGGCCTTGGCGAATTTCTTCAGTTCCGCCCCGATCTCGCCGACTTGGGCTACGTGGGAGATCTTCTGGCAGGAGTTAGACACGATGCCGATGGAGATGGACATAAGGCCGGCCCGGGTCTCGTTACCCTGCCGGTCCTTGCCGGTGATAAAGCCGGCGTTCCGGTCTTCTTCGGAGTAGAAGCTGGGGGATGTGCTATCGAACATGTCGATTATCTTGTCGCTTATCTGGTCTGCCACGGCATCGTCGGAAACGAAAACGAAATCGTCGCCGCCGATGTGTCCGATAAAGACGTTGGGGCCGCCGACGTCCTGTCCTGCCCGGGTGATGATGCGGCCGGTGGTCTTGATGACCTCGTCGCCTTTCTCGAAGCCGTATTTGTCATTGTAAAGCTTGAACTTGTCCAGGTCGCAGTAACCGACCGCGAAGATCTTGCCGCTCTGGATGCGGCTGGACAGTTCTTCCATGATGGAGGCGTTGCCCGGCAGGTGAGTTAACGGGTTGGCGTCGAGGTTGCGCGAGGTGCGCTTCATGATCATGTTGATGCGGGCCAAAAGGCTTTCCGGCTCAAAGGGTTTGATGAGGTAATCGTCGGCACCGGCGTTGATGCCGGTGACCATGTCCTTGATGTCGCCTTTACCGGTCAGCATGATGATAGGGATGTGCGACAGCGATACGTCCTTGCGCAGGGCCTTGCAGAACTCCGGTCCGGTCATGGGCATCATGTAGTCCGAGATTATTAGGTCGGGCTGGTGGGCCTTGGCTTGTTTCAGTCCGTCGGCGCCATTGGAGGCGGATACGACATGGAAGAGGTCGCTAAGCGTCAGCTCCAGGATGTCCAGGATGTCAGGGTCGTCGTCAATGATAAGGATGGTCTGCTGTCTCATAATTCTATTACCGGTAATTGGTTTCGTTTGGTTTCGCGCATTTCGTGTTTGACGGGCAGGGTGAAGTGGAACGTGGTGCCCCTGCCCAGTTCGCTGGTGACCCAGATCTTGCCATAATGGGCTTCCACGATGTTTTTGGCCAGGGCCAGGCCCAGCCCGGTGCCCTTGACGGACATGTTGATATCGTTGTCCACCCGGTAGAACTCGTCGAAGATCTTGTTCAGATCGTCCTTATTGATACCGATACCGGTGTCCGCTACTTCGAAGATCACTTCAGCGTGTTCCCGGTTGAGGTGGGCGTTAATGACGATGTTGCCTCCCGCCGGAGTAAATTTGATGGCGTTGCTTACCAGGTTGATGAAGACGCGTTCC
Organism: Candidatus Omnitrophota bacterium; assembly: GCA_013335325.1. Taxonomy (GTDB): domain Bacteria; phylum Omnitrophota; class Gorgyraeia; order Zapsychrales; family Fredricksoniimonadaceae; genus JAAXVU01. The sequence goes on along the minus strand of JAAXVU010000102.1, from coordinate 4,760 downwards.
GTCTGGCTCACGTCCATATCAATGGCCGGTACGTCCGGCGAGACGTTGACGCGCAGCGTCACGCTTTTGTGCTGCAGCTGCGGGGCCAGCAGGTCGGCGATGTTGTCGATAAGGGGCCGCACATGGTTTTGGGTCGTCTTCATTTCGACGCGTCCGGACTCGATACGGGAGATGTCCAGAAGGTCGTTGATGAGCTTGACCAGGTTGTCGGAGTGCGTGTTGATCTTTCCCAGGCGTTCCTTGACGGTATCGGGAATGTCGCCAACCTTACCGGTCATCAGGATGGAAGCGTAGCCCTTTATCGAAGTGAGCGGCGTCCGCAACTCGTGCGAAACGGACGAGATGAACTCGGACTTCTTTCGGGATATTTCTTCGACGGCTTTCAAAGCCCTGGACAGCTCCTTGGTCCTCTCGGTGACTTTGGCCTCCAGCGTCTGCGAGGAGCGGTATATCTGTTCGAACAGTTGCGAGTTTTCCAGTGATTGCGCCAGCTGGCTGGCCAGGATGCCGAGCAGCTCTTCATCTCCCTCGGTGACTGGCGGCGCGTTATAGCGGTTGCCGAACAGGATCAGGCCCGCCACGCCGCGTTGGGTGATAAGCGGCGAGAGGACGAAGTGTTCCGTATCGCAGAGGTTGGATATGGAGGCCCGCATCTGCTGGGTCGCGCCGAGAGATGAAAAGGTGGACCCGTTCTTAAGGGCACCCATCATGCGGGTATCGGTGCCAAATTCTTTGGCAATTTGCTCGGCTTTCTTGGGGTCGAAACCGATCCAGACGCGCGGGCAGAGCTTGCCTTCCTCGTCGTAAGTTGCGGCGAAGACCCGGGAGAAACCCAGCTCGGCCACCAGCGTTTGGTCTATCCGGCGGAATATTTCGTTCTCGTCCAGCGTCATGGACATTTTGCGGGAGAGTTTCTGGAGCGTATTCAGTCCGGACAGCCGGCGGTCCAGCTCTTCCTGGGCTCGGTTCAGCTCCAGGTCGGTTTTGACTATGAGCTTGGCTTGTTCGTCGAGTTCGTTGAGCGAAGTCATCGTCTTATCAAAGGCTTCCTGAAGTTCGCGCAGCTGCTCGTTTTTGACCACCAGCAAATATATGCTAATGGCGACACCCACCAGCAGCAGCAGACAGAGGATGCTCAAGAGCGGTACAGGGTCGAAATGGGCGGCGGCTACAGGCGCTTCTAACATGTTTGTTTTATCCGATTGCCATGATCACGATAGTCGCGTTCTGGACCTGGGTGGTGCGGCTTTCCGTAGCTGGTCCCAGCGGCGCGATTTCGCCATAAGTATACATCCCGAATACGGGTACCGTAAGGCCGAATGTTTCTTTTATGATGTTGATCGTTTGGACCGATGCGCGTCCGAGCAGTTTCTGGCGGGCCAGGGATTCCAGAACAATGATCAGTTTGGGTGTGCGGCCGCCAAGCTGGTCGCGCACTTCGGTTGCCGCATCCCGGGCGGCTTGCAGGCAGTCGTCTTTCTCACCGATCATAAGGTGTATACTGCTGCCGATCGGTATCTCTGCCTGGCAGACAATGCTGCCGTCGGGCAAGGCTTTGATCGGGTGGCGCAAAAGGTATTCTTTGGGACGGCCGGTGCGGATGCCCAGCGGGTAGAGCAGGCCGATGCGGTTTATTTGCTCGGCTTCCGGATTCTTAGTTTCGCCGGGGAAATATTCCTGGTATAGCGATATCGCCGGCTTGTGGTCGATAAGTTTTATCATATTGCCGTGAGCATCGTCCACGGTACGAGGTTTGCCCAGAGGTTTCCTGCCGTGACGGGCGGCGACCACGATGGGTGCGGTGCCGCCGAACAGTATGCCGAGCATGCCGTCGGACGACAGCGCGTTCTGGTGCAGAAGGCTCGCACGCTCCAGGTGGTTGTCGCAACAAACTCCTCCGGCCAGGGTGAATACCCGGCCGACCGCTTCCTGCAGGCCCTGCAGGACCGTGGAGTGGTTGGCCAGGGAGTTGTTGATAAGCGTCAGCAGCCCTTGGCGATGAGGGGCGGCGCTGTCGGTCATGGCTGCGCGGGCCAGCTTAAGACCGGCGTCACGAAGGTTGGCGAAGCTAAGGTGATCCAGCATGGCGGTTCCGAACTTAATTTCATCTGAACAAATTCCCAGGATGGCCACTCCATGCGGTTCGGCGCGTCCGTTAACGATTATGGCTGGGGTGGTGGCGCCGGCCAGGTGGGCCGGTTGCAGAATACGATGGATTATGTCTATGGATCCGGGGATGGCGTAGCCGGAGGTGAAAAATGTCAGGGCCAGATCTACCGACGGAAGGTTTGTTTGCCTCTTGGTTTCAATGCAGGCTTCCTTGAAAGCCTCGGCCGGGTCAGGATTTGCGGAGAAACCGATGCCAATAATGGTGGTCATGTTCTTCAGTCAGGTAGATTGCGGACGTCCGGGGGCGGTTTTGTTAAGGCTCCCGCCGGAATTATTGTCTCATTTGGAGCAAGCCTTTTCAGGCTCCCGGTACCGCCTCTATTCTATGTTCTCCGGGGCGGGTGTCAACAAGGGGATGATGGTTTTCGGGCCAAGAAAAAAGGACACGGACTTTAGATCGCCAACTGGCTGATTAAAGTACGTGTCCTTTGAAGTTTTGCGACAGGATGATTATCCGATGGCCTGGTGGCCTTCTTCGCCGGTGCGGATGCGGATGCAGCGGGTAAGGTCGGTCACGAAGATCTTGCCGTCGCCGATCTTGCCGGTGCGCGCGCCCTTGATGATGGCGTTGATGGTGCGCTCGACGAAGTCTTCATTGACCGCGATGTCCAGCCGGACCTTGCGCAGCAGGTTGCCGGTCTCCTTGACCCCGCGGTAGAATTCGTCGACGCCGAGCTGGCGCCCGTGCCCCAGGGCTTCGGAGACGGTTACCAGGTTGACCTCGGCCTTGTAGAGTTCCTTTTTGACTTCCTCCAGCCTATGCGGCTGTATGATGGCAGTGATGAGTTTCATGTAGGGCTCCTTTTAGTCCAGTATGGTGTAGGCGCGTTCATGGTGCTGGGTCAGGTCCAGGCCCATTATTTCCTGCTCTGCCGGTACGCGCATGCCGATCAGCCGGTCAACGATAAAACAGATGGCGGCGGTGACTATGGCGCAGTATACCACGGTAATGGACGCTGCCATGATCTGGGTCTTGAACTGTGCGGTGTTACCCAGAAGCAGGCCGTTGGCGCCACCGGGGTTGACCGCGGTGGTGGCAAAGAGGCCGGTAGCCAGCATGCCCCAGAAGCCGCCGATACCGTGCACGCCGAAAGCGTCGAGCGAGTCATCGTAGCCGAACTTCTGTTTTACCACTCCGACGGCAAAGAAGCTCAAGCCGCCAACTACCAGTCCGATGAAGATCGCGGCGAGCGGTTCCACGTACCCGCAGGCCGGAGTGATCGCTACCAGGCCCGCCACGACGCCGGAGACCGTGCCGAAGATGGTGGGCTTGCCGGTGGTTATCCATTCTATGGCGGCCCAGCTGACAGCGGCGGCAGCCGCGGCAGCGTTGGTGGTGACGAAGGCGTTGGAGGCGACCCCGTTGGCGGCCAGCGCCGAGCCGGCGTTAAAGCCCAGCCAGCCGAACCACAGCAGTCCGGCACCCAGCACCACGAACGGCAGGTTGTGCAGGCTGGGATGTGTCTGCCCCAGGCGACGGCCCAGGAAAAGCGAGCTTACCAGTCCGGCCACGCCGCAGTTGATCTCGACGACCGTGCCGCCGGCAAAGTCCAGTACGCCGAGGTTTCTCAGCCATCCGCCGGCGCCCCAAACCATGTGGGCGATGGGGATGTAGACGAAAGTCAGCCACAAGACCATGAAGACCAGGAAGGCGGAGAACTTGATGCGTTCTACCAGCGAGCCGATGATGACCGCCGGAGTGATGACCGCGAACATGGCCTGGAAGATCATGAAGGTGGAGTGCGGTATCGTTGCCGCGTAGTCCGGGTTCGGCGCAAAGCCCACGCCGCGCAGGCCGAACCATTGCATCCCGCCGATGAAACTGTTGCCGGGGGCGAAGGCCAGGCTGTAGCCGTAGAGTATCCAAAGGACCAGGATGATCGCCAGGCAGGCGAAGCATTTCATGAGGATCGCCAGGATGTTCTTGCGGCGGACCATGCCGCCGTAGAAGAAGGCCAGCGCCGGGGTCATGAGCATGACCAGTCCGGCCGAGACCAGCACCCAGGCGGTATCGCCGGCGTTGATTTGAGTAGATGGATCCATACGTTCCTCCGTGGTTGATGTAAGTTGCTTGCCCAGGGCAACCGGCCGTACGGGGACCGCGTGTTGCTTTACTGGCTGCGGGCCCGGGACGGTTTGCCGTTTTGTCTTTGAGCTACACCAACCTTCGGGGACGTGCCGGTGCGCCAGCCTGGCGCCGGACGGGCAGACAAAAAGAAAGCCCGGTCTTGCGTCGTTGTATCGACGGAAAGACCGGGCTGCATTGCCCGCGAATTAATTATCTCCCCCGGCAAGCCGGGAGAGGGAAATTACCCGATTAATTCAGTTGGCGCCTCTGTGCACCCCTGCGCGGACAGCCTTGCCCTGGCAGGTCGGTTCAATGATATTCACGCACCGGGGGGATGTCAAGCCAACATTTGCCTGTGCGGTCAGAGGTGTCTGGCTGGAGGGCGGCCGGGGCTTAGTGTGAATTGTAAAATGAAGTGCGACAAAAAGGGGCAAAATAAGAAAGCCTCATAGATCGAAGAAAACTGTTACTTTGTGAGTTCTTGAGACAAACAAAGAACAGGAGATCTATGAGGCGAAGAGAT
>JAAXVU010000101.1 GCA_013335325.1 Candidatus Omnitrophota bacterium | reverse complement strand
CGGATGGTTTTGGACCATACGCCGTTCAATCTTAACCAGGTCATCATGGATGCCGTGCGTATTATCGAGCCGCAAATACAGGCTCCCGATGTGCAATTGGTCGACCATATCGACCCGGCGGCGGCCGGGATCTACCTGGGCGATCCCGTAAGGCTCCGGCAGCTTTTAATTAACCTGCTGGGCAATGCCGCCAAGTTCACCTCCCGCGGCAAGGTCGAGCTCACCGTGCGCAAGGACTCTTCAGACGGTAAGGATGATATTTTTCAGTTCGTGATAATGGACACCGGTATCGGCATCGCCGAGGAAAAGCTGAAGGCGATCTTTGAGCCCTTTGTCCAGGCGGACATGTCCACAACCCGCAAATACGGAGGCACCGGGCTGGGGCTTTCCATTTCCCGCTCTATCGTCGATATCATGGGCAGCGAGCTTAAGGTGCGTTCCCGGCCAGGAGAAGGGAGCGAGTTCTCCTTTGCCATACGGCTGGAGCGCGAGCAGCCGCAGGTCAAGGCGGAACATGCGGAGGCTGCCACGGCCGAAGGCGTATGCCGGGCCGTAAGTGTCCTGGTCGTCGAGGATAACCTGGCCAACGTGGCCCTGATGAAAGAGTTCATCGGAGTTCTGGGCTGCCGGGCTGAATACGCTTATAACGGCAAGGAAGCCGTCGATAAATTGCGTGCCGGCAGTTTCGACATGTGCTTTATGGACATTCAGATGCCGGTCATGGGCGGCGAGGAAGCGATAGCGATCATCCGTTCCGAGATCAGCCGGGAACTGCCGGTCATTGCGCTTACGGCGGCGGCCATGGCCGGTGAGAAGGAGCGGCTGCTTAAGTTGGGGATGACAGACTACCTTTCCAAGCCGGTATTGTTCGAGTCATTGCGGGACAAGATCGTCCGCTACCGGAAGGGCGGTCAGGAGAACGCAGGGTAAGCGGGGCGTTCGGGCTTTGCTCCGTCGGATATGGCAGGACAGCCCGGGGCGGCGGTAATTGATCTTGTAAGGTAAGGCTGGACATCAAACAAGTCGGGGATACTTATGGCGGACTGGAAGAAAGTCATGGAGGGCGTAGACGGGCTGGCGGCAGAGCTGGTTTTGGCCGACCTGTCCTGCTCCGATGATTTCAACCGGCTATTCGGCAAGCTGGCGTCGTTACGTTCCGACCCCGACGTTAAGTCGCAGCCGGCGCTGGCGCGGGCTTTGGTCTCGGCGGCGACCGCTGCCAGTTCGCTCAAGGCGTCTGCGCCGGCGAGGGCCGCGGAGATACTTTCGTCATTGTGTGGTGCCGTCAAGGCGGCCTGTGAGTCCCTCGACCGCGGCGCCGACCCGTCGGAACATATCAAATTCTTTGAAGTGGAAATGAAAGCCTCTTTGTCCGGCGGCAAAGCCGTGCAGCCCAAGACGCTGGGTGAGCTGCAGGCCCGGGAGATCCCGGGCTTTCTGGCGGGAGCCAAAGGGATGCTGGACGAAGCGGAGCAGGGTCTCCTGGCGCTGGAGAAGTCACCGCAGGACAAAACCGGTGTAGATTCACTTTTCCGTATTTTTCACACGATCAAGGGAGAGGCCAACTTGACCGGACTTGCCGGTATCGGGGCTTTGTCCCATGAGGCCGAGGATTACCTGGGCGTCTTGCGTGCCGGTACCATCCAGGCCGACGCAGAGGTGGCGACCGCCTTGCTCAAGGCTGTGGACCACCTGCGCGGGATGCTGGAGGCTGCCACCGCCGAGCCTTCGAAGGTCACTGCGGAATCGGCCGCAGTCTTCGTGCGGGAACTGCAAGGCGCGCGGGCAGCCAAGACGGCAGCGGCGGAGAAACCGCCGGAACCACCGCGTCCGCCTGCCGCCTTGGTCGCCGAGGCCTTTGTGCCAACGGTGCCGGTGCTGGATCTGGCCAACGGCCCGGACCTGTTCCTGGAATTCGTAACGGAAGGCTTTGACCATTTGACCAACTCCGAGAAGTCGGTCTTGACCCTGGAGACCGATCCCGATGACAAGGAGGCCATAAATAATATTTTCCGGGCCTTCCACACCATAAAGGGCGCGGCGGGGTTCCTGGAGCTTCGGGACATCCGGACTTTGGCCCACGAAGCCGAGACCATGCTGGACATGGTGCGCAAGGGGGTCCTGCGATTCAGCGGCCGCGTGGTGGAGCTCACCTTGACGTCCATCGACGCCATGCGCAAGCTTTTGACCCTGCTGCAGGAACAGGCCGCCAATAACGGTGTCCTGCAGTCGGCCTATCCGGATGTCGGGCCTGACATCGTTTTCCTGCGGGATGTGATAACCGGCCGCTACCGTGAGCCCGTCGGCGAAATATTGATAAAGCAGGGCGCGATCACCGATAAAGAACTGGAACAGGCGCTAAAGATACAGAAAGAGGCCGCCCCGGACGCCAGGGTTGGGGATATCCTCGTCGCTACTAACGCTGCCAGCGCCAAGCAGGTACAGGGTGCGCTGGAGACGCAGAAAGCCGGGGCGCCGGTCGAGTCTTCCATCAAGATACAGCTGGAGAAGCTCGACACGCTTATAGACATGGTCGGCGAACTCGTCATCTCCGAGACACAGGTGGTACAGAGTCCGGAAGTGCTGTCCATCAATGGACAGCGGTTCCACCGCAATATTTCCGAGCTGGACCGCATAACCCGCAGCCTGCAGCAGGTGGTGATGGGGATGCGGCTGGTGCCCGTCGGGCCGGTATTCCAGAAGATGGTGCGGCTGGTGCGGGACCTCTCCAAAAAGCTGGGCAAGGAAGTGGCCTTGACTCTTTCCGGCGAGGACACCGAGATCGACAAGAACATGGTCGAACTGGTGGCCGATCCTTTGATGCACATGGTGCGTAATTCGCTCGACCACGGCATCGAGCCCAAGGAGGTCCGCCTGGCAGCCGGTAAACCGGCAGCGGGTAAGGTCGAGCTTTCCGCCTACCACAAGGGCGGCTACGTCGTCATCGAGATCCGCGACGACGGCGGCGGTCTGCGCAAGGACCGGATACTCAGCAAGGCTATCGAGCGTGGTTTGGTCAAACAAGGCGAGAACCTGCCGGACAGCCGCATTTTCAACCTGATCTTCGAGCCGGGTTTTTCCACCGCCGAGCAGGTTACAGATGTCTCCGGCCGGGGTGTCGGCATGGATGTGGTCAAGAGGAACATTGAGAAGCTGCGCGGGAAGATCGACATATCGTCGGAGGCGGGCAAGGGTTCGGTCTTTGCGATCTACCTGCCGATCACCCTCGCGATCATTGAAGGAATAGTCGTCAGGACCGGCCAGGAACGTTATATCCTGCCCATCAACTCGGTCGTGGAATTTGTGCATCCGCAGGAAGAGGCGCGCAGCACGGTCTACGGCAAGGGCGAGATGTACAAGGTCTACGACAAGGTTTATCCGCTGATCTATCTGGGCCGGGTCTTCGGTGTCTGTGGCGCAGAGGCCAACTTTGAGGGACAGACTATCTGTATTGTGGAATCCGATTATGGCCAGGCGTGTGTCGTGGTCGACGAGCTTTTGGGCCAGCAACAGGTCGTTATCAAAAGTCTGGGCGAACGGCTCAAACAGGTGCAGGGGCTTTCGGGCGCGGCCATCCTGGGGGACGGACGCGTCGGGTTGATCCTGGATGTGAACAGCCTGGTGGCGCTGGCGGTCAGGCGGGGGGCGAAATGAAACTGATGCCGGAGCAGGCAAGCTGTGTCGTACAGGCAGGGCATCTGGCTTACAGCCGGGATCCGGCTTTCCTGTTCGCGGTTTGCGGCAACGGGGTCGTGGTGACGTTGCGTGACAAGGTCCGGGAGTTCGGCGCTATGGCGCACGTGGTGTTCCCGCGGATCGAGACGGGCAGCCGTCCGACGAATTTCCACGCCGACACTGCGGTACGTTCGCTGGTCAAGATCTTGTGCGACCTGGGCACGGCGGGCAGCATGCATATGGAGGCCCAGATCTTTGGGGGCGGACACCTGAACGGCATGGGCCGGGAAAGGGCCCAGGACGTGGTACGCAAAGTGCGGCGAATATTGCGGGAGCTGGAGATCAAGATCGTTTCCGAGGACGTCGGCGGGGTGCTGGGGCGCAAGATCGTCTTTAACACGGCCAACGGCGAGACCGCTGCGGTGAAGACGACCCGTATACGGCGGATGGACTGGCTGCCGGAATGGGAGCACCAGATAGGCGTACGCAGGATCGCTTACGCGCGGGGAGGGGCGGATGGAACTGATAGCTAAGCCCGTGCCGCTAGGTGAAGCGGATTACCGTGCGCTGGTCAAGCTCATCTACGAAGCCAGCGGCATCAGCCTGGGTGACAACAAGCAGGAGCTGGTGAAGACGCGGCTAGGCAAGCGCTTAAGGGCGCTGGGGCTGGACTCCTACCGTGAATACATCCGCTACCTGTCGGAGGCCGGCGACGATCAGGAGCTAATGCTCATGATTAACGCCATCTCGACGAACTTTACTTCCTTTTACCGGGAGCGGCAGCATTTCGACTTTCTGCTGCGTACCGCGCTGCCGGAGATCGTCCGCAAGAAGCAGGCCGCCCGTTCGCGCAAGCTGCGCGCCTGGTGTGCCGCCGCCTCTTCCGGTGAGGAGCCCTACACGCTGGCCTTGACGCTCCTGGAGTTCTTTGACGACCCTGTGGCCTGGGACATCAAGCTATTGGCGACGGATATATCGACCAAGGTGCTGTCGCAGGCGGTGCGCGGGCTGTATCCGCTGGAGCGGGTGAAGACCGTGCAGCCAGTTCTTTTGGAACGCTATTTCGAGAGGCTGGCGGGTGAGGAGGGGGTCATGTTCCGCGTTACGGATGAAGTTAGGAGGCATATCGTGTTCCGCCGGTTGAACCTGATGGACCGGGTGTTCCCGTTCAGCGGGCCGTTCGACTTCATTTCCTGCCGGAACGTCATGATCTATTTTGACCCTCCGACGCAGGAGGCGGTGGTGGAGAAGCTATTGCGGTACCTGGCGCCGGGCGGGTATTTGCTTATCGGGCATTCCGAGAACCTGCCGGCGGCGTTCCGGACCCGGGTCGAGGTGCTGGCCCCGGCGACGTATCGCAAGCCCGGATGACCTGTCACGTGAGGATGTAGAAAGACTATGGAGAAGATCAGGCTGCTTATAGTGGACGATTCGGCCGTGGTGCGCTCGATCCTGAAAGAAGCGCTGGGGAGCCGTCCGGATATCGAGGTTATCGACACCGCGCCGGATCCGTTCATAGCCCGGGACAAGATCGTGCTGCACAACCCGGACGTGGTGACGCTCGACGTGGAAATGCCGCGTATGGACGGGATCACGTTCCTGGAGAAGCTGATGCAGGCCAAGCCTTTGCCGGTAGTTATCTTTTCGACCCTGACGCCGGCCGGATGTCCGACGGCACTGAGGGCCATGGAGTTGGGCGCGGTGGAGGTCCTGCACAAGCCCGCTTTGGACGTGTCCGCCAAGCTAAACGAGATGATCGAGGTTCTGGCCAACGCTATCCGGGCAGCCTATGCCGCGCGGCACCGGTATCGCAACGGCTACAGGCCATTGTCTGCACCGCTCAAATCCTACGTCGCTAACGGTGCGATGATCAAGACCACCGACAAGGTGGTGGCCATCGGCGCCTCGACGGGCGGGACCGAGGCCTTGCGCGCGCTTTTACCGGCCCTGCCGGCGAGCTTCCCGGGCATAGTGCTGGCCCAGCACATGCCGGAGCATTTTACCCGGACGTTCGCGGAGAGCCTGACCAAGACCTGTGCCATGGAGATCCGCGAGGCCAAAGACCAGGACACGGTCCGGCCGGGACTGGTCCTTATCGCGCCCGGAAACTACCACATGGTGCTGCGCCGCAGCGGGGCGCGCTATTACGTCGAGGTGAAGGAAGGCCCCATGGTTTATTACCAGCGCCCTTCCGTTGAAGTCTTGTTCGACTCGGTGGCCCGTTACGCCGGCGGCAACGCCGTAGGGGTTATCCTGACCGGCATGGGCCGCGACGGAGCCATGGGCCTGCGGCACATGAAAGACTCTGGCGCCTATACCATCGCTCAGGACGAGCGGACCTGTGTGGTCTACGGCATGCCCAAGGCGGCGGTCGAGGTCGGCGCAGTACAGAAGGTTTTGGCACTGGAAGACATCCCCGGAGAGCTTATGCTGCAGGTGTCGAGGGAATAATTGCCGTGGCCGGAATATTGTTCAGCCGGACACAACAGGCGGAAAAGGAAAGATCATGGCGATATCGAAGGAGATGTTTCGGGAGCTGGCAGGACGGGAACTGGACGAAGTGCTTAAGGAACTGCATTTCCCGGCGGCCGCCTACGAGCGAGTGGCGCAGGTCGCTTTGACCACTACTGACGAGCGGCTGCCGCAGCTGGCCGCGGCCGTGGCCAGCGGGGACAGGGCGGAGACGCAAAGGATAGCGCACGAGCTCAAGGGAGTCTTCGCCAACCTGCGTTTGGAGGCTTTGGCTCGCCCGCTGGCGGATATGGAGCGGACGGCAAAAGACGGGGGAAGTTTGGGTGTGATCCGGGGCGGTCTCGACGAGCTGTCGTCCGGGTTCGAAATATTCAAGATAATGTGCGGCTAGATGCCAAGGAGGTTTGCATGCTGAGGATTCTGGTGGTGGACGACAACATGGCCAACCGGCAGTTTCTGGTGGAGCTGCTGAGCGAAAAGGCGCAGTGCGAATGCGCGTCGGGCGGCCGCGCGGCGGTACAGGCTTACCAGGCCTCCATTACGGAGAAGGAGCCGTTCGACCTCATCCTTCTGGACATCGCCATGCCGGAGGTCGACGGGCTGGAAGTACTCGGCGCAATACGCGAAACCGAGAAGAAGGCAGGCGTCACCCTGGGAGAGGGGCTGCCGATCATCATGGCCACGGCCCACGAGCAGCCTTTTATGAAGGCCTTCAACTCCGGCTGCGATGACTACGTCTTAAAGCCGATAGACCCAGACGAACTGTTTCGCAAGATCGACAACGTGCTGAAGGCGCGGGGGAGGCTCCGGTGAACAACGAAGTCCTGGCTCCTTCCGGCATGCAGCGGGTTTTTCTTTTGCCCGGAGAACTGTGCGTCTCCGGTGAGCCGATGTTCATGGCGACTCTTTTGGGCTCGTGCGTGGCCGTCTGCGTCTACAACCGGCATAGTGGAGCGGCCGGGATGAACCATTTCTTGCGCGACCGGCTTGCCACACGCAACGAGCCTTATGGCAAATTCGGAGATACTGCAACTACCTTTTTGGTCAGAAGCCTGCTCAGCATGGATGACCGGATCGGCCGCTATGAAGCCAAGATCTTCGGCGGCGGTGCCGTAGTGGGTAACCTCGGCATGGGTGCTGGTATAGGTGTTGAGAATATCAAGGTGGCGCGTAGCGTGCTGGAAAAGTTCAAGATCCCGTTGGTGGAGGAAGATGTCGGCGGCCGGCACGGCCGCAAGGTGTACTTCAACACCAAGACTTTCCGTGTAGAAGTTCGGCGTATCGGAGCCCGGCACAAGGACTACGGCGACCGGAAGATCCGCGTGCTGATTGTCGACGATTCGGAACTGGTCCGCAAGGTC
>JAAXVU010000212.1 GCA_013335325.1 Candidatus Omnitrophota bacterium | reverse complement strand
TGGCATACGCGTCGGTCTCAAAAACCGATGTCCTCGCGGACTTGTGGGTTCAACTCCCACCTCCAGCATTATTTCTCCCTCACACCACTTCTCCGCAAAGCCACCAACGGTTTCGGCAATCGACGCAATCCCAGGATCAAACAGTATCTACAGCTAGGGATCAACGTATATGAACTGGCGACTGTTCCTGCTTTTCTTCTCAGCCAGCCTGGCGTGCCTTTTCCTTTTGTTTTCGCCAGTTGTATCCACGCCCTACGTTACCCACGACAGCGTGCGTTTCTTTCACAAATTCTTCAATTCCGACAGCAGCGCTTCGATATACATCCAGCGCCAATGGCTCTACGACCTGGGACGACCAATAGCCGGCGAGACAGAATCCTTTGTCTTCCGTCATGTGAATCACCTCTCCGACCTTTCCCTGGCCCGAACGGCGGCGGTCTTTCTCATGGCCTTAAGCGCAGCCCTGCTTGCCACCATACTGGCATCCCGAGGGATGGCCGCCGTACCAGCTTTCTGTCTTAGCGTCATCACCTTTTCCCTGCCGGGGATCCAAGAGGCCGTCTTCATCCCGTACTTATATCATTCCGTGGCGGTCCTGCTGGCCATGCTGGCGTATTCCGTATGGTGCAGCCGGTGGCATGCCGCACTGCGCCTCATCGCCGCACCGCTGCTTCTATTGGCAGCTTTCTGCACTTACTCACCCATTGCCTTCCTCTTTCTTCTACCCGCAGCCGCCGCCGCGATACTCGACAGCGACTGGCCCAGCACGAAGCGCATACTGCGTAGCGATATTCTGCTTTGCATACTAACCTTTGCCCTGTATCTCCTGCTGGTCAAGTATCTGCTCTACAAGTCGGCCAATCTCACCACCGCTTATCAGGCTGACTTTGCCGCCGGACACATCTGGCAGCGCAGCATTGAATTCCTAACACAGGGCCTTCCTATCATGTTCAACCTGTGGCAAGATGCCCCGGCGTCTTTCGTTGGCGGCATTCTCGCCGTCTTTCTTCCACTGGCCTGGCTAGTCCAGAATGTGCGCCGGAAAGACTCGACACTACAGCGCCTCCTGCCCATTATAGCCATACTGCTTTTCATCAACATAACCTGGTTCATAAGCAAGACCGGTCCGTATCTGCGGCTTTTCACGGCTTCACAGGCCATAATCGTGATGCTGCTCTTCTGGTGCGGAAAAAGAATAGTGCAGAAATTTGGGAAAGAGAGCGAAGCTTTTCACGCAAGCTGGCCAATAGGCCTCATGCTGGTAACAATGCTGAGCGCTCACGCGGCTACCAGTAACAACGTCTGGAATGCCAATGCCGAGCTGATGTTCGTACGCAGCCGCCTGCTACCACACATCAACAGCTCGATCCAAGAGATCCGTATTATTCAACCCAAAAACGACCACCGGCAATATAACGGATCCCCGCTCGCCAATGACGAGTACAACCGGACGACTGGCAACTTCGACTACGAGGTGCCCGACCTGGTGAGAACTGCGCTGCAAGGACTCTTCTCGCCGACAGAGATGCATTGCAATGTGAATGTCGTGCCTTACGGCACACGGCAACCCTGGGCCGGTCCGGATACCATCGTAGCCGACCTGAACGATCTCATGCTAATAGCCGACTGGCCCGGCAGGAGAAAGCACGCAGCCGACGGCTCCTGACCACGGCGGCCGTGAAATCACTTTTAACCCCCTGCTTAGACGCCCTTCAGCATATCGATACATAAAAAAGAAAAACCCGATGCTCTCGCAAGAGAACATCGGGTCAAGATACCGCATTCAAACAAATATATTATTTGTTCTCAGCCGCAGGAGCTTCCGCTTCCTTGGCCTTGGCTGCTTCGGCATCCTTCTTCACCTGCGCCTGCCAGGCCGCCTTGGTGATGTAGTACTTGCCGTTGCGGTAATAACGCTTTTTGCGCTTAAGGGCCTTGCCCGTGTTGGCGCACTTGAACTTCCATTCATGTTCCGGCTTTACCTTACCCATACTGCACGATCCTCCTTTAATAAACCGAACGCCCGCTCATGGGCGAACGCTGACTTTTAGAATAGGGCGTATTATAAAGAAGCTGCTTTTCTTTAGCAACAACAATTTTCTGCCCGGCATTCAGGCCCTCGCCACAGGCAGCTTCTTTTTATTACTACAATATGTTAAACTTTGTCTGTATGAAGAAGCTGATATTGATCGTCCCAATCCTGATTTTTGCCTTGGTCGCGCCGTCAATGGCCG
>JAAXVU010000211.1 GCA_013335325.1 Candidatus Omnitrophota bacterium | reverse complement strand
CAAAGTTGTTGGCCGCGCTGCCGAAGAAGACCGGCGTGGTCTTGCCCTTCAGGACCGCCTCGGCGTCGAAGCCTTCCTGGGCGATGTCCAGCATCTCAAGTTCTTCCACGACAGAGTGGTAGATGTCCTCGTGCAGGATGTCCTTGACCGCCGGGTCGGCGAGGTCGTGCACGGTCACCGGGGCTTTGTACGCTCCGGCGGAAACGCGTTCGAAAAGGTGCACCTGCTTGTTTATCCGGTCGAAGATCCCCTTAAACGCCGGGCCGTTACCCATGGGCCAGTTGACCGGGAAGGCGTGGATATTGAGTACCTTTTCCAGCTGGTCGATGAGCTCCAGCGCCGACATGGCGGGGCGGTCGAGCTTGTTCATGAACGTAAAGATCGGGATGCCGCGCTTGCTGCAGATCTCGAAGAGCTTGCGGGTCTGGCCTTCGATACCTTTACCGGCATCGATCACCATGATGACCGCGTCGACAGCCATGAGCACGCGGTAGGTGTCTTCGGAAAAGTCCTTGTGGCCGGGCGTATCCAGCAGGTTCAGGCGAAAATCGTCGTAATCGAACTGCAGGACGGTCGACGAGATGGAGATGCCGCGTTTTTTCTCGAGTTCCATCCAGTCGGAGGCGGTCTCGCGCTGTTTCTTCTTGGCCGTCACCGAACCGGCGAGGTCCAAGGCGCCGCCGTACAAAAGGAGCTTCTCGGTGAGCGTGGTCTTGCCGGCGTCGGGATGCGAGATGATCGCGAAGGTCCGCCGGCGGGCGATCTCTTGCTGGAGCTTGTTATCGGTATGCAATGTCAGTACCTGTCTTTTGTATAAATTCGTAACAGCGCTTGTGTGTATTGGGACTTCCGACGAAAAGCCAGCGGGAGGTGTCCTCAGATCCGGATGCAACTATATATTATGAGGCAGATATGTCAAGGGCGCGTTTGGGGGGTAATACGGTTTAGACGTGAGACGTTTGACGCAGGACGTCTTACGTCGAACCATCAGCACCGACTGTACGCTCCCGTAAGTCATACGTCATAGGTCAAAAGACATAATACGGCTTCCCGGATTATTATGACATATGACATATGACATATGACTTATGACTTTCTGGTATGCCCTTCCCTTTGAACTACGGGTTGACAGGAGCGTATTCTCGGCTACAATTGTAATGCACCATAGTGCAAAACAAGGAGGGGTTGTGCGTCCACAGAAGACCAGATGGGTCAAGTGTCTGCCGGGAGAGCGCTATTTCAGGCCCCGGTGCAAGAAGCCCGGCGAGCTGGAAGGGGTAGTGTTGACCATTGACGAGTTCGAGGCGATCCGGCTGGCCGACCTGGAAGAGATGCCGCACGCTCCGGCGGCCCGGCTTATGAAAGTGTCCCGCTCGACTTTTACGCGGATCCTCGCGCGGGCGCATACGAAAGTCGCTGACGGTTTGGTAAACATCAAAGCCATCAAGATCGAAGGCGGATGTTGCCAGGTGAAAGGGCAGGCTCCGGCTGGACGTTTAACCCGGGGGTAGATCCCAATTTGGTACTACAAGATCCGGGCTAACCGGACAGGTGAAGGAGGGGTTATGGCAGAAGTAAGCAAGAAAGAATTGTCGTTCCTGGATCGTTATTTGACCTTGTGGATCCTTATGGCCATGGGGATCGGCGTTGGGGCGGGATACTTTATGCCCGATATCGCCGGCTTCTGGAGCCGGTTCCAGACCGGCACGACCAATATCCCGATCGCCATTGGCCTCATCCTTATGATGTATCCGCCGCTCGCCAAGGTGAAGTACGAAGAGATCGGGAAAATATTCCGGAACAAGCGGCTGCTGGGCCTGTCGCTGTTGCAAAACTGGGTCGTCGGGCCGGTGGTCATGACGGCTTTGGCGGTCCTCTTCTTGCGCGGGTATCCGGAATATATGATCGGCGTCATCCTGGTTGGGCTGGCGCGGTGCATCGCCATGGTCATTGTCTGGAACGACCTGGCTGACGGCGACCGGGAGCTGGCGGCGGGGCTGGTCGCCTTCAACGCGGTCTTCCAGGTGTTGTTTTATGCGCCGTATATCTATCTTTTCATCACGCTGCTTCTTAATTTCCTCGGCATCGCCCAGGGGCTCAATATCCATATTTCTATGGCCGAGTCCGCCCGGACGGTCCTTATCTATCTTGGCATCCCGTTCGGGGCGGGGGTGGTCAGCCGTTATGCGCTGATCAAGGCCTATGGGCGCGCGTGGTTTGAAAGTATTTATATTCCGCGGG
>JAAXVU010000100.1 GCA_013335325.1 Candidatus Omnitrophota bacterium | reverse complement strand
ACCACGCGCTGGCGGTCACAATTAAATATGTCGTCGAAGAAAGAAAAATGTTTTATGCCGTGTTTATCATGCAGTGTTTTAATCTCATCAAACACTCGCTGGGCGGAATGGGCGCGAAAAACCTTCCCAAAAATATTATGACAAAATATGCATTGAAATGGACAGCCGCGTGAGGTAAATAGCGGCATATATTTCTGACCGTATAAGTAACTCGACATGTGCTGGAAAGGAGCATAACTGGCCATATCGACGGCATCCCAATCGGGAAAAGGCAGGGAATCAATATCCTGGATATAAGTAACTTTATCCGGAGAACTTACTACGTTTGCTTTCCGAGAATAAACATTGCTTATCAAATGATATTGTCTGTCACCTTGATACGCCTGGACAATTCCCAACAAGGCCTGCTCGCCTTCACCAGATACTACCAGGTCAATATTGCGATCCTCCATTGTGCCGAGCGGATCCCCGGAAGGATGCGGCCCACCGGCCACGACCAGACAATCCTTGCGATATTGCTTGGCCCTGTCAGCCGCCTGGAACATCCCCGGCGACTCATCCGATAGCGCGCTTATGCCCACTATATCCGGACGATACGTCTCCATTTCCCGGCTGAGACCGTCGAGATCCATTCTCTGGGCGTCCATATGAATGATCTTGATATCCCGATAACCATGCTCCTTCAGAAATGCCGATAAATACATCAGGCCCAGCGGAGGCTCCAGCATCAACTGGCCGAAGGAACCTTTCATTTTATTAACCAATGGTTTTATCAGGAGTATTTTCATGGCACCGCTATGCTCTCCCCGGTACGGAGAGACGCTGTTTAGCAGAAAAAAGCCCGAGACTTAACTTTTTCCTCAGAAAAAATACATAGTAAAAGAAATAATCGCCCACACTCAAATAATGAAAGGCATTCCGCTTGCCTTTAATTATTCTCTTAAGAAAACAAGACAGAATTATCAACGGGAAGAGCAAATTCCTGGAAGGCAGCCATCGGTACAGACCTGTCTGCAAAATGTAGCGCATCGCCTTGGCCGGGATGACCCCGCTTAACAGGATACAATTGCCCAACTTGGAAATATTCTTATTATACGTATTTCCCGCGACCGTATATGGAGTGTATTCCTGACTCGCATTGATCTTATCGACGTCCCCCTGAGCCAGAATCCCCTTTTCCGCCGCGATACTTATAATGTCAGTCCCAGGGTAATAGCGCAGCCAATAGACCACCGCCATGTCCACCGGGTGATCTACGCAGAAACGCAACGACTCCAGCACATGCTCTTCGGTCTCGCCGGGCAAACCAAGTATAAAATTCGAATAAACGAATATCCTGGTATCGCGCAGCAAAGAAAAAGCCTCCGCAGTCTTACTGTTGGAGCCCTTTCGATGCAAGACTGTCTTAAGCGTCGGCTCATGCGCGGTCTGCATACCAACATTGATCGCGGAACATCCCGAGCTCTCCAGCAGCTCCGCCACTTCGGTATCAATATCCTCAGGATGACTGCAGCAAAAATACGGCAAGTTGATCTTTTGAATATAAAGCGGTAGAAATCGCCTCAGCCATTGTTTGTCAGAGGTAAAGACCTCGTCGTAGAAAGTCACTTTCCTGATCTTGAACCGTTGTTTGGCCCACTCCAGCTCCGCGATCACATTTTCGGGTGTGCGCCTGCGGAAGAACCCCCGGCCGCGATATAGATTGTGCAAGGTGCTGTTGCAGCAATAGCTGCATTTGTTGTTACAGCCACGACTGCCGGTGATCATGTAGCTGGCCGACACCATGCCAGGATAGGCCTCAAAAAACAGGTCTTTGTCGGGAAAGGGCAATTGGTCCAGATCAGGGATGGGGGCGCGCGGCTGGTTAAGAAATACCCGGCGCTCTTTGCACAGCCCTACATTGGGGATCTGCGCAGGGTCCGTGCCATCCCGCAGACAATTCACAAGCTCCAGGAAGGCATATTCCCCTTCGCCGATAACGACAAAATCAGCCAGGTCGTCCTTCAAGACATTTTCCGGCACCGACGAGGTGTGTATCCCTCCGAAAACAATTACCGCAGACGAGCGTTCCCGTATAGCCCGGGCCATTTCCAAGGTCCACTTATAATTATCAGCAATGACTGAGAAAGCGACAATATCGGGCTTACGCCTTACAACTTCGCCAATCACGTAAGACTTAAAGTTGAAGAACTTATACAAGAGACTGTGATCGGAAAAGAAATTATGGAATAAAGACGGCTCAAAGATGAGATCGGTCTGGTGTCCGGCTTTCTTTAAGACAGCGGATATGTATTCAATGCCCAGGCTTTCATAATGGCTGTGTACAAAGGTGATATGCATGGATACGCCGGGTATCTATTAAATTAAAGACGCGGCATCCAGTGGATAACCGTTCCGTCCGTTCAAATATTTGTTTCTGAAAGACTCCTGCAGGACCAGGCATTTCTTGCCTTCATTCTTAAAGACCGGATGACTCCACATTTTCTCTAGCAGCACCTTGAGCCCCTCCGCCCGCACCTTACCAAAGGCTATCGGCATGAACGGGCATGGCTGCACATCGCCGTGTGGAGAAACATAAAAAGTCGCCCTGGAAAATATCCCGCACATCTTCGGCGCCGGCATGCCGTTAAAATAAGCCATGAAAGGATCGGCTTCCTTGAGGATCAACTTTTCGTCATTCTCAGTTAAAAGCGAACTCACATGACACGAAAAGCTCCCCACCGGTCGCGGCGGCAATATCCTTAAGGCCATGACATGACTCATCCGGGCGAGCTTATTTAGCCCCTGAACATAACTGGCCCGGGCCCTTTCGGCCGGAATGTACGTCGACATGATGCACGGAACGCCTGCCTCATGCAGATTAGCGACACCTTCCATGGCATGCTGAAAACATCCGTCAGAGTGTCTTAAACGATCATGTTCTTTTGGAGCTGTGCTATCAATACTCACAGCTACGCACGACACTCCGGCTTTCTTCAAACGTCTTGCCGCACTCAAAGAAAGCTTTAAACCATTGCTCTCCAGGATAACCACGAAATATCTTGCCGCATGCGCGACAATATCAAAGATATCTTCCCTCAACAAAGCTTCTCCGCCGCTTAGATTTACCCGCGGCACCCCCAAGCCCTGGATGTCGTCTAAAAGACGCAGCCATTCCCCGGTAGACAGTTCATCGGAAACATCCCGCTTGTACAGTCCGGCCGAACAATGCACGCATTGACATTGGCATTTGTAAGTGAGTCCCAGGATGGCCGAGGAAGGAATAGCCAACCCACGGGCGCGCCCGATCGTATTGCCGATGACTTTGGCGTACAAACGCGGCCTGACGAGAGCGTAAAACATCTTGGCCGTAAGATACACACGGCCGCCAAAATTAAACAAATTTACCGACATCGATCGGCTGTCCCCCTTTTTCCCTGACCTGAAAATACTGCTGACGGAACGCGGGATCATTCATGAGGCACACAGAACAGTCGCCGTGCTTGCGGTAAAACGCATGCGACATCATTCTCTTAACTATTAGCAACAGATCTTCCCGGCGTAAATTACCAAAAGAGACCGGCACCGCCGGACACGGCTGAACATCACCGGAAGGTGAGATATAGATCAGGTTCTTCTCCAGCGCCGAACAACCTTTGCCGTTACGCTTGACCATCTCCAGCGCATCCTCGATATAGACATACCCAGGATCGACTAACTGCGCCAGATAACGCTGACCTTCTTCAGACAGGCTTTCCTTCTCTTCCTGACGCCAGCGGCCTGAGAGAATAGGGAACAATATCTTGACCCCCAGCGCCTTTTCTCGCTTGGCCAGGGCAATGACCGACTCCAGGTCGCGCTCCCTGACCGAACGGTTGGACACGTAGGTCGACACCAGACAAGGTATACGCAGCTTGACGCAGGCCCGGAGCGCGCTAATGGCACGAGCGAAACATCCAGGATAGCGCCTTAACTTATCGTGAGTAGCCGGATCAGCGCTATCGATACTGACGTTGATATTTCCGATACCCGCTTTCTTTAAAGCACTGACAACATCCTCTGATAGGGCGATCCCATTTGTATCCAAGGATGAACGTAGACCTTTGGCAGAGGCATAAGCGACCAGTTCCACAATATCCGACCGCAACAAAGGCTCTCCGCCAAAGAAAGTTATTTTGATCACCCCCCAGGCCGCGATCGCATCAATGGCGCGTCGAACCTCGTCGGTACTCAGCTCCTTGTCCGATAATGGATAATCCCCTACCGAACAATGCACACAACGGCATTGGCAATGATACGTAACAGCGAAAACAACCGAGAACGGAACCTTGTTCCGAAAAACATACCGTTTCGCGATAAAAACCACGATCCGGCACAGATTCAAGAAAGTCAAATTCCAAAAGAATACGCGCAGTCCGAATATTAGCTGACGGATAGTTCTGATCATTCCCCGAAATCTCCCTTATCTCACAGGGCGTTCACATCAATCACAACCGCTTTATCTGTTCTGAACACTACCGAAGCCTCTGGCGGATCTTTGAGCACAAAGTCACCGGTACCAACCCGGGCTACCAGATGTCTCACCACCGCATTGTAAGGCTCGACAAAGAATGCCCCGTCTTTTAGAAAAGCTTGTTCAAAATCCCGCGGCTTGGCCACAATATAACAAATATTTTCCCGGGCGCACATCCTTTTCAGCTCGGATTTATCCGTCGCATAATAAATAGAGAATAGCACCAAAGCTCGACGCTGCACCTCTCTATAATATGCACGGTAGAAAGGCAGAGATAATTCTTCGGTCAAAAAAGCTTTCCTCTTAGAAAACAATGGCACGCCGTCCATATCGCTCGGCATACCAGCGATCAGCGCATCTGCAGGCAGCCTGGCGATAAATTCAAACAATGGCCTGTCCCCGCTATAGTCATTGGTCTGCGGCAGGAACGCTGGCCAAGCCCAGACACAGATAAAGAACGGTAACATCCAGCGTACCCATGCTGTCTTAAACTTGCTCAACCAGACCTCCACCCTATCCCAAAAGGCGCCAGCCAAAAGAACCGACAACAACGGCACCATAAATTTCAAGAGACGCCCAGGCAAAAAAAGGTCCAGCAATAAAGCCCACGAGACGGCATACCAAACCACTGCCGACAATAATCCTATCGGAATAAACGCCGGGATAGTCACAATCCGACGCAATGCCAGCCAAACTGCTCCACAAGCCATGACAAACACCACCCAGATCACCGGCGAATCGAGCTCCACGCCCCAAACGCGTTCCTGTATACTGAAATCCGTGGTCAGCCGATGCCAATCACTCAGAAGCATGGGCGTACGTCCACCCAGAAAGAACTCCCGCATATGCAGAATATCCGGCCAGGTATACATTTGCCCAAACCAGGGTGTCGGATGTATCCGGCTGAACAATACCAGAGACACCACGCCAAGCACCAGGAGTAACAGCAGTCTGGCGGCTCTGACCTTCCCGCCGGAAGAATCCAGACTGGCCCAGCGTAAAACAAGCCAAACGCTGCCGCAGACCAACGCAACCGGCGGATAGAACCCGGCCTGAAGCAAACACAACCATCCGGCCCAGGCAAATCGATCACATGCACACAGGTACAGGAACCAAGCCGCCAAAGGAAAACCGAACGCTCGCGGAAATCCTCCGGAAAAACAACTGATATGCCAGACATACAATACAAAAGCAATGGCTGCAAAGGCTCCCGCTGCATTCGACCAAAGCTTGCGTCCCGTCAGGAATATCAAGACTGCGGATATAGGGCACAGCACGAAAGGCAGCATCTTGGAGATGGTTATAACATCCATCAACTTCGATAAGACCCAATAAACCGCTTTCCAGCCTATTGGAGTTAAGGCCGACGCATACGCTGTCAGGAAGTCGCCCTGAAATAGAGCAGGGTCCCCCCAGCGAAAACATTGGAACAAATACTGCCGGGCGTCATCGCTCACGGCATAAGGATTACCCAAATAGGTCCGCTGACAAAACCAGGTCACGTAGAGCGCGAATAAAGCCACCATGCCGGACATGAACCAAGCTGATCCCAAGACAGACCTGTTCTTCATGCGTTTCTCCGTGCTGACATAACCGACCAACCTTCCGCCCACATCCTGAACATACGCCCCCAACTTCCCGCCCCCAAAAGTCTTTTTATTAGAAAGCCGGGGCGGCCGTAAAAGGACCACACTGCCCGCCTATGCATCTTCCATAGCTCCTCGGCTGGCAACAGAGCGGTTGACATATACGGCTTGCTCACAGCGCTGTCCATAAAAGCCAACTCGTCGGTAACCACACCTTGGTCGATAAGCTTCTTACGCAAGGCCGTACCATAAGCTGGCACGAAAATATTAAACGAGGCGTAATCACAGTCCAGCTCCCGGGCCAGCGCAATGGTTTTGTCCAGAGAACCAGTGCTCTCGCCCGGCAGTCCCATCACAAAGGTGGCCACTGTCTCGACGCCAAATTTACGACAGGCGGCAAAGGCCTCCCGGAGAATGTTATCGCTATATTCACGTCCATACAGGCGCCTGACCTCCGCTTCTCCGCTCTCGACGCCGAATATAATGGTATGACACCCAGCCGCGGCCATCAGTCCCACCACCTTTTCGTCAGCCATCTCCGGACGCAAGAAACAAGTCCACCCAAAAGGCCACTTGCGTCCGGTCAGCTCCCGGCAAAGGGCGGCTATCCGTTCACGACCGGGACCGAAGGACTGGTCTTTGAAAAAGATCTCGCTTATCCCCAGCGCCTGCAGGCTATCCAATTCCTCCGCTATGCTGCCAAGAGGCCGCTCTTTGTACAAGAAAGATCCCGTCGGGCAATAGGTACAAGAGTAAGGACAGCCAAAATTGGTCAGCACCGTAGCGAATCTTTTTTTGCGCGCGAACGGGAAAGAGTACGGCAAAGAGGAAAACATGTCGTGCCTGGGCAAGGCCGTACCCCACGCTCCGGGTGTTTGGACAACCGGCAACCGGATGAGCTGCCCATCCGGACTACGCACCACGGCATTCCGCGAAATTTTATTGGCAGACTCTACAAGGTCCAAAATATCCGGAGTCGTAAAGTCCAGCAAAGCTGCGTCGAGCCAGGGCCAAAGTTCGAACACTCTTTCCGGCTTCTCCAAGAATATATCTCCCAGACCGACCATCCGGGCACCGGTAGCCTGCTTTAACTCCTTAAGAAACGGGCCGTCCCCATGGAAAGAAACGGCTCCGGTCAGAAAGACGATAACATCCGGTTTATATCCCTTAGCGAGGCTAAAGGTGCGTTCATTCTTAAGGCGCTGCACCACCGCATCCAGAACCTGGACTTCATGCCTGACGCTTAGAATGCCGCTTAGGATCAGGAGATCCACCGGATGATAGCAATAGGACCCTTTGGAGATCTTGCTGCAGAAGTAATCCCGCATGCAGATCTCCCGTGAAGGCGGATTTAAAAGCAGCACTCTGGCCAACTTAACACTCCTTGATGATACGAAACGGGATATTACGGTTGCGCGAAAAACGCTCGGCCAATATCAAAGCCAAAAAGACTCCGGTCATCACCATCCATCGGCTGACAGAGCCAAGGCTACACAATAACCCAGACAACCCACCGATCAGTCCAGCCATGGATAGAATCCCGACGACCACGCGGGCCGAGTGCCAACGCCAGGCCAGCCGGGTA
>JAAXVU010000099.1 GCA_013335325.1 Candidatus Omnitrophota bacterium | reverse complement strand
TGTGCGGACAGTGCACCTATCAGCGACGCATATCCCATATAAGCGTAAATACGTCTTCGCACCAACACTGAAGTCGGACTCTGCAGACGTTCGGCCACCCGGATGCGAGCTCGCAAGTCCCAGGCAGTGACCCGTAACCCGCTACGGCCGTTCCGTGCCATGATCTGCTGGCAGGTCTCGAAAGCGCGGCCTACCAATTCCGTTTCGTCCAACGCAAAACGGCTGTTTCGCCGGAAGATCGAAGATAAGGCCACCTCCACCTTGTCCATCCGCCAGATAGGGACAGCGGCCACAGCTCTGTCGGCAGTACCCTTTAGCGACAATAGCGACATGTCAAAAGACAATCCGCCGGTAAAATATTTTCCTGGCAGCGTCTCACCAATAAACTGGTAACGTTGCTTTTGAACATAGTTGCGGGATCCCTTCTCAAAGATATCTACATAATAGTTCCATATTTTCTCCACCTCAGCGGGGTCATCGATATCTATCCCGGCTATTCTTTCGTGATCAACGTACACCGCGGCAAGCAGACTAGCACTCATCCTGCGCTTGTACCAGGCGGCCAAGATCAATGCGTGACCGATCTGGCGGAGACTGGCGAAACGCTCGCCACTATTGATCTCCTGCTCCAGAAGCGGAACGACCACCTCCCTGATCACACGCCGCCCCACATCTGCGGCAGCCGCTGAATCATCTGTCCCCACCACCGACCTGGCAGTGGCGTACGTAGGGACAGCTACGGGCTCATTACGGGCGGCCTCATCGGTTCTAAGCAGGACCCTGAAATGCAGGTCAGTTACGAAGGCTGCCGCCTGCCCTGAGTGATCACCTGCCTTTGCGGGCGACTCGAAGACTTCCATTCTATCCGGAACTATCCATATCTTGTTAAATGTATCCAAAGGTATTTCAGTTGTTCCGTAACGGCTGTATGCCTCGGAGTAAAGCCGGCCCCAAAACTTCTTGCCCTGCGGACCCGACGGGTCGACCAGCATAACCAAAAGTTGCTTTAACAAGTAGTCCTGCACCACCAGGTCCCGTCCCATCCCAGTCGTGGCCAGAACTGCCGGAGCGATACGGTCCTTCTCGTAGGGTGAAAGGTTGACCCAGATGTCTTTTTCGGGAATGGCCAAAGCGGCCATGAAATATTTGACTAAACGCTCAGCGTCAGTCCGCAGTTGCGCGTCAGAGACAACAGCACTACCCCTGTCCATGATGAAGTCTAGCCGGAAGGGATTTTCAGCATCAACCTTAACACCCTTAAGAAGCGGCGGAAAATATACCGCCGATGACGCCGGCAAGGCTGCCGCAGATGGAACGCTCCACCCGCCAGACACGCCGGCATACACCGGACACAGACCCTCGCCCTGGGCTGGCAGAAACGCCAAAAGGACCAGTATCGTCCAAAACCTGCGTCCAAAACCGTTATGAATGAAACCCGCCTTCCTCACCTGCACCCCGTAAAATTAATCCTTACCGTAAGGTTACCTGTCCTGTCATACCAAAAAAAGCCCGACTAAATTAGCCGGGCTTTTGGTTTGCAACAGTAACCGGAGATATGGGAACACAATTTACATCCCGTCCTCTGCGATAGTCCGGGTGCGAATTAATCCCGGCTCCTCAGCTTTGACAGCAGCCGCAGTATCTCCATATAAAGCCAAATGAGCGTTACCATCAGGCCAAAAGCGCCGTACCATTCCATATACTTCGGGGCACCGGACTCGGCGCCACGTTCGATCATATCGAAGTCCAGCACCAAATTGAGGGCCGCAATACCTACTACGAAAAGGCTGAAGCCGATGCCGACAATCCCTCCGCCATTAATGAACGGTACAGTGACATGAAAAAAACCTAGAATCCATGTCACAAAATAAAAAAGCCCGATAGCAGCCGTAGCGGCAAAAACCCCCAGCCGAAACTTGTCCGTCACGCGGATAAAACCGCTCTTGTAAGCAAACAAAAGACACAACAAAGTCCCGAAGGTCAAAACTACGGCCTGCATGACTATGCCGGGATACATCATCTCGAACAATCCAGACACGCCACCCAACAAAAGCCCCTCACACAGCGCGTAGACCGGAGCTGTAACAGCCGACCATTCTTTCTTGAAGACCGTAATCAACGCGACGACAAATCCGACTATACCAGCGATGAAGACAATCGGGAGCACCGCCTGCTGGTTATGCCGGGCCAGCCCTTCCACCTCGTAACCTAGCACCTGCGCAGGCTGCATGACCTTGCCCCACACCCACCAGGCAGAAGCCAGGATAATCCCCAGCAGGATAAGACATTTATTGACCGTGCCTTGCAACGTCATTGCCTGACCATCGGCAGCATAACCTGTCGGGGAAAACACATTGTCACCTAAGACCGGATTGGATGTACGCATACAATTCTCCTTATTTATCTACCAAATCGCCCCGGACAAACGGAGCGCTATCTGCAATATCAGGTTAGTATAGATACCCGCCATAATGTCGTCCAACATGATCCCGCGGCTGCCGGGCATCTTCTCGAAAAGATCGGCCGGCGGTATCTTGAACATGTCGAACGCCCGGAACAGGAAGAAACCGGTCACGATAATAGGCCAATAAAGCGGAAGCATAAAAAACGATATCATTATCCCCGAAACCTCGTCGATAACGATACAGCCCGGATCCTTCTTGCCAATGGCCTTCTCCGCTTCGCCAGCGAAAAAGAAGCCCAGTACGGTGACCGTCACCATCGCGAAGGCGTAACCAGCCACGTTGAAACGCAAAGCAAAAGCAATAGCCGCGCCGATCGCGCTGGCCAACGTACCCGGAGCTACCGGACAATAGCCAGTATAAAAAAATGTAGCAATAAATTTGGATATATTAGGAGACATATTTTGCCTACAACTTCCGGACTGTATTTCCTATCTCACGTCAGTCCGGGATCAGCACGACCGTACAGGTCGACGAAGTCGATGAGGTCGATAACGTCGGAACATCAATAGACCTTGCCGACCTTATAGACTTTAAAACCTGTACTGTCATGTCAGAGACATTCTTAAAGTTCTGACGTCATTGATGATCCGGCTTATCCAGGTTCCGCCAATAAACCGCCCCAGACCAGATCGTCAGTATTGTGGCGATTATCATAAGCAAATCCAGTCCGGCGCGCCATAAAATTTCATAATTCTTCATAAAACCCGCCGTGGCTGACCAGATGACCAGCACCCGGCAGACCAGGGCCGCCGAAATCGTGCCCATCTGGAATATCGTCTTTATCTTCCCAGCCTTCTCCGCCGGAATAACCTGTCCGCGGGTCATGGCCTGTATGCGCGAGGCCGTCACCAGGATCTCCCTAGCGGCGATCATGTACACCAACCAAAGCGACCACAATCCTGCATATGCGAAAATAAAGAACGCGCTCAAAACCAGGGCCTTGTCAGCGATGGGATCCATCAACTTGCCGAAGGCGGTCGAAATGTCATACTTGCGGGCCAGGTATCCGTCGGCCCAGTCAGTCAGCGCTGCACACGTAAAAACCAGCACGGCCAGCACTGCTGCACCAGTCCCGCTACCCTGGGCAAACGAAGCGAAAACAACAGTCAGAAAAAAACGGGAAACGGTAAGAATATTCGGTATGTTCATGCCTGTCTCCATCAAGCCGGAAGCGGACTCGTCCGATCCGTATTAAAAATTCGCAACCTATAACCGAGGACAACGGCGGCCCACCTCTTCCGCCCTTAACATCGGACCAGTTCACCTTCCAGATCGTAATCCAACGCACCGGTGATGCGCACTTCGGCGAATTGCCCCGCTCGCAAAGGCTGCACGGATCGTACATACACCATACCATCAACGTCGGGCGCGTCAAACTCGCTACGGGCCTGGTAGACGTCTTTCGTGTCCGGCGCCCGGCCTTCCACCAGCACCCTTAGCTCGCGGCCGAGCTGGCTCTCCAAAAAGGCGCGGGATATCTCCTGCTGGTCCTCCATCAACCTACGCTGTCTGGCACGCTTGGTTTTTAACGGCACCTGGCCGGGCAGGCCCCAGGCCGCAGTACCCTCTTCTCGTGAATATGGGAACACGCCCACCCGCTCGAAACGATATTCTCTGACAAAATCCAGAAGCTCGCTGAACTCCCGTTCCGTCTCGCCGGGAAATCCCACAATGAACGTCGTCCGCAAGAACACGCCCGGCACTTTACGCCGGATCCGCTCTACCAGCCGAGCCGTCTGCGCCCTGGTAATACGCCGCCGCATGGCCTTAAGGACGCGGTCACTTACATGCTGCAACGGAATGTCGATATATTTGCAGATTTTGGGCTCCGAGGCAATAACTTCCAGAAGTTCATCAGTGACATGCGAAGGATAGGCGTACAGCAGCCGTATCCAGCCGATGGCGCTACATTCAACCGCTATCCTCCTTAGCAGTCCGGCCAGCCGTTTTTCGCGGAACAAGTCCATGCCGTAAGCGGTGATGTCCTGTCCGACTATATTGATCTCTTTAACGCCGCGAGCATCCATACGGCGGACATCCTTGAGGATGCTTTCCACGGAACGCGAAGCGAAACGGCCTTTAAGAAGCGGTATGACGCAAAAACTGCAGCGGTTAAAACAGCTCTCGCAGATCTTGAGATAGGCATAATGCGACGGAGTCAGCGACAACGCCTCCTGGCCGTGGTCTTTCTTGAGCGACTGCACGCCGACAAACGCGTCCACCTCCGGCAGCTCTTTAGAAAGCTTGGAGCCATAACGCTGGGCCAGACATCCGGCCACGATGATCTTTTTCACCCGCCCCTGCTTTTTGAGCCGCACCAGGTCCATGATCGCATCGACCGACTCCTTACGGGCATCCTCGATGAAAGAACAGGTGTTGACGACAACCACCTCCGCCTTATCCGGATCAACGATGCGATGCCCCTTGCGTTCCAACCGGCCCAGTATGTCCTGCGAGTCGACGGTATTGCGCACACAGCCCAGGTTGACCAGCCCGACGGTGGGATGTTTATTCTCAACTTTAATATTTTTTTGTGTTCTGGATGTCATTGATTCGATAGTGCCATGTCTATAATGTCTATGAAGTCGGCAAGGTCTATTGCAATTTAGGATTTATTGACCTTATCGGCTTCACCAAACTGTCCAGTCGTGCAACATTAATCTTTACGGTTGGCATATATTATCAGGATTTCTTTATATCAGGAAACGGCTTGTTGCGCTTCGGCTTATCCTTTAACAAGCTGCCCGGATACTGCATCCGGCGGCGGCTCTTCCGTCAGCCCCAGGAATACCGGCAGCGAGGTTGACAGCGGCTTTATATATATGATTACCGGACTTAGCCCGGCGGCGTTATGCAATTTCTCTAGCATAGCGGGGTCAAATCTGAACTGTATCTCGCCGTTGGCGTTCTGCGACTTGATATCCAGCTTCGAGGCATTAAGGTCGATACCACCGGTGTTTTGACTAACTATCTGCGCCTTATTCTGACCCGGCAGCGAACTATCCACCACCGGACCCCATTGCCCCGGCGCATAATCCAACTCAGGAAAGCTGATAGAATCAGGTCTGCGCTCAGAGCGCCCCCTGTCGACATAACGTTCCCCTGGCTGGAATGACCAGCCCATACTGCGAGCCACACCCGGGACAAAATCCTCATTACTGGTGTTGAATGATCTACGGAAACTCATGTGATCAAAACCCAATATCCGGCAGTCCGCCACCTCCCGTCTCAAAAGAGCCGAACCAAGACCGCTCAACGATCTTTTTTGATCTACCACTACCAACCTAAGATACGGGGTCGGACTGGGAAAGTTCTTTGACTCCAGACCGGAAATACTATACCCGACGATAACTCCTTCTCTGTCTCTGGCCAGGATCACCCTGGAGTCATCAGTAGTTAACATCATGCGCAAGTCTGACAAACTGGGAATATCGGACCGCAAACCGGACCCCTCGGCAATTTCGTGCATCCTCGCTACAACCGGTCCCAGCATTTCTTTATTTCCTGGGTCCCAGACCTGGAAACGAAAACCTTGAAACCGATCCTTCTTCTCCTCAAAGGCATACTCAGCAACAGACCCTCTATCCTCGGCCACAAGCTCCGGGAATAAAACCGCCAAAGATCCGATCCGCATATTCGGTTGTATCGTATATATCATTTGTCTCAAGAGCTCTTTCTGCCGGGTAGTCAGGCCTGTTAACAAACGCCTGAATTCCTCTTTCCCCAGCCAAGAACAATTGTGCCCAAAGACAGTGGCAAAAAAGAAATGAAATAACTTACGGGACTGCTTTCCATCCAGGTCAGACTTATCCGCCTTCATAACATCCAGCGCGATCTCAAAGGACCTGGCCGTACCCAATTTCGCCAGAACATAGATCAGGGCCGGCCTTTTCAAGGCCCCGGACCCGACCGATCTTTCTGCCAGTGCGTCTCTGGTCGGTTCGGTCAAGGAGCCGATGAATTGGTCTATCTCAGGATGATCCCATGTTGTGTAGGCATTCTCAATCTTGTCTCTGGATACCAATATTTTATTAAAGAAATCCACTCCTGAATCCAGAGCCAGGCTATTCAGCTCTTGCCGGGCCTCGGCGGTATTTTGGGCGATCAAGGCTTTAATGCGATCTTCCAAAGTCGCATTAGCTTCAATTGGTGAAGAAACTTCCAATGATTTTATCTGAGCCGCATCACCTTCTGAAGCAGCGATGGCAGGTCCATTCGAGGCCTGACGCCCTCCTTGCCTACCCTTTACTTTAACCAAGGCAGAAAAAACTACCCTGGTCATTACGCCTGCGTCTAAGCCGCTACCATTCAATACACCTGCCCTGGCCGGCCCCGACCTGTCTCTCTCCCAAAATGCCCCCTCAACTCCCGAAGATTTCTTGTGGATCTCTACTATCTGATATTTTTCTGCCGAAGAGGCTATTTGCCCCAGAGCCTGGTGTCTTTGCCCTCTTTCTTTATCGAAATTTCTGCCTGAAATAGCATCCGCGATACTTATACTGTTTCCGTCTGAATCAATAAATCCATGCCCGTGGTCGGCAACAATAATTTCCACTTTGGCCAATCCAGTCTCCGGATGCCACTCCTGAACCTTGCAAAGCAATAAACCTTGCCCGCCCACATGTTGATAAACGTTCTCTATTAGATAATCGATTTGATAGGGAATGCCGCGCTCTCCCACTGCAGACTCTCGCATTGGCTCGTTCAATCTTCTCACCGGGATTGCTAGCTGTTTAGACCAATAAGATCTGACATCATCGAGCAGTTTATCCGGGTCGCCTGCAGTAACAAAATATCCTGCGGCTTTTAAGGACTCTACCGTTCCCTGGTTAAGCTCTCCATTCTTAACATATTCGGTCCACAAAGATCTCCAGGCAGAGCTTAAATTGGCCTCGCCATTCTCGATCTGCAAAGCGTCTGCGAAACCAGTTTCAACTGGCTGTCCAGCCATCGCCGCGTCGCCACGAACTCCGTCCAGTATCGATTCATCAGAGAGCATTTCGGCCAGGGTACGATCTTGCTGCGGATCGGCATATTCACCTTTAAGCACGCCGTCTATTTTGGCAGCGGTAAGCCCTTGGCGGGCTATACTGTTCAGCGCCTCCAGGTCATTGGCCTCGGCCAGACGCCGCATGGCATCGGTATCATGCTCCAGGTCCACAAAACCTTTGGCATCCGCCGTGGCCTCGATCCGGTCGCGGATCACGCGGGCCGCGTCGGTCTCGTCCGCCGTCTGGAACATGGCGTTGTCCGTAGTAGACATCGCGGAGTCAAATTGGCTATAATCAAAAGCCTTATCCAGAGAGATGTCCCCTACAAGATTGACCAAAGGACTGGATACGATCCCTGCAA
>JAAXVU010000098.1 GCA_013335325.1 Candidatus Omnitrophota bacterium | reverse complement strand
CCTGGTTATGTCCGATGAAATGGACAAAGAAACCTTCCGCCGGTTTAGGCCCACAGGGAATACCTGACTCGGCCAGCTTGGCTACACGGGACATCTTGCGCCGGAGCTGCTCAAGCCATCGGCCTTTAACAGTGGCGGCATGCTGTATCAACTGCTCGTTGCCGTCAGAAAAAAACAGACAGCCCCAGGCAGCATCCACCCGAGACTTCCCCAGGCGTGTCAGAAATATATCCAAAAGACGGTCGGCCAGGCTGTTGACAGAACTAGCAGCAACAGTGACAGGTTCGAGCAGAATATTACAGGCAAAACATAGCCCGGAGAGCCGGTGAGACCCTGATATCATAGCCGGCGCCTCCGACGATACAGCAGAGGATATATCTTCCGCCAGTACCCATCCCGCACCTTGTGTCTTAGGCTTGGCGCCGCATAAAGCCAATTCTCTGGCCAGGATCTTCTCGAACCCAGGCTTACAGGTTATTAAAATATCCATATTATGAATTGAGGGAAGGAATAACTAGCGCTCCAGGATCTTCATTAAGCTGTCCGGTTCATAGCCAGCGAGAGTAATCTTATTATCCACTACAGTAAACGGTACAGCCTTGCCGCCTTTAGAACCAAACCGCAGCTTAGCGGAGGCATCCTGTTCAATATCAAATCTGTTATACCGGATACCATTCTCCTTGAGAAAACCCTCCATCTTCTTGCACCATGGACAGCCTGGTCTTACGTAAACATCGATCTTTCTGTTGGTTTTATTTATCTTATTACCATTATTATTAGTAACACTCTTATCCGCCCTAGCGACTGATCTGGCCTGTAGAGATGGCGCCACGTTAGCCTGACGCGACTTTTCTTCCTCAGCTAGCTGCCGGTGGAGCCGCTCCTTAACATCATGCTCCATAATCTCCCGACGTCTTTTGCTATCCACGCTAATTTGATCTCTCAACTCTTCCACCAATCCCAAGACTTTTAAATCAATAGAATCCGTACCCACGGAGCGTATTTTGCCAACAGGCACAACCAATTCATTGGACGTAGTTTCAAAGTTCACTGTATTATTCGACAGCGAGATAATTCTTCCCTGTAATCTCTTGCCACTATCCAAGATCAGCTCGTCGGCACAAACCG
Organism: Candidatus Omnitrophota bacterium; assembly: GCA_013335325.1. Lineage (GTDB taxonomy): Bacteria > Omnitrophota > Gorgyraeia > Zapsychrales > Fredricksoniimonadaceae > JAAXVU01. The sequence continues at coordinate 6,699 of JAAXVU010000098.1, read as the reverse complement.
GTCGGCCAATAAATGACAGCGTAACCAGTGCTGTCAACATCCACATAAAAGGATGCTGCATCATCCTCTCCCTTGCCAGATCTTACTTGTTAGAAAGCATAAGACCATTATTTATGATAAACGATCGCCAGCCTTGACCGCCGGAATACAAACGTCTGATGATCTTAGAAAAGGAACTGAAATTTTCCTGATAACTTAGCGCTGACGGCAACTATCTTGCCTATTCCAATCTTCAGACTTCATAGTCCACTATCCATCGGCCTTCCCGAATCCCCAGCACAAAGGCTTTAACTGCTTCATGCTTAGGATGCACCTGGTAGGCGTCCAAGGATTGGCGGGAAGCGAACTCGCTATAAAGAACTACGTCGCCTGATGCTGACGTCCGGCTGAAATCGATCCCCACCTCTAGATTAAGCAACCCGGGTATGCATCCTCGCATGGCCTCGAGCTTCTCTTTCAATAATGCGGCATTCGCAGCCTTGTTGCGACCGTCAGCAAAATCCTTTAACGTCCAAATGACAACATGCTTAACCATTTCAACTCCTGCTATTAGCTCGTTCAGTGCAAAGCGGTAACGATCTCCACCACACCCTTACGGACCATCATGACACCGATCGCTGCCAATAAAAGATACATGATCTTCGATAAAGCCCGGGAGCCACCGGAACCAATAAGGCTTACAAGCTTATCAGCGTATAGCAGCACCAACCCAACAATGACGATATTAAGAAGTACCGCGACGAGAGTTATGACCCAGCCGAACTGATTCATTAGCATCAGTGCCATGGTCAGAACCGCTGGCCCAACTATAAGCGGCGTCCCGAACGGCACCACCCCCAAGTCCAGACTACGATGCCTTCTGGCCGGTGCAGTATTATTAAGGAGGTCCACCATGGCCAGGCAAAACAGGATCGATCCGCCGGCGATCATAAAGTCGCCAAGGCCAATACCCAGAAAACTAAGGATGCTCTTTCCTAAGAAAATAAAACCGATAGCCAGGGCCGTCGCAGTCCAAAGCGACTGGACAATAATATGAAGCTTTTCTGCCGATGACAATCCTTGCGTCAATCCGGGAAATACTGCCAGCACGCCCAGCGCGTCCATGGCAAAAAACATGGGGATAAAGGCCAGGAAGATATCGTTCAACATAGGATCACCTCCGCTCATGACGTCGCAAAGCTGCGATATGTAAAATCAACTCGGGAGTAATTTACCCTATGTCGCCTGAGTTGGCAAGGCTGGGCTAAATTCACTGCAAGATAACGAATAAGTCCTATCAAGCCAATCGGAAAATTCCTGTGCATGGGAACAAAAACTTTTCGTTGCTCAGCTTGGTCCCCCATCTAAATGAATAGATTGACGTTACCCTGGTCGGCCCTTTCAAGATACATGGCCACACCGCCGAACTCCACTCCGTCGATAAGCTCTTCTTTCTTGATACCCATAAGATCCATCGACATAGTGCAAGCCACGAGCCTTGCTCCGGACTGCCGCGCGGTCTGGATCAACTCAGGCAATGACGAGACGTTCTTTTGTTTCATGATCGCCTTGATCATCCATGTACCGGCACCTGCCATATTCATCTTCGATAACAAAAGCTTGTCAGCCCCCCGCGGCATCATCCATCCAAACATACTCTCTACCAAATTCTTTTTAACCGCTACTGAATTGGAACGGCGAAGAACATTCAGCCCCCAGAAAGTAAAGAACATAGTCACCTGACTTCCCATAGCGGCGGCTCCAGTAGCGATAACAAAAGAGGCCATCACTTTATCGAAGTCGCTGCTGAAGACCACAATCGTCTTCGACGGCACACCAACGGAGGCCGCCCTGACGGCCTGTGGCTTTTCCTGCTTACGAATAACGGCCGTTGTACGTCCGTCCTCAGCTTTGAGTATTACCAGCTCGTTGCCGGTCGCCTTGCACCAAGCCTGCACATCGCCGGGGAATCCCGGATCGGAAGCACTTATCTCCAGGGCCTGTCCAGGCTGCATTTGATCCAGTGACTGCTTGATACGGATTATCGGGCCAGGGCACTGCAAACCGCAGGCGTCGATCTTTTGTACTGCGATGACGGAGTCGTTATCAGGACGCGTTGCATTCTGGGCCCCGGAATCGTCCAACAGTTCCTGCGGCGCTCGCTTGGGACGGGTGAAAAGCCCCATTTGGGCTTCGTAGGTCATATATCCCCCCGACAGATTGCGGCAACGAAAGCCATGCTGTGCCAAAATGCGACATCCCAGATATCCCCTTAATCCGACCTTACAATAAGCCAGAATTTCCCGGCCCGACGGCAGTTCTCCCAGACGCTGTCGCAGTTCATTTAACGGAATATGGATAGCCCCCGGTATCTTGCCTAGCTCGACTTCCTCCTTGTCGCGCACATCCAGCACCGCCTGTTTCGCACTAGGATTGACAACTTCCTCGACGTGACAGACTCCACAGGTACCGTCCATTATATTCGAGGCCACAAAACCCAGGTAATTGATAGGATCCTTGGCGGAACCATAAGGCGGGGCGTAACAAAGCTCCATATCCTTTAAATCTTGCACGGTCATCCCGGCCCGGATAGCGACCGCCAGGATATCGATACGCTTATCTACCCCCTGACGACCTACGGCCTGTGCACCCAGGATCTTTCCGGTGGATGGATCAAAAAGCATCTTTAGACTTATCGGCGACGCACCAGGATAGTAACTTGCATGGTCCGCCGGATGTAGGTAAACTTTCTCGTAAGAAAGAGCACGGCCTTTAAGTTGCTTCTCGTTGGCTCCAGTCATGCCTACCGCCAAGCCAAAAACCTTGCATATAGCAGTGCCCTGTGTTTTCTTGTAGACAGCGGCCTGTCCCAAAATATTATCAACGGCAATACGTCCCTGCCGGTTGGCCGGACCCGCCAAGGGAACATTGGTTCGGGTACCGGTAATGAAATCGCCTACTTCCACAGCATCCCCTACGGCATAAATATGCGGATCGCTTGTTCGCATATGCTCATCGACTACAATACCCCCGCGTTCCCCAATATTGAGACCGGCCTCTTTGGCCAGCTGCGACTCGGGCCTGACGCCGATAGCAAGGATGGCCAAATCACATGGCATGGATTCACCGGTACTTAACTCCACCCGAAAGGAAGAATTCTCTTCAGCGAAACCTTTAACTGCCGTGCCAAGTCTTAGATCAACTCCTCGCAAGGCCAATTCCTGGTGCAAGAAGGCGGCCATCTCACGATCTACCGGCTCCATGACCTGATCCCGCATTTCTACCAGCGTCACCTCAAGCTTGCGCTCCCGTAAAGCCTCGGCCATTTCTAATCCAATATAACCACCGCCGATAACGACCGTCTTGCGTATGCTACCTTTGTCCAGGATGGCCTTTATAGAATCCATATCGGACAAACTTCTAAGGGTGCATACTTGTGCCGAGTTGATCCCTGGCAATGGCGGCCGGACTGGTTCGGCGCCTGGACTTAAAATAAGAAAATCGTATGGTTCCTTTCGCTCTGTCCCGGTAGCCAGGTCACGGGTCAGAATATAATTAGCAGCGCGGTCTATACGCAAGACTTCCGTCTTCACCCTGACGTCGATACAAAAACGTGCCAGCATGGTTTGAGGTGTTTGCACCAGCAGTCGCTGGCGTTCCTGGATAACGCCTCCGATGTGATATGGCATTCCGCAATTGGCAAAAGAAATATGCTCTCCCCGCTCAAACAGGACTATCTCAGCAGTTTCGGAAAGCCTTCTGGCCCTTGCCGCGGCCGATGCTCCGCCGGCGACTCCTCCCACTATAAGAATTCTCATTTAGCACCTCGCATATTCAGACTGATCTTTATCGAAATCAATCGTACATTCAAGACAAACTAGCCATAAGCCCGAATAAAGCCCCGACAACGGTACTTACCCATGGATTGCTGGTCAAAGGACATGTCCCAGTCGCGCAACGTCCCAAATAACCTATCGCAAAACCTAGCGCCGCGCCTAATGCTATCCCGTATATAATCCTCATTGTCACCTCCCGGATATAGCCCAAATCGACTTTCTGCCCACATCAAGTATGCAGCCTATATATCGCAATATCCGGATAATATATTAGACACTCTCTATTGTCAATCTCCCTGAGAAGGGATTAAGATGAAGCCCTCCTAAAGAATCTTCTCTTGGAGGGCTTCATAACAATGAATCCAGTGAACCTGACAGCACTGCCGGGCAGGCCGACAGCATCTTTACGCGTGCTTCTTCCATTCAGCTAGAGCAGTCACCAAGTCGACCGAAACTTTGCCAAAGACTGAACCCGGCTCAATAGCCTTCTGGGCAGCGGCTTTGTTGCCATGTAGCGCCAATTCCAATATGCGGCCCGCCTCCCGATGAAATGTGGAGTGCATCTCCTTAATACGCACCGCTTCGCCAGATGCAATCTTCTCCGGCGGAAGGGAATAGAACCACTTGCCGAAATCGCATCTATTGTCCACCTTCACAGTATCAGTATTAAATTCACTCTTGCCGGAACGGGCTGCATCCTTTAGCCGGGCCTTCCATTTACCATGCGCAATAATAGCCTTGGTGATATTTAAGGCCATTTCTGAGGACTTACCGCCATCATCCGCTTTAAATAGGGCCACCAGCCCTTTCAAAGATTCAGCCTGAGTTGCCATGGCCTGCGAAGAGGCAGCCAATTCTTCTGAAGATGAAGCATTCGACTCGGTAATCGATGTATTTTGCTCCATGGCAGCAGCCTGCTCCTGAGTGGCGTTGGCTATGGAAGAAAGCTGATCGGCGATTTTCTTAACTTCCTCGACTATCTGCTTGGTCTTTTCGCCTGCTTCCCGGGAAATCTGCACACCGCCGGACACCTGCCGCAGGTTCTCCTTGATCAACCCTTGAATCTCCTTTGCCGTAGTGGCGCTGCGTTCAGCCAACAAGCGCACCTCATCGGCGACTACCGCAAACCCCTTACCATGCTCGCCGGCACGGGCGGCCTCGATAGCGGCATTCAGGGCCAACAGATTGGTCTGGTCGGCTATATCCGTGATCAACTCAGCTGCCTCGGCCATCTGCTTAGACCCCTTCTCGATGACGCTGATCGCCTCCACTGTACGATCCATGGACTGTCCGGCAGTCTGTGCCTCTTTCGCGACACCATGCGCTATATGATTCGCATTCTTAACATTCTCGGAATTGGCCTGCACCGAAGAAGCCAACTCCTCAAATGAGGCTGACTGCTGCTGAGCACCGTCTGCTATCTGTTGTGAGCTTGAAGAAATCTCCTTTGTAACTGCCGAAAGCGTATCCGACGAGCCGCGCACCTGCCCGATCATTCCGGAAACACTTTCAGAAAAAGCATCCATGGCGCTAGAAAGCGCCCCCAACTCATCTTGACGTTCATCCTTTAAACGCTGCGTCAGATCCCCACCAGCCATTGTCTCCATAAAGTCAACACACCGGGACATCGGCCTGGTGATGGAAGTCGTCAGAAAGAAACCTACTATCACAGCCACAATCAAACCAATACAGACAAATCCTAACACCATATTCCGTGAATAGGCCATAACCGTACTGGCGTTCTGCACGCTGTGTTTGGCACCATCCTGACTCGACTCTACCATCTTCGTCAGACAATCAGCCAATTTCAACTGCTTGTCCCGATTTTCTCCCATGGCGATAACGCTCATATCGCGAAACAGAGCCTGTACTTTCCCGATCTCCTCGCCGATCTGGTCAAAACGGTCAAAGACCTCTTTGGCCGACGCATCCATCTCCTTATTGTAGACGTCCTGCGCGTCCTGCGCTTTGCCATCCTTAACCAGCGCTTTAATTTTCTCTACCGCCTGGTGAAAACTGTTATGCGAAGTGCGGATTTCAGTTAAGAGCTGTAGCACCTTTGGGTTCTGACTCTTAAGGGAAGGCATCCATTTGCCAAAATTACAAGCAGATGGGTCTGTCCCTCCGTCGAATACAGCCGAATTATCACGTATCAATCGTGACGCTTTCTCTTTAAGCTTGTAATGGTCTAGCTTGAACTTTTCTATCTGTAGGGCAACCTGATCAGGGTCAGCCATGTCCAAGTCTACAATCGCTTTGGCCATGTCCATTAGTTTATTATTGCTAACCTTGAGGTCTGCAATAGCTGCCTTGGTATCATTCCAGAGCTTGGCTTCTTCGGCGTCTTTGGGTAAAGCATCCAAAGCATCAAAGGACTTCTTATAATGTGCACGGACTTTCTCTACATTATCGAATTGACGCAAAGCATCATCTTTGCTCAACTTGGAGTTAAGTAAAGTCCGTATAGCCACCTTGATACTCTCTACATCCTTAGCTAACGCCATTGAGTACTGTACAATGGGCAAACGCTTATTTCCTAGATCGTTGGTTGCAGACATTAACTTCTGCAAACCGGCATAACCCGCTAAACCTACTATGCACGCAATCAATGCCACAATCAGAAATCCGCCAATCAATTTTACGCCCATTTTGATATTGGCCAGCATATCTCATCCTCCAGTAGCCGAGTTTGAATTCGTAAACCTCTAAAAATACATGGTTTACATTTATGCAGATCTTGATTCTGAATATAACAGGAAGAAAAGAGAAATAAAGATAAAATCGAATTTATTCCGAGGGACAACCCATCCTATTTCTTGAGGGACAACCTACGTCGAAATTCAATCCAAGGGAAATGCTTACCCGGACAATCAGTCTGAGCGCC
>JAAXVU010000097.1 GCA_013335325.1 Candidatus Omnitrophota bacterium | reverse complement strand
TCGCCGTCCAGGACCTTCTGGACATTACTGGTCTCGGCGTCGGTACGGTGGTCTTTGATCATCTGATAAGGCTGCAGGACGTAGGAGCGGATCTGGCTGCCCCACTCGATCTTCTGCTTCTGCCCCGACTCGGCCGCCAGCTTGGAATCCAGTTCCTGCTGCCTGATCTCGTAAAGCTTGGCCTTCAGCACCTTCATGCAGCGGGCCTTGTTCTGCAGTTGCGAGCGCTCGACCTGACTCTGCGTCACGATTCCCGTCGGGATATGCGTTATGCGCACCGCCGAGTCGGCAGTGTTGACGCTCTGTCCGCCCGGACCAGACGAACGGAACACGTCGACCTTCAGATCGTCCGGGTTGATCTCCACCTCGACATCGTCGTCTATCTCGGGGATCACATCCACCGAGGCGAACGAAGTATGCCGGCGCTTGTTGGCGTCGAAAGGTGAAATGCGCACCAGCCGGTGCACGCCTTTTTCCGTCTTCAAATAGCCGTAGGCCTTCTCGCCTACCACCCGCAGGGCCGCATTCTTCAGCCCCGCCTCTTCACCCTGCAAAATGTCGAAAACCTCCACCGTGTAACCCTTGGACTCGGCCCAGCGCGTATACATGCGGAAAAGCATGCTGGTCCAGTCGCAGGACTCGGTGCCGCCGGCACCGGAATTCAAGCTCAGGATGGCGTTATTATGATCATACGGACCGGACAGAAGCGTCTGGATCTCCAGCTTGGCGACTATCGGTGCCAGCATCGCCACTTCCACCTCGATCTGCTGCTCCATCTCTTCGTCACCCTCGGCCAGCTCCAGGAGCTCCCGGGCATCGGCCGCGCGCTTCTCGGCCTCCTTGAGCGGCTCGACCGAGGACTTGAGGCCCTTTAGCTCGCGGATAAACTTGTTAGCCGCGTCCTGGTCGTTCCAAAAATCTGAAGCGGTCATCCTCTCCTCGATCGTCCGGATGCGCTCGGAGAGCTTGGGTACGTCCAGGAATCCTCGCAGGTCGGAGAGTTTCTGGGACAGTTCGGTTATCTTGCGTAATAATAATTCATTCATTCAGGTCGATAACGTCGGCAAGGTCTTGAGGTCGAAAAAAGACTGCTAACAGCTTCTGTGCAATCTTCCCAGCAAAATGCCGACTTCCTTTTTTAGATTATCCAATAATAAATACTCATCAGCGCCAATCAAACCCAAACGTCTGGAAAAGCCTAACAATGAATCTACCTCAGCTAATGAACCTAGCGCAATGTTCAAGAATTGCTTGGTTTCATTCCTGTTTCGACGTCCTGAACCTTAGGCAATATTTGACGCTACCGAAACAGCAGCCCTCTTTATCTGAGAAGTCATCCCGTACAACTCCTCAGACGGAGAACTCCTGGTCAAACGGTAAATTTGAAATGCCAATTCATCCGCTCTTTGCCAAAAGATCAACTCTTTGAATCCACTCATAACATCCTCCTTTAGGTCACACAGGGGGATGTTCTACCCGACTATTTTTACCTCTCAGACCTTATAGACCTTATCGACCTCCGCTTATTACACACTAAACCTGAAATACGCCACATCGCCCTCCTGCATCTCGTAATCCTTGCCTTCGAGGGTGATCTTCTTGGCTTCCTGGATGGCCTTGTACGAGCCCAGCTCGACGAGGTCCTTGTAACGGTATATCTCGGCGCGAATGAACCCGCGCTCAATGTCGGAATGGATCTTGCCGGCCGCCTTGACCGCCCGCGTGCCTTTGGGGATGAGCCACGCCCGGGTCTCCTGCGGTCCGGCGGTAAAGAAACACATCAGCTTCAACAGTTCGCAGCCGGACTGGGCCAGACGGGCCAGCCCCGGTGTGCCGATACCGGCGGCGTCGTAGTAGTCCTTGCGCTCTTCCGGCGGCAGCTGCACGATCTCGGCTTCAAACTTGGTGCAAAGCTCGATAACCGCGGCGCCTTCCTTCTGGGCCCGCTCCCTGAGCGGGGCCATCAATTTCTCGTCCGGCCCGTTCTCGCCGGTATTGGCGACGTACATCACCGGCTTGGCGGTTATAAACTGGAATTCGCCCACGCGCTCGCGGTCGATCTTCTGGCTGCGCACCGGGATGCCCTGGTCCAGGCCTTTAAGGATCACGTCCAGGATCTCCGCCTTCTCCTTGGCTTCCTTGTCGCCGCACTTGGCCGGACGCATCCACTTGTCGTAGGCCTTCTGCGCCTGCTGCAGGTCGGAAAGGATAAGCTCAGTCTCGATAATATCCGCCGCTTCCGACGGGTTAAGGTCGTTCATAACGTTCACGACATTGTCGTCCCGGAAACAGCGCACCACGTGCGCTACGGCGTCTACGTTACGGATGTTGGACAAAAACTGGTTGCCCAGCCCCTCGCCCTGGCTGGCGCCCTTGACCAGGCCAGCGATGTCCACAAACCGGATACCGGCCGGCGTGATCTTGGCCGAACTCCACTCATCGGACAGACGCGACAAGCGCTCGTCCGGGATCGGCACGACCCCCACGTTGGGCTCAATGGTGGTGAAGGGGAAATTCGACGCCGCGGCAGCGGCCCCGGTCAAGGCGTTAAAAAGCGTGGATTTACCTACATTGGGAAGCCCTACGATACCTATTTCCATGCACAGATCCTTACTAATATGAATAAAGATAATATTAATTAGATTAAAAACTTGTATATATTACTTCGCGTACCGCCGAATGTCGACCTTTTTTCCAGGCTGTCGCGTAAGAGCCGCCGAAGCGCTGGAAAACCTCTAACGGCACTGTTTGTACCCCGCACAAGACTATCTTCTGTCTCCCTGCCCGGCACTCTGTCAGGTCAATGCTAAAAGGTGCTGATCCTGTTCCCCGGAGTGCATAAAAGGAAAGCAACAGTTCAAGGCTTGTTCGACAGAATACTGGCTGCCAGTTCACGCTCCAGCCTGATCAGCTCCGCTTTACGTCCGTCATCCTTGCCGGCGTATTTTCCCGGCGAACCGTCCGAGCGGACGACCCGGTGACAGGGCACGATCAGCGGCCAGGGGTTCTTGCGCAGCGCCGTACCCACCGCCCGCACGGCCTTGGGGCAGCCGATCTTCCCGGCCACCCAGGCATAACTTCGCGTCTCCCCGAAAGGTATCGTCAGGGTGGCGGCCAGCACCGCCCGCTCGAATTCTGTCAGCCTGGCTATTTTGTCGTCTGCGTTCTTCATGATCTGCCCGTCAGCCTTCCCGCTTCTCTTGAAGTTACACCACCTCAAGCCTACCTGCCGTCAGACAGAGTCTGCCAAGTAAGCCCTTCCTCCCTTGGCTGACGAAAACATCTTTCTGTCCGAAAGTTCAATGCGCCAGATACGGCCTTAGAAGCTCGGCCAGGATCCGCCCCGCCAGCCGGTGTCCGTTAACGTTGAAATGCCGGTCTTTGGGATAATACAATTGCTCGCGCCGGCCCGCTTCCCGGTACGCCGTCAGCAGATCCACCCAGACAATGCCCCGGGCCACCAGCTCCTGGCGCAGCTTCTGCTGCGGGCTCTCCAGATCGAAATCTTCCGCCGACAAAGCCTTGCTTCGCGACCGCAGATAACCCTGCCACAAAGCCGGCTGAACCTGCTCCGGCGCCGGGATCATCATCACCATAAAAGTTATACCCTCCTGCTGACAACGTCGATGCATACGTTCGATCAAAGAAACGGTAAAGCGCAAGGATTCCTGCAAGGCCGGTGGATAAACTTTCTTGTAAACGTCCAAAGACGGGTCATAGTCTGCTTTCGGCAGGAACCGGTCTTTGATCAAGCAGGACAGATACCGCAAGGACAAGGAAAAACGCGCCCGGTCCAGCAGCGCGGTCACACCCGACAGCACCCGCCAGGCCGGCCGAGCAACAACAGTCCGTAACGGCATCTTCGCCAGGCCCTCGGTCCGCCCCGTGCACTGGAAATCCTCCAGGATGAATTCCCCCGACGGCGTCAGGCTGTAATGCGGCACCAGGCCCGGCTGCTCGTGCAGGTAGGCCGGCGAGTCATCGGTCAGGTCGTTACTGTAGACAGCCAGCACCACCGCTTGCAGCCGGCGCTTAAGCACATATTCTTCAAAGATCCGGTACTGCTGGGCTGTCCCGGTACCGCATTCGCCGTAGTTCAGGACCGAAACTGCCTGCCCCTCCGCACGCAGCTTGCGCTCCGCCACCTGCAGGAACGTATCTTCCTCGCGTACCTGCAAGCCCTGCACGAAGGAGTCGCCCAGCACCGCCACGCGCGCACCGTCAACGGCATCATATTCCCGACGGCTGCGGAAGCCTTCGGCGTTGATAAAGATCGGGTGACGGAACTCCGCCGTGGGATATGAGAACCCGCGCCAGAAACCGCTGTTCGACGGCGTCTGCACCTGGCCGACCTTCGGGTCACAGTGGTAAAGCGGCTTCTCGGTATACCCCGCCGGGTCCTGCGCCGCCAGCCTGGTCCGAAAGGCCGGGTCCAGCTCGGAGAGATAATCTCCCCGCTGGTAGACCAGGAACGCCACGCCCAATTCCAAAAGCGCACAGGCAAGCGTCAAAGAAAGCACGCCGGCAAGGACAGCAAAAATGACGGTCTTGTGTCGGGCATCATCGCGGGCCATGAGTTCAGTCTTTCCCCGCCGGACGCACCACCGCGGCGAACCGGCGCCGGACCGCCCGGCGGAACTTGTCCTGCGGATAGCCGAACACGACCGCGATGCCGTGACGGGCGTAGTCCGGGAACCCGTATCGCCCGCGGAACTCTTTGCCGGTCATGGGCAGCATGGGCACCACCGTGCCGATCATACAGGAGCCCAGCCCCAGCGTCTCGGCCGCCGCCATGGCATAAGTCGCCGCGATCGCGGCGTCCACGGAATCACCCTCGCAGACAAAAACCAGAGCCAGCGGCGCGTCGTAGAACATAAAGTCCTGCCCCTGCCTCCACCCGGCGATCAGACCGCGGTAAAGCGGGGCGATCTTCTCGCGCATCTCGCGGTGTTCCCGGGCCGACATGCCAGGTCTAAGCAACCAGACGCCCCAGCGCGAAAACAGCCAGCCCATCTTGGCCACCCGGGCCAGAAAATCAAAGGCGAAATCCCGCACCTGTGCCTTGCCCTGCACCACCACTGCCCTGACGTTGGACGGCGGCAGACCGGCTGGAGCCTGCTGGGCCGCCTCCAGGAGCTTGTCGACATCTTCCGTCGATACTGGCTGATCCCGGAAGCGGCGGATACTGCGTCGGCCAGCCAGGAGCCGCAACAGTTCGTCGTAGGAAGCCGGACGACTGCCGGGGAAAGCGAAGACATCCTCGCGGACCAGGCCTGCGGCCTCTACGTGTATCGCCTCCTCGGGACAAATGGCCGCACACTGGGCGCAGGTGATGCAGCCCAAAGCCGGATCCCGGCGCTCGGCTGCCCGCTTGTCCGTAAGTTCCAGATATTCACACGGGCAGACCTTGACACACTGGCCGCAACCCGTGCAGGCGGCATCCACCGTGATCGTTACTGGTTTTCCGTCGATAGTTGCCATGCTTCCTCCTTTAGGCAGACTTGACAGCCCCGCGCTGGAAGCCGGTCGCCAGCACTACCGCGACCAGATCCTTCTTGCGCCGGACCTCCACGTAACAGACCGCTGTGCTGCGGCCTTGCTTGACCGTTTTGACGCGCGTGGTCAGGACATCGCCGGTACGGACCGGTAAAAGAAAGTTGATCTTCATCTCCATCGCGACGGCACCTGCGCCGCGCCGGTTGACCGCACAGGAGAAGGCGCGGTCCGCCAGGGTAAAGATGGCCCCGCCGTGGGCATAGCCCATGGCGTTGGCGTGCCGAGGGCCTACCTTGAGGCGGCACGTCCGGCCGCTCTCCAGAGTCTCGATCCCGACGTGACGGGTGAACGGACTGGCCTTGAGATGAAAATCGCTCTTCTGCATTTTAAAACTCCTTGCTTGTTATCCGGGCCCGCTATTCGAATACTTTCTTGCCGCGCAACAGGCGGTGATAGCTGACCGCAAAACGGTGGGCCTCGTCGCGTAGCCGCTGCAGGAGCCTGAGCGCCAGCGAATCGCGCGAGAGAACGACCGGCAGGCGACGCCCGGGCAGGAAGACCTCTTCTTCCCGCTTGGCCAGCGACACGACCGGTATCTGCACGCCGAGCTTCTCCAGTTCCGCCACCGCCACCGCCAACTGGCCTTTCCCTCCGTCGATCACCACCAGGTCAGGATAAGGCGCGCCTTCCCGCTTCAGCCGGCCGTAACGCCGCCGCACCACCTCCGCGACCATGCGAAAGTCATCCATGCCGTCGACTTCCTTGATGCGGAAACGCCGGTAACTCGCCTTGTCCGGCCGGCCGTTGTGAAAAGCCACCAGCGAGCCCACCGCACGCTCACCCATCGTCGTCGAGATGTCGATGCACTCCAGGCGCTCCGGCCGCCGCGGCAGACCCAGCGCACGCTCCAGCTGCTCGGCTTCCTTGAAACAATTCACATCCGGGCTCGACGCGTACAAAGCACCGATCGCCCGCAGGCGGTCGCGGGCCTGCGCCGCCTTCTCGTATTCCCGCGTCCGGCCGAACTGCTCCATCTCGGCCTTGAGGTCCCGGTAAAGCTCGTCCTTTTCTCCGGCGAGGATCAGCGCCACGTGCTCAATATTGCGCCGGTAATCCTGCCGGCTCACCCTGCCAACGCACGGCGCTTCGCACAGCCCCAGGGAATGATACAGGCAGACCTTGTCGGCAAAAGGCACGCAGGTACGGAACGGAAAGATCTTCCGGATAAGCTGCAGCGCTTCCCGGATCAGGGCAGCGTCGACGTACGGGCCGAAGTAGCGGCAGCCGGGCTTGCGCTCTTCCGGTCGGGCCAGCCGGACCACCGAGACAAGCGGAAATTTGTCGTCGGTGATCTGAATATACGGGTAAGTCTTGCCGTCCTTCAGATCGATGTTGTATTTGGGATCGTACTGCTTGACCAGCGCGGCTTCCAGGATGAGCGCCTCCGCCTCGCTGTGGGTCAGGATGTGGTCGATGTCGACGATGCGGGCGACCAAAAGGTCGGTCTTGATGTCGCGCGTACGCGCACGGAAATACGACTGCACGCGCTTGCGCAGGCTGATCGCCTTGCCGACGTAAATGACCGTACCGTCGGCATCCTTCATCAGATATACGCCGCTGGTCAAGGGCAACGCAGCTATCTTGGCCTTCAGTGTGGCATCCATAATATCCACCACTGCCCCGTGCCGTCGCACTATTAGCTGCGGCCGGGTCAGCTCATTTCCGGAGCTTCATTATAACACTCGCCAGCTTGCGGGCCTGCTCCAGCCCGACGGCAGCCGCACAGGCCAGATACGCCGCGCCTCCCAGTCCGCAGACCAAAACAAGCCGTAGGAATTCCGGCACACGCCCCAAACCCTGCCAGACACCCCACGTCACCAGGGCCTGCACCAGAGCGGCCAGCAAGGCCTTTTTGGTAAAGTCTCCCAGCCCCGACGGAAAGCTTCCCACCCGGGCCTTAAGAAGCCGGTAAAGGCTGGTCACATTCACCGCCGAGGCCAGGCTGCTTGCCAGCGCGATCCCGGCGAGCTTGAGCGGGAACATCAGCGTCACGTTAAGCAGCGCGTTCACCAACAGACACGCCAGTGCCACCTTGACCGGCGTGCGGGTATCCTTGAGCGAATGGAAAGCGGCGGCCAGTATCCGGGCCATGCCGAAGAATACAAGGCCGAGGGCGGAAAACAGCAGGAACGTTGCGGTCTGCGCCGTGGAATATTCGTCGAAGATGCCGCGCTGGAACAGCACCCGCACCACCGGCCCGGAGAGCAAGATACAGAATACCGCCACCGGCAGCATCAAAAAGATCACGTTCTCCAGGGCGAACATGACCGTACGCTTGAACTCGGTCTTGTCCTCGGCCAGGGCCTGGCTGGAAAAGACCGGCAACGAGGCCGACGCGAT
>JAAXVU010000210.1 GCA_013335325.1 Candidatus Omnitrophota bacterium | reverse complement strand
GCGTGGACCATATTTCCATATCCACCGACGCGTCGTATGCGGACCGTTTCGTGCAGTTCTTCGCCCGCAGGAGGAAGCGTTTCAGATGACCCAGGCAAGTCGGGATAAAAGTGTTTCTCTGTTTAAGTCGCAAGCGCTTGGCGGGCTTGTTCTGGGATTGGTGTCGGTCATGGCCGTGCCGACGTTCGGCGCAGGCAGGTCGGAAGGCCTGCGGGACATCCGCGGCCCGGTGGGGATCCCCGGTGATGTATTCTGGCTTTGGCTAATTGCAGCGGCGGCGCTGGCGGGTGGAGTCGTTTTCTGGTTCTTTTTTATGAAGAAGATGGGGGCTGTCGTTGTGCCCGAAGTTCAAAGGCCGCCGTGGGAAGTGGCGCTTGAGGAGCTGGCCGCGCTGGAAAAGGAAGGCTGCTTTGGCGGAGAACAGGTCAAACGGTTTTATTCGCGCCTTTCGGGGATCGTCCGGGTTTACATCGAGCGCCGTTTCGAGATACGGGCGCCGGAGATGACTACCGAAGAGTTCCTGGCGGCGGCACAGGCTTCGGCGGTCCTTCTGGAAAGCCAGAAAGCCGCGCTGGGCGCCTTGCTTTTGGCCAGCGACCTGGTCAAGTTCGCCAAAACCATACCAGCGCAGCGCGACCTGACCGAGTCTCTGGGGCTGGCGCGCCGCTTCGTGGAGGAGACGCGCATACGTCCGCCGGTGGACGACCAGCAGACAGGTCAGAAGGTTGCCTTGTCGTAGTTCTTGGTATGACTTCTGACCTATGACGTATGACCTCATTCTTATTAGTCGGAGGTAACGTCTGACGATTGACCTATTGACGTCGGACCCTTAACTTAGGGTACGACGTTGGACGTTAGACGGTGGACGGATCGATATGCCAACAGTTCGATGAGGTCGATCAGGTCTGGAAAGTCTGAGAGGGCTGGAGTTGAAAGTACCATCGACTTTGCCGACGTTGAAGACCTTGCCGACCTGTATGTGTCATTAAATAAGTCTGGACCCGGCTGACTGTTGACTGCTGAGCCGATGCGGGTCAGATAATTCTAAGAACTAAAGATTCAAGATCATTAATATGGAATTCAAGACGCCACTGATCCTTGTACTAATACCGATCCTGCTGCTCTTCCTGGTCTGGGAGCGTCGCCGCAGGCAGGGGGCGGCCTTCGTGTTCCCGTCGGCGGGTCTGTTGGACGGTTTGCAGAAGACCTGGCGGTCCCGGCTGGAGCCTTTGCCGTTCATCTTGCGCTGTCTTACGCTGGTGTTGGTCGTGATCGCCCTGGCCGGCCCGCGTAAGCCGGTCGAGAACAGCCGGGTGGTGACGGAAGGGGTCAATATTGTCCTGCTTTTGGACACCTCGACCAGCATGGCGGCTGAAGATTTCACCATCAACGGCAAACGCCAGAACCGCCTTGCCGTCGTGAAAAAGGTGGTAAGCGATTTTATCGCCAAGCGCAAGGACGACCGGGTGGGTCTCGTCGCTTTTGCCGCGCGGCCGTACACCGTCTGCCCGCTGACGACCGACCATGTCTGGCTGGAGACGCAGATGGATCGTATCCGTTTCGGCCTGATGGAGGACGGAACCGCCATCGGGTCGGCCATCGCTTCCGGGGCCAACCGGCTGCGTAACGCAGAGGGGAAAAGCAAGGTCATGATCCTTTTGACCGACGGGATAAACAACGCCGGCAAGATCGAGCCGCTGGCCGCGGCCAAGGCGGCGCAGAGCTACGGCATCCGGATCTACACCATCGGAGCCGGTACGCGGGGCGAGGCGCCTTATCCGGTGGCCGACATGTTTGGCCGCACCATTTACCAGAACATCAAGATCGAGATCGACGAGGACATTTTGAGGAAGATTGCCGACACCACCGGCGGCCAGTATTTCCGCGCCACGGATACCGATTCGCTGGAAGGTATCTACGACCAGATCGACCGGCTGGAAAAGACCCGTATCGAGGAGACCGGTTACCGTCAGTACACCGAGCTTTTCGACCGGGCGCTGGTGGCGGCACTGGTGTTACTGGTGGCCGAGGTGCTGATCGGCAGAACCGTATTGTTGAGGATCCCCTGATGCGTTTCGCCCAGCCCGCTTTTCTTTATCTGCTTTGTCTGGTCCCGCTTTTTGCGTGGCTCCTGGCGTTCCTTTACCGCTACCGACGCAAGGCAGTGGCCCGTTTTGTCGAGCGCCCGCTGGAAGGTGCGGTGGCCTGGCGGTTCGACGCCAAACGTTATCTCTGGAAGAACGTGCTGTTGTGCCTGGCCATGATCCTGTCGGTCCTGGCCCTGGCCCG
>JAAXVU010000096.1 GCA_013335325.1 Candidatus Omnitrophota bacterium | reverse complement strand
GGCACGAGCCCGGCCGGTCCGAGGTGTAATCCGGATGCATCGGGCAATAATAGATATCCTTGACCGTAGCCACCTGGGATGTCTCCTGCGCGTATCCGTCTTGAATATAGGCCAAAGTTACCGCCGTCAGGACCGCCAGGCCCGCCAACAAGAGCCACTTGGCCGACAGCACCGGTCCTGGTATCTTCAAATTGGTATCCATAAGTCCTCCTGTCAATGCGACAATTCCGCACCTGTGACCTGTTCGAGATCAGCCAGCGCGGTCAACACCCCCGCCTGGGCCTGGGCATATTCCGCCTGCAGCTGGCGCTGGGCCTTGTACGCCTCCAGCCAGTCCGCCAGCGTCCCGTTACCGGCCTCGTAAGCCCGACGGGCAGATGCCACGGCACCATCGGCCTGCGGCAAAATGCCATTAGCGTAAACCTGCTCCATCGAACGGGCCGCCTCGAAACGCGCGAAGGCACTTTTCGTCTCAAAGACCGCCGCGTTCTCCTCGGCTTGATAATCCGCCTCGGCCGCCTGCAGGTTGGCCTTGGCCTCGCGCACTTCGGCCGCCTGCTTGCCCCAGAACCACAAAGGCACGGTCACTCCGACGGAACCGGCCCACTCGCCCTCCCGGAACGAACCGTCTTTATCCTCGCGTTTGTAACGCAGCTTGATGTCGGGCAGGAATTCCTGGCGGCTTAAGGAACGCTCCAGGCGAGCCTTCTCCAATAGATTGCGGTAAGACTTTAGCTGCGGCCGGTTCTCTTTGGCCAGCCGGACAACGTCGCCATCGGTCAGGATCGGCGCTACCGGCAGTGCGGTGCCGACCACAGCAGACAGCGCCGCTTCCTCTCGCCCCAAAAGCGAGGCCAGCCAGCTCTCAGCCACCCGCGCCTCTTGTTCGTAAAGGATCCGTTCGTTCTCTGCCCGGGCAGCCTCGGCCCGCGCCCGCAAGATATCCGACGGAGCAGCCTTGCCGGCCGCGTACGAAGTGTTAAGCGCGGAAGCTATCTGCTGAAGCAAACCCAGCGAGTCGGCCGCGAGCGTTGCCCTGCGGCGGCTCAGTATCAAATTGTAATAGGCCGACTTGACGTCCTTGACCAGCGTGCGCCGGGCCTCCTCGTATTCCGCGCCGAGCGACACGGCCTCGCGCTGGGCTATTCTCTGTCTGAGGAACAATTTGGTTGGGAAAGGTATCTCCTGGGAAACTGCCAGGGTCTTCATCGGTGTTTGCTTGCCGCCGCCCATGGATGTTGCGGACGGCGTAATGCGGTCGTATTCATACTCCAGTTCCGGGTCGGGCAGACCGCGCACGAGGCTTAAGCGCTCCTGGGCCGCCCGGTAACGTCCCTCGACTGCCCGCAGCCGGGGATTTTTATCCAAGGCTTCGTCCAGCAAAGCGCCCAGCGATCTCACACCGGTAGCCGGGGCGGAGTCCGTAACCACCGCCGGTTCTGCCTGCACTCCGAAGGGCACAAGCAGGGCTGCCGCCAATATGGCCGGAATGATCCGTCGCATACTCACCCCTTGTGGTATCTTTCGATAAGTTCGAGGACTTCGGCGATCTTTTTCTCTTTCTCTGTCCGCGAGCCACTCTCCAGAGCACCGGTCACGCAGTTCTCCAGATGCTTGTGGAAAATATTGGCTTCCACGCGGCGGATAGCACCGCTCACCGACTTTATCTGCGTGAGTATGTCCACGCAGTAGCGGCCGTCCTCGATCATCTTCTGCAATCCACGGATCTGACCTTCGATCTTCTTTAAATATTCCAGCTGGTCGGCATGCATACTGTCTGACATATTTCTCCTCCTGCAGATTCAAGTATACGGTACCCCCTGGGGGTATGTCAAGGGCCGGTTCGCGCTAACCTGAACATTGGATATCCGCCCTCCGCCGGACATACAAGCATTAGTCGAGGCGACAGCATAATTCTTTCTAAAATTGATCATCTATAGCAAGTAGGGGGTACCAGCAAAACGATCACGGCCACGGGGCGTCAGTTAGCAGTCTTGGGCTTGGCGCCTACCGCCTGCAGGTCCCGTTCGGTTTCCAGAGGGGCCATGCGGTAGGATTCGCTCAGCCACTCGCTGGCGTCCCGCTTGCGCCCCAGGTGCTGGTAGATCAAACCGAGCAGGGCTCTGGGAATATATGAAGGTGACGTATCCGCCGCTGAGAGGAATTCCTGTTCCGCCAGGGCCAGTAAGCGCGGATCGGGGGTCTGCTGATAGAACTGCAAATAACGCTTGCCGGTCTCATAAGCGACCTTGGAGTCGTTGGGGTCCAGCTCCCGCGCCCGCTTGAAAGCCCGCAACGTCTCCTCCGGCTGGCCCTTACCCTCCGCCACCAGAGCCGCACGGAACATCCACTGCACAGCCAGGCTCCGGACAGTCAGCAAGAACGCCGCGCACAGGACCAATACGGCCAGCCATCCGCCCACAGGCCGCAGCTTGCGCAGTACTTCCCGACGCTGTACTGACCGGGTATCGAAAGAACAGATATAGGCCAGGAACATCCAGAAGAACAAGCTGATGTTCGCTTTTATAATGGTGAAGCTCCAGATATTATCCACGAAGAACGCCGTGCAGGCCCAGGCGAATGCCGCGTAACGCAGCCGCACCTCCCAGCCCTCGCCCACGCGCCAGGCCAGCCGGTAAAATTTGGCCAGCACGACGAAGACCAAAGCCAGCATCGCCAATAAACCCGGCAGTCCGGACTCGACCCAGCACTGTAGATAGGAATTATGCGCGAACGCCGTCAGCCCGCCCCTGTCGGTGGCCATTCTAGAGGAGAGATAACGGAAGGTGTCGAGCCCCGTCCCCAGGAAAGGGTGCTCTTTTATTCCCGCTACGGTCTGCTGGAAATACTGCTGGCGCGGCGTAACCGCGATGGCGAAATTCTTGCGCAATATCACCACCGTAAACATGACGGCCGCGATCACGGCGAAGACGGTCAGCGCGACCCTGACGCCCCTTCCCACGTCCTCCCGGCGGGCAAAAAGAATACCGGCCGCGACGACAAAACCCAGTAGCAGGCTAAGCCAGCCCAGGACCGAGAAGGTCATAAGCAAGGCCAGGACCATCACCGTCACGGCGATGACAGCCGCCAGCTTGGCCCACCAGGCCCGCCACATCAGCGCGACGGTAAAGCCCAGCGGTATCGTCAGCCCCAGGAACCCGGCCAAGACGTTGGGCCAGCCGAAGAAAGAACAGGCGCGCTTGTTCCGCAATATGTAGTAAAGGCTGTCATTGGTATTGGCCAGCGCAGCATCTGCCGGGTCCGGCGGACGAGTCACCAGGTAGATGTAATCCCGGATGCCCCAGCCTGCGATCACCAAAGCCAGCCCCATGATGAACACCAGGAACCATTTCCGGCGAAGCTGGCTGTCCAGCGTATCCGTCAGCATGAAGAAGAAAAGAATATAGGCGAACCAGACCTCCACATATCGCAGGGTGAAGGCACGATCGACGGAAGTAAAGAACGACAAGACGCAGGTAGCAAAGAAGACCCACAGCGCCGGCTCCAGTCCGGTGCGCCGTTCCTGCAGCGGACGGCCCTTAAGCACCCGGTGTAAATAGAAGACCACCGCGAACAGCAAGATCGGCGCCACACACAGAAGATTGGACAAGTCTTCCTTCACGAAGGTGTCCAGGACGGGAAAGAACTTCCAGACCACCAGCCGCAGGACTATAAGAAGACACAGCCCCGCCAGGAATAAATTCGCCATCAGGTTGTCTTTGGATCCTTCAGCCATCGATACAGTGGGCATCAATTCTCCGTCGTGGTCATGATCCGTGGGCCCATAGGCCTTCCCGGTCTTTAACATCTATGCGCCGATAGCGTCCTGATGGCTTTGTGAGCAATGCCCATCCAGTCCAAAAGGTCATACGTCATAGGTCAAAAGTCATAATACGATCTGACCAGTACAGTTTGACTTATGACCTTCCTGCTTCTCGCCCTTCCCGCACTGCTCAGAACGCCCAGTTCACTATAGGCATAAACTCCAAGGGCTCCTTGTTGCCGTTGTAGTTGCCCAGCCCTATCTGGATACCGTCGAGCGAGTTGGTGACGTTGATAAGCCCCAGCTGCAGACCATGCATCTCCTGCGCGAAGTTCCACAGGTAGCCTACCTGCACACCGTTGACGATACCGCCGGCGTAGTTGATCAGGCCGTGCTGCAGACCCGAGAGATCGTTCCGGGCGATATTGATCACACCGTCCTGCAGGCCGACAAAGTGTCCGCCAGTGTAATTCAGGATGCCCGACTGATAGCCGTGGAAGAAACCGTAGTCCCAGTTGACCAGGCCCAGCTGGATGCCGGTGGTGTCGCCCTTGTCGACATTGATAAGACCGGCCTGGAGCCCGACGACACGATTGCCGTCGTAGTTGATAAGGCCCATCTGCCAGCCGTAGAAGTTCCCCTCGTTCCAGTTGACCGCGCCCAGGGCGATGCCCGCCCCGTCGCCGCCGGTCCGGTTCCAGCCTGTGGCCAGCGTCAAGCCAGAGACATCTTTATTATCAGAGTAGATCAGGTTAAGACGCACACCCCGGATGGACTGCTCTTCCGGCACCAGCTGCACCGGGCTGAAGATCGACACCTGCAACGGCTTGCTGTTACCGGCGGCCAGCGCCGCGGGCGCACCGAGCACACAAAAACATGCCAATACCCATAATACCTTCCGCATTATTACCCCTCCTTGTATCGGTTTAAGCCTGGATCACAAGTCGAGACGGGACATGACCCGTCTCGACGGCAAACATCTCACCTGCCCGACCCTCAGAACGACCAGTTGACGAACGGCAGGAACTCGAAAGGCTCCTTCTTGCCGTTATAGTTCCCCAGACCGATCTGCAGACCGTCCAGCGACTGGGTCACGTTGACAAAGCCCAGCTGGAACCCGTGCATCTCCCTGGAGTAATTGACAAAGCCTCCCTGGAAGCCCTTGAACTGTCCGTCGTTGTAATTGAGCATACCCAGCGCCGCGCCAGTGGACTCGCCGAGAGATACGTTGACCAAGCCGCTCTGCAGCCCCACGAAACGGCCGCGGGTAAAGTTCACCCAGCCCGCCTGCCAACCATGGAAGAACCCTTCAGCCCAGGCCACCAGACCGCCCTGCATACCGGTAAAGTCTCCCTCGTCGATGGACGCCAGACCGCCCTGCAAACCTACGAAACGCTTGCCGGCACGGCTGACCAGACCGCTCTGCCATCCATAAAAATCACCGTCGGTCCAGTTGCCCAAACCCCATTCCACGCCCGCCACGTTGCCGGTAGTCCGGTTGACGCCCAGCCATGCATAGCTGAAGCCCGTCATGTCCTGGTTCTTGGTATAAAAGAGAGATAAACGAACGCCCTTGATGGATTGGTCCGCCGGCACAACCTGTATCGGGTCGAAGACCGCCAGGTTGATCGGCTTGGTTGCGGCCGTCGTGTCTGCCTGGGCCAGGCCAGCACAACTCAATAGCATCGCCAGTACTGCCAATGTGCGTTTTAACATACCCCACCTCCTGGTTACCGATTGTTGATGAAGCCACATGACATCACGGTCATGGCTTCTTTTATCCCAAATCTTGCGATAGCAAAATTTGCCCCGAAGGAAAAGACCGCAGAGACGGGGTCAGGCCCCGCCTCTGCGTATTGCTGCGTAAAAGAGCTGATATAATTAGGTAGCAAGTTGATTATACCGCGGCTGCCAGTTTTCCCGGCAGAATAATTTAGCCTGCCCGAAGCCAGGCTCCATTAAAACCTATACGTCGCCGTGACGAGCATGAGATTGATCCACTCGTGGTAGGTGCCGTCGATGCCGCCGTAGGTGTCGTTGACTTCGCTGTTTATGGTGCGCGTCTTGAAGAACATGGCCGACCAGGAGAGATCCAAAGTCAGCGACTTCGTCAGGTCATAGCCGACACCGGTGGTGACCGAGTGCGAGTTGGAATCCGGCAAACCCATATCCTGGGTGGTCGCGGGGATCGGCGTCTGGTGGAAAAAGTATCCGCCGCGCAGGCGCAGGCGTTCGGTCAGGCTGTACTGCGCGCCCAGGTTGCAGGACCAGGCGTCGTGCCAGTCGCGGTTGACCGGGTTGCCGTTATTCAGGACGCCCAGACGGTTCGGGTCGGTCTCGTCGGGATAAGCCAGCTCCTCTTTCTTGATCGCGCCCCAGTCCATCCACTCCACGTCCGCGTTGAAGACCCACTTGTTGTCCGGACGGAAACTGTAACCCACAACCGCGCTCTGCGGCAGTGTCGACTTGGCGATGACGGCCGTCTCGTAAGATGCTCCGCCGAATACCTGCTGATAGCTGAACCCGCCCAGCGACGCCTGCGCGGCCGTGCTCATATGATCCAGGTGTACCTTGCCGCGATACTTGTGCTCGGTCGCGCCACGATATATAAGCCCAAACTGGTGGCGTTCGTTAAGCTTGTAGAGGGCCGACACGTTCACGTTGGCGCCGGTGCTGTCGCCTTTCAGCCGGAAATTGGCATCGCCCGAGTTCTGCTGGTAGATCTTCTTCTGTTTGTCCACATTGGAACGGTCTATTTCCACACCCAGCCCCAGCGACAGTGCGTCGGTGAGTTTGTAGGCACCGGCGATGAGATAGTCCTTGTCGGTCATTTCGGTCCGGGTGGCGCTATAGCGTAACAGCCCGACATTCTGCCCCCACTCGGTGGTAAGCCCCCAGTGTGAAGTGGCCCCCACGCCCAACGCGACCCGTTCTGTCCCCAGGTTGGTCACGTAAGACATGGCGGGGATGTAAAAACTTTCCTGCTTCATCTGGATCTTGTCGCCGCTTTCGGGAGAATAACTGACCTTGGGCTGGATAACGGAAAGGTCGGCCGACAAAGCGCTCTCCTTAAGCTGGGTCATACCTGCCGGGTTGTAGAAAAGCGCCGCCGGAGTATTGGCCTCACCCACGAAGGCATCGCCTTTTCCCACTGCCGCAGCGTCGGGCACATCGATACTGTAAGCGCCTGAACCGGCCCACGCCGGTGCCGCCGCCAACCCCAAGCATAAAACCAATAACCAGCCCGTCATCATTCTCATACATTTCCTCCCGTTCAATGCAGGTTCGACGTTGTTGTCCCTGGAATTTCATCATAGCTCGCAACTGGTGGGTATTTTATATGCGACGATCGGCCTGCGCAATCGCTAAGGCGGATTTTTCAAAGGCAGGACAGGAGAAGCCTGTCTCGGGGGATTTCGGGATTTACGACGGGGGGACTGTTTTATCTTGACTTAAGCTCTCTTATGGGTGTCCCCGGAACTGCGTCTCCAAATCCTTTTCTTGTCCGTCAAAGAGCTGAGAACCAATACAGATACCAAACACTTACTCGTCGGAGAAACCTCGGGCTGTCCACGGTGACCTGTCCA
The DNA here is from genome assembly GCA_013335325.1 of Candidatus Omnitrophota bacterium. Classification (GTDB taxonomy): domain Bacteria; phylum Omnitrophota; class Gorgyraeia; order Zapsychrales; family Fredricksoniimonadaceae; genus JAAXVU01. The sequence continues at coordinate 555 of JAAXVU010000096.1, read as the reverse complement.
AACCGTCCCGGTCTTACGATGCCTTTGGCCCAAATCCTCTCCAAAAAACAGCATTATCCCGGTCATGCCTGTTTTTTATGCCCCTTTTTTGGCTGTTTTAATTCGGCAATCTTTACGATCAGAATAAAGTCGGTAACAGTTAACGACAATGACCCCGTCTTCCCCCAGACCAATATCATCCACGGCAAGAACAATGAATTTGTCAACTCCGGCTTAAAACCCGTTGTCTGGGCCAACGCCAACCCCATCAGAAGGATCTTCAAGGAAGCCTGCGCGAACGCGGGGCTGGAGTACTACAACCCCCATTCATTTCGCGCGACACTGACCAGGCTGGGACAACAACTGTGCAGAACGCCGGAAGAATTTAAGGTTTGGAGTCAGAACCTTGGACACACAGAAGTAATGACAACCTTTCTGAATTACGGAAAACTGCCCGAACACCGTCAGGGTGAACTAATAAACCCGGATTTTTCATTAGAAAAATCCGGGTTTATACCGACACGGATCACCCGAATAACAAAAGAGGCAGATCATCTTGCGATGATCTGCCTCTGA
>JAAXVU010000209.1 GCA_013335325.1 Candidatus Omnitrophota bacterium | reverse complement strand
GCTGGACTCCTTCCTCAAAAGCCAAACTGTTCTCCACCAGTGCCGTGTCCCGGGCCAGTGCTTCCACCACATTGACCGACCGGATCCCGGAGCCTGCCGGAACAGTGACATTCTCCCTGCACACCAGCGTCACTCCGTCGTCGGACGCCTGGGACAGATCGTCTATCCGTATAGTCTCCGCTCCCGGCACCGCCCCTTCCCGCACCACCATATCGATAAGCCCGGGCAGGTCTGAGCTGCCCAGGATATAAAACTTCCTGACACCATCCGCATAATACCCCTGCAGCAAGGCGATGAGACTCTTCTTGACCAGACCGATAGAATCAATGGTCTTCATGGTATAGCGGACAGACTTCTGCATCTTCTCGGCGAAGCCCTTGGGAGTCAGGATGTATTCGACTTTTTTCTTATTTAACTGACGGACACGTATGTATCCCTTGGAAAGGAGACGGCGGATCAGCATGTTGGTCATGCCGAGGGAAAGTTCCATGCGGCGCGAAAGGTCGCGCTGGTTGACTCCCAGCTGATCACCGATGATATTGATAAGCTCAAACTCTCGCTCGTCCATGGACCTCAGTAGATCGGGATATACAAAGGTTTGTTACAAGAAGTCTCTGGCGCCACCTTACCCCGGCCTGAACAGAGACTGCAAAGCGCCTGCCATAGTCAATTATTGTATGGCAGAATTATTGTTCATTTCGTGAACAATTATAGTGTCTGAAGCTTGTATGTCAATGAAATAAAAGGAGATTAAACGTATAGCTGGGCTAATTGTGGACCTGGGAGAAGACATCCCGCAGGCGGATCTGAAATGCTCAAAAAGGCTGGCCGCAGACGCTAAATCAGCCTCTGGATCACGGTCATCCTATATAATTATAAAAATATAAGACTTTAAGTAGCCCTGTTGGCTACCCATTTCGGCGGTTATTTCGCTATTTTCTGTTCCCAGGCCCAGGCCGAAGCGAGTATCTCTTCCAGGCTGCGCTTAGGCTTCCAACCCAACACCTTATTGGCCTTGGCATAGGAAGCCACGACCGTCGAGCAGTCACCCGGACGTCTCGGAAAGGTCTTGAATGGCACCTTGCGCCCGGTCACCTTCTCTGCCTGGCGTATGATCTCCAGAACCGAAAAGCCCTTGCCGTTACCCAGGTTGATCATCTCGCTTTTGACCTTGCCGTTAAAAAGGGCCTTGAGCGCCAGAAAATGGGCGTCGCACAGGTCCAGCACGTGAATATAATCCCGCACGCCGGTCCCGTCCTTGGTGGGATAATCGGTCCCGAAGACGCTCATGGACTCGAGCTTGCCCAGAGCCGCCCGCATTACGTTGGGTATCAAGTGCGTAGGCTTGTCCATCTTGATGCCGATCTCGTTGGAAGGATGCGCGCCCGCCACGTTGAAGTAACGCAGCGCCACGTATTTCATCTGCCCCGCCCGGGCCAGGTCGCCTAAGATCTGCTCGCCGATTACCTTGGTGGCACCGTAAGGGTTGGCGACTTTCAGCGGCTCATCTTCCTTGATAGGATTCTTGAGCGGCTGACCGTAGACGCAGGCCGACGAGGAAAAGACCGCCTTGTCGACTCCGGCCCGCACCATCTCGCTGAAAAGATTGATCGAGCCGGTGATATTATTCTGATAATACTTGATCGGCTCCGACACTGACTCCGGCACCACAATGAGCGCCGCATAATGGATAACCGCGTCGATCTTGTACTTGCCAAAAACCTTGCGGATGTCCTCCGGTCGCAGCAGGTCGCCTTTGACGAACTGTACGCCTTTCGGTATGAACTCGCGATGTCCTTTGGAAAGGTTGTCGAAGATCACCGGCGTCCAGCCCTTCTCCAGGAGCACCCTGACCATGTGTGAGCCGATATACCCGGCGCCGCCGGTCACGAGAATGGTTTTCTTCTTCATAAGCTTGGCTTCCTTACTTACGTTTGCGCCGCCTTAACTGCGGATCGCGTCCAGAATGGTTTTGACCGGTTCCAGCTTGTTCAACGTATAAAAGTGAATGCCCGGGGCGCCCTGCGCCAGAAGTTCCTGACATTGCTTTATCGTGAACTCGGTTCCGACCCGCAAAACATGGTCTTTAACCTCCGCGATGGGACGGAAAAGCTGATGCACAGTTTCCGGGATCGACGCTCCGCAGCCCTGGCAGAACTTGACCGCCCCCTCGTAATTCGTAATCGGAAGTATACCCGGTATAACCCGCACATTCAAGCCGCGCCGGCGCAAGCGCCCGACGTAATCGAAATAATCCCGGTTATCAAAAAAGAGCTGGGTGATGACGAATTC
>JAAXVU010000095.1 GCA_013335325.1 Candidatus Omnitrophota bacterium | reverse complement strand
CCGGGGCCAGAATACGCAAGATCAGTATATTTTCCTTCTCACCTCGGCGGACCGCCAGGACGCGATGCGAAGGCGCGTCGGCCACCGGCTCTTTCCATTCGAAATAATCTTTGAACTTGCTGCCGGCCTCTTCCTTGCCTCGCACCACCTTGGAACTGAAGGTGCCCTTGGTCAAATAAAGCTCGCGGATCTTGGCGCGGGCCTCGGCGTTCTCGTTTACCTGCTCAGCGATGATGTCGCGAGCTCCGGCCAGCACCAGGGCGGCCGTGCCCAATTCCTTCTCGGCATCCACGTACTTGAGCGCTTCCTTTTCCGGAGAGAAACCGACCTCCTGGCGGAAGATGGCTTCGGCCAAAGGCTCCAGCCCCTTCTCGCGGGCGATCATGCCGCGCGTGCGGCGCTTGGGCTTGTAAGGCAGGTAAAGGTCTTCGAGTTCGGTCAAGGTCGCGGCCTTCTCGATCTTGGCCTTGAGTTCCGGCGTGAGCTTGCCCTGTTTCTCGATACTTTCCAGTACCACTGCGCGGCGTTTGTCGAGCTCCAGGAGCTCTTTCATGCGGTCGCGGATGGATGTTATGGCCACTTCGTCCAGAGAACCGGTGACTTCCTTGCGGTAACGGGCCAGGAACGGCACCGTGGCCCCTCCTTCGAGGAGCTGGGCAACAGCTTCGACCTGGCGCTCTCTAAGGTTTAGCTCAGCAGCAGTTTGGTGTATGTGGGCAGAATTCATCTGGCGGTATGGCCGGAAGCCGGCTCCTCCTAAATTTTCTCGCCTGTGATCAAAGTTGTATTGTAATGATGGACGATAGCGTTATCGATGTGGACCACCATTTCGTTGTAACGCTGAGCCTGCGGTTTGCGGTCTTCCACGGCTCCGGGTATCTCTTCGTTTGCATAGAGCCGGGCGCTCTTGGCGGCTATGGCGTCCACAACGCCGACCTCCGCCTCGTATTTGTCTTTCATGAACTGGGCCCGGGCGTTCAGGGCGAAAAACATGACCAGGCAGGTTAAAACCAGCAGTGTTTTCTTCATAGCCATTTTCTCCCTTTTATAAGCGTTCAAACAAGCTGCCCGACAACGGCCGCTTTAATTCCTTGGCCAGCATCTCACAGACACAGATAAATATAAACGAGAACCTGGCCTAATACAAGCTGCGGCAAGACTTAAACCAGACTGTCCACCGCGCGGTTAAGCTCGGCGATACGCGCTTCAAGTTCGGCCAGGCGTTGGCGTTCCTTGGCAATCACTTCGGCCGGCGCCTTGCTGACAAAGTTCTCGCTTGAGAGTCGGCCTGATAACCCGGTAGCTGCCTTCACGGCCTCGGCCAGTTCTTTGCCGATGCGGTCCTTCTCTTTATCGACATCCACCAGATCGCTTAAAGGGATCAGGAACTTGACATCCCCGGCCAGACCGGCGACCGCATTCTTGATCTTGTCAGACTCGGAGCCGAAGACCACGTTCTCTATGGACGCCAGCTTCTGCAAGACCTGGATATTAGCCTTGAGCAGTTTAATTATTGCCTCGTTCTTGCAAACCAGGACGCAAGGGATCTTGTCGTTCTGCTTGATCCCCCACTGGGCGCGGACATTACGGACCTTGGTCACCAGTTCGATGAGCACGGCCATTTCGGCTTCGGCCCGGGCGTCTGCCAGGCTTTCCACCGGGACCGGCCAGGCCTCCAGGGTCAGGATGGTCTCTTTGGACTTGAACTGGCTGTACAGTTCCTCGGTGACAAAAGGTATGAAAGGATGCAACATCTTCAGCGTATTTACAAGCACACAGTAGGCGGTCTTCTGCACCTCGACGTCGTCTAGCTTGCCCTTGATGATCTCCAGGTACCAGTCGCAGTAGGTGGCCCAGAAGAATTCGTAGAGCACGTTCTCGCCTTCGGAATAGCGGTATTCATCTATTGCGACAGTGACCTCTTTAAGCGCGGTCTGGTAGCGTGAGATGATCCAGCGTGAGGCCAGGTCCAGGCTGGTCACGTCGATCGCGGCGAAGTCGTCTACCTTGGCTTCGGGCTTGATGTTCATCGACAGGAAACGCGAGGCGTTCCACAGTTTGTTGGCGAAGTTACGCCCGATCTCGAACTTTTCCTTGGAGATGTAGATGTCCTGCCCGGAGTTCAGGATCATGCTGAAACGCAGGGCGTCGGCGCCGTACTCCTCGATTATCTCCAGCGGGTCTAAGGCATTGCCCAGCGATTTCGACATCTTGCGCCCCTTGGCGTCGCGCACCGTGCCGTGCAGGATGACGTCGTCAAAGGGCACCTCGCCCATGAATTCAATTCCGGCCATGACCATACGGGCCACCCAGAAAAATATGATCTCGGGCGCGGTAAAGAGCGCAGTGGTCGGGTAAAAATATTTCAGGTCGCGGTTATCAGCCGGCCAGCCCAAAGTCGCGAAGGGCCACAGCCAGGAAGAGAACCAGGTGTCGAGCACATCCGGGTCCTGCACGAGCGGCACATCTTTCCCCAGCTTGGCGCGGGCCTGGACCCTGGCGTCGGCTTCGTTCCGGGCCACAAAATGGTTGCCTTTCTCGTCGTACCAGACCGGTATGCGGTGGCCCCACCAGATCTGACGCGAAATACACCAGTCGCGGATGTCCGTAAGCCAGTTCTCGTAAACTTTCTCCCAGCGCTTGGGCTGCAGCCGGGGCTTACCCTGGCGGAAGGCCTCCAGCGCCTTGTCGGCCATCGGCTTCATCTTGACGAACCACTGGCGCGAGAGGTATGGCTCGACCACGGTGTCGCAACGGTAGCAGCGGCGGACCGCGTTGGCGTGCGGCTCTATCTTGGCCAGGAACCCTTCGGCTTCGAGCGCCTTAACCACGGCCTTGCGGCCTTCGAAGCGATCCATGCCACAGAAGCGTCCGGCATTCTCGTTCAGGACACCGTCGGGTTTAAGGATATTTACGAATTCCAGGTTGTGGCGGCGGCCCATGGCAAAGTCATTGGGGTCGTGCGCCGGGGTGACCTTGACCGCGCCGGAACCGAACTCGCGGTCCACGAAGTCGTCGGCGATGATGCGTATCTCGCGGCCGGTCAAAGGCAGCACCAATACCTTGCCTACCAGGTCGCGGTAGCGTTCGTCCTTGGGATTGACCGCCACGGCGGTGTCGCCCAGCATGGTCTCGGGACGGGTGGTCGCCACGGTCACGAATTGCGCGGGGTCGTCCTTAAAGGGGTACTTGATGTGCCAGAGATGTCCGGCGGAATCGCGGTGCTCGGCTTCTTCGTCGGAAAGCGCGGTCTGGCAGCGCGGGCACCAGTTAATGATGTACTGTCCCTGGTAAATGAGGCCGCGCTCGTACAGCCGGATAAAGACTTCGCGTACTGACCCGGAGTAGCCTTCGTCCATGGTGAAACGGGTGCGGTCCCAGTCGCAGGAGCTGCCCAGGCGACGCAGCTGCAGGATAATGGTATCCCCGTGGCGCTGTTTCCACTCCCAAAGACGTTCCATGAACTTCTCGCGGCCGAGCTGTTCGCGGGTTAAGCCTTCCTTGGCCAACTGCTTCTCCACCACGTTCTGGGTGGCGATACCGGCGTGGTCGGTGCCGGGCATCCAGAGCGCGTCGAAGCCCTGCATGCGCTTGTAGCGAGTCAGGATGTCCTGCAAGGTGTTGTTGAGCGCATGGCCCATGTGCAGGACACCGGTCACGTTAGGCGGCGGTATGACGATGGTGAAAGGCCCCTTGCTTTTGGCGGCGCGTCCGGCTTCGGCGTGGAAAGGTTTCTTCTGGTCCCAGAGCTGAAGGCGTTTCTCCTCGACTTCGCGGGGATTGTAACGGGCGGATAGTTCGGACATTAGCGTACTTTCGTGCTTGCAGAAAGAACCGCTGGGTCGCCAGATAGCTGACGCCTACGGTATGGTTTATTTTCCGGAATCCTTGAGCAGTTTATACTCCACGCTGTCGACCAGGGCTTCCCAGCTGGCCTCGATGATGTTCTCGTGGACACCCACGGTGGTCCAGGAGTCGTGTTCGTCCTGCGACTCGATCAGGACCCGCACGCGGGCGGAAGTGCCGTCCTTGGTGTCCAGCACGCGCACCTTGTAGTCGGTCAGACGCATGTGCTTAAGCGACGGATAAAATTTGGTGAGTGCCTTGCGCAGGGCCTTGTCCAGCGCGTCCACCGGGCCCACGCTGTCAGCGGCGCTGAACTGGCTCTCGCCGGAAACTTCGACCTGGATGGTGGCCTCGGCCCTGGCCTGTCCGTCCGCCTTCTTCTCGGTGTGGATGCGGAAACCTTCCAGGCGGAAAAAAGGCCGGTATTTCTTCAAGTGCTTTTTCATGAAAAGCTCGAAGGAGGCGTCTGCCCCCTCGAACTGGTAACCGGCCAGCTCTTTCTCCTGCAGCGACGCGAGCAGTTCCTTGGCCTGGTCGGATTTCTTGTCGATCTTGACCGCCATCTCTTCGGCCTTCTGCACAATGGGCATTTTGCCGGCGAGTTCGGAGGTGATGAAGCGCCGGTGGTTGCCGAAGGTAACCGGGTCCAGATGCTCGTACGCCCGGGAGTTCTTGAGGATGGCGTCGATATGCACGCCGGCCTTGTGCGCGAAGGCGGAATGTCCGACAAAGGCATGGAAATCCGGTATCGGCAGATTGGCCACTTCGCTCACGAAATAACAAGTGTCCTTGAGGCCCTTCAGCTTGGCCTTGGGCAAGGTCTCGTAGCCCAGCTTGGATGAAAGAATGCCGATGATCGTCGACAGGTCCGCGTTGCCGCAGCGTTCGCCGAAGCCGTTTAAGGTGCCCTGCACCTGGACGCAGCCGGCCGCCACTGCCGCCAGGGAATTGGCCACCGCCAGGTCCATGTCGTTGTGGGTGTGGATGCCCAAAGGTGTGTTCAAATGCGAGTGCACCGCGGTCACGATCTCGGCGACTTCCTGTGGCAGACTGCCGCCGTTGGTGTCGCAGAGCACCACAAAGTCGGCCCCGGCCCGGGCCGCGGTCAGGATCGTCTTGAGGGCGTACTCGGGGTTGTGCTTGTAGCCATCGAAGAAATGTTCAGCGTCGTAGACCACCTCGCGCTTCTTCGACTTGAGGAAGGCCACAGAATCGCGGATTATTTCCAGGTTGTCTTCGAGCGTGGTGCGAAGCACGTCCGTCACGTGCAGGTCCCAGGACTTGCCGAAAATGCAGACCACAGGGGTTCCGGCCGCCACCAGGTCGCGGTAGTTGGGGTCGTCTTTGGCCTTGAGGCCCTTGCGCCGGGTCGAGGAGAACGCCGCAAGGCGCGCACGCTTGAGCGGGGCTTTCTTCAGTGCCGCGAAGAACTCGCGGTCTTTGGGGTTCGACCCCGGCCAGCCGCCTTCCACGTAGTGCACGCCCAGTTCGTCCAGCCGGCGGGCGATCTTGACCTTGTCGGCCACCGTGAAGGACACGCCTTCAGCCTGGGAACCGTCGCGCAGTGTCGTGTCGTAGATCAGGACTTTGTTCATTTTTTAACCCTTGTCCAGAGCGAATTTCCGGTGCAGGACCTTGACCGCCGCGTCCACCTTGTCCAAGGCAATGATGCAGGAGATGCTGATCTCGGAGGTGGCGATCATTTCGATGTTGATGCCGGCTTGCGCCAAAGCCTCGAACATCCGCGCGGCAATGCCCTGGTGCGAGCGCATCCCGGACCCGACGATGGAAACGCGGGCGACTTCCCGCGAGTGCAGGACTTCCCCGGCGCCGATCTTGGCGGAAACTTCTGCGGCGGCCTCAAGAGCCTTGGGGAGTTCGGCCTTCGGCACTGTAAAGGAAATGTCAGTCTTGCGGGTGTGGCTGACGTTCTGCACGATCACGTCTACGTTGACACCGGCTTTGGCAATGGCGTTAAAGATCTTGGCCGAAATGCCCGGCTGGTCCGGCACAGCGCAGACAGTGATCTTGGCCTCGTTCTTGTTGGACGTGACGCCGGTCACGGCGATGTCCTCGATCTTACTGGCAGTCTTGACGATCATGGTACCTTCCTCCTTGGAATAGCTTGACCTAACATGCAGCGGGATATTGAAACGTTTGGCTACCTCGATGGAACGCGCCTGCATGACCTGGGCGCCTAAGGACGCCATCTCCAGCATCTCATCAAAAGTGATCTCTTTAAGCTTACGCGCCTCCGGGACCATCCTGGGGTCGGTCGTGTAAATACCGGTGACGTCGGTGTAGATCTCGCAGACATCGGCGCGGATGGCTTTCGCCAGCGCCACGGCCGAAAGGTCCGAGCCGCCGCGGCCGAGCGTGGTGATCTCACCGTCCTCGGTGATGCCCTGGTAACCGGCCACGATCACGATCTTGCCTTCCTTAAAAGCCTTCTTCAGCCGCTTGTCGTCGACCGAATGCACGCGTGCCTTGCCGTGTTCCTTGTTGGTCAATACTCCCACCTGGAAGCCGGTCAGCGCCACCGATTCGAAACCCAGCTCACGGACCGCCATGGCCAGAAGCGCACAGCTTATCTGCTCGCCGGTGGACAACAGAAGGTCCATCTCCCTGTCCGTCGGGTCCTTGGCGATCTTGACCGCCAGTTCGATCAAATCGTCGGTCGTGTCGGCCATGGCCGAGACCACCACCGCGACGTTGGTGTCGTTCTTCTTGTAGGATACGATACGCTCGGCCACTGCCTTGATCCGGTCGGCATCTTTTACCGACGAGCCGCCGTATTTCTGCACGATAGTCTTCGTTTTCTTCATAACCTTACCCTGTCCTTGTTGCCACCTTTAGCGGGCCATGAACCGCCGCATCATGTCCATCCCGCTCTTATAAAGCATGCCCGTACCCGCGGCAGATTTTTCATTGTATCTATCGACCCCGTTATGTTCAATACCTTTTCCGCACATGGCGAAAGGCACCGCCGAGCGCGTGTGGGTCCTTTTGGCGATGGGCGTGGCATGGTCCGGCACCACCAGGACACGGGAATCCGGATGGCTCTTTTGATACGCCAGCGCCGTGCCGGCCACGAAACGGTCGAACTTCTCGATGCAGTCTACCTTGGCCTTGTAGTCACCGTTATGCCCGGCCTCGTCGGTTGACTCGACGTGGATATAGACGAAATCATGGCGCTTTAGCGATTCAATCGCGTAGTCGGCCTTGCCCTGGTAGTTCGTGTCGTAATAACCAGTAGCGCCCGGCACATCCACGATGTCCAGACCGATGACGCGGCCAATGCCGTTTACCAGGTCCACCGCCGAAATGATTGAACCGTTCACGCCGTAACGCTGACGGAAAGGCTCAAGTTGCGGACGCCCGCCCTGGCCCCAAAACCACAGCATGTTGGCCGGAGATTCACCTCTCTTGAGGCGCTCCGCATTGACCGGATGCGCTGCCAGGATCGGCGTGCCGGCTTCCATATATTTCAGGATATCGGCGGCACGTTTACCCGAGGGCATATGTCCGGCGAACGGCTGGTTGGTAATATCATGCGGCGGCGTACATTTTATGGAAAGTAATTCGCCGATCGCGGGATCCCGGATAACTGCCAGGTGCCGGTAGCTCTTTCCGGTATAGAAACGACAGCGGTCATCGGAAAGTTTGGCGGCTATCGTCTCCATGATCCGGGCGGCTTCCTCAGCCGGAATGTGTCCGGAGCTGTAATCGACCATGACGCCGTCCTTGACGGTGACCAGATTGCAGCGAAAGGCCAGCTCGTCATCTTTAAGGACTATCCCCAGGCTGGCGGCCTCCAGAGGCGCCCGACCGGAGAAGCCTTTGGTGGCGTCGTAACCTAAGACCGACATGTTCCCCACGTCAGAACCCGGCGGCATACCTTCGGGTATGATCTGCACCAGTCCGGTCCAGCCCGTCCCAGCGATCGCGTCCATATTGGGCGTGGCCGCCACTTCCAGAGGGGTCTTTCCGCCCAGCTCTTTCAGCGGCTCATCGGCAACTCCATCGGGGACAATTACGATATATTTCATAAATGGTTCTTTTCTGTAATTCGATCTCTATTTCAATAACAGGTCTTCAAGGTCTA
>JAAXVU010000094.1 GCA_013335325.1 Candidatus Omnitrophota bacterium | reverse complement strand
GCGCCGACCCCGACATTTTTGCTACGGGAAACTCCGCCGGTCAGATTGTAGATCTGCGAATGGTCTTTGGCCTCCACCAGCACATTAGTATTTGTCGTATCAGTGACGATGCCGTCCCGTGTCGTTATCTCTGCCCCGGGAGCTATCTCTGCGGTGGTTGCGTTATCAATGTCCAGCATAGAGAAAGACGCATCGATCGCGTAATCGTCGGCCTGACCGCCGGACTCGGCGAGTGAGATGATCCGATTGGTAGTCGTTGCCTTAACCTGCAGACTGTCTGCGTCGATGATCGCATTCTCCTGAACTGCAGCCGTCACGTTATTGCGATAGTCTACCCCTAAATATGAGCCTCCAACACCGGAAGTCTCCGGCTCCTCGCCGGACAGGTCAAACAAGCCGGACAAGTTTACGGTCTCCAGTTCACTCAACGCTGTGACATTTACCTGTTGAGCCATGGAAAGGTCTTGAAACTGATGTTCCTCTCCGCTCTGGCCAGCAAAATCTAATGCGATGAATTTATTGTCCGCCAGATCGTCTGTTGAGGCCGCCAGCTTGATGGTTGAACCGTCCACCACCTGCACGTAATACGTCTGACCGTTCTTAAGACCCTGGATCTCTGTCCCGTCGGTAGAGTACAAAACCGCGTCCCCTGACACAAGATCATGTGGAGTCTTAAATTTAATACCGCCGTCCGTAGTGATCAATCCGTCAGGATCAAAACTATATTCGCCTTTAAAAGGATTCGCCTGGTTGATCTGTGCTCCTGAAGCCACATAAGCATCGCTGTTATTAGTATATGTAACATCATTCACTGTGCCGCCGGTAACAGTCTTGGTACCCTTTGCCTGAGCAGCTGCCCAAGATGTCACCAGATAGCCATCGGCCAGCATATCGGTAAGCGAGGCAATATCGGTCAGGTCAGTAGTGAGCATTTCCCAAATCTCCGGGATAATATCCCAATTCAGATCATAGGGGATCTTGGTCTCGGAGACAACTGATACGGATCTCTTCGCATCGACATCGGCGTTGCCTTCGATCGAGGCTTTGGCAGTATTGGTAAAGTCTCCGATTACCACCGCCGCGCTGACGGAATTCTCCTTCAGATTGGCATTACCTTTGATCACATCCGCCAGCTTGTCCGAGTCTATCTTGGTTTTGGCCTTGACCTGCATGGCATCCGTTATGAGCGCCTTTACATCGATCTGACCCGTCGATCTGACCGATATGCCCTGGTTGCTTAGCGGATCGCCTATCCGCGCCAAGGCATTGTTGTTGTGTTCGCCCCAGACCACGGAAGCGGCCAGCGCCAGGCTTGTCTTGGAATTGCTGCGGGTATCTGTCTTGGGCGCCTTGTCCTGGAACTTCTTCTGCAATTTCTCTAAGACTGTGGCAGAGGCTTTATAGATCTTGGCAATACTATTGCCTCCACCCACCTGGGCCTTGGCGTCAGTTTTGTTCTCTTCGGTAGTGGACAAGGCCTCAACCGTGATATTGCCACGGGCATTGACATCACCTTCCAGCAAAGCATTCACATTGCTGGTAGAGTCAGAAATAGCCACCGCAACGCCTACAGAACCGTCCTCGTAGGCACCGCCCTTAGCGCTGGTATTCTGCGTTTTGGTCATCTCCGCTTTTAGCTCAAGATCCCCGCCGACCGTCAGACTCGCCGTATTGGCAACTTGCGCGGTAGAAGTAATGTTAGATTCTCCAATTGCCAGAGACACATCGACTGAAGAACCAGCTCTAGAGCCCAAATTCTGTGTTAAGGAACTTACTTCCAGATTACTGTTGGCCAGGGAATGTATTGTCAGGTCATTCTGGGTCTGAATCGTGCTGCCGGCACCGATAGTGACAGTGGCGGTAGGGGTAGATTTGCCGTAGGCCACACCCAGGGCCGTAGACTCGGTCTTGACATGGGCATCCGTCTTTGCCTCGGCTTTTATATCCAGATCATGAGCATATATTGAGCTGTTACCGCCGAGACTGATATCTGCGCTGGCATTCGAGAAAGAAGCACCAGCGAGAGTATTCACATATTCCAGCATTTCCAAAGAGATCTCCGTGGCAGTGCTGGCATCGTCAAATATCTTGGAGCTCTCCGCCGTGGCGGATATCGTTACGTCCTTACCCTTGATTAAAGCATTGTTAAGCTTAATACTGGCCAGGGTGTTCTTGACATGGAGCAACGGCGTGGCAAATCCGACTACATCATAAGCTGTCAGCTTAACGTCCCCGGCAGTATAGTTACTGCCGGCTTCCACATGCGCCAGGACCATCGAGCCGTCCTTTAACTCGATCTCCGGGGCCTTTAGTTCAATATCCCCCGAGTCTCCGGTTGAGACATTGTCGATATGCGCATCACGCAAGCTCTGCCCCGGGCCCTGGCTTACCGAGCGACTGGACACCACCACGTCATCCTCAATTGTGATCTTCTGGTCGGCCAGCAACGTCAACTTACCGGCATCCCAGGTTATGCCGCTCTTTACACCAGTAAAAACATCATTGTCCCCGCGTAATACATCCGCCTCAACATCAAGGTTCTCGGGATCCAGAAGGATCGCCCCGTCCGATCCGTGAACTGCCGAGGCTGTCATATGCCCACCGGCCAGATGGAGCGTGTCTTTGGCGCTCAGTTCAATAAAGCCACCGTCGCCCGACTCATCCCCGCCCTGGGCCGAGACCGTTGCGTTGTCTCCTAGCGTGGCATCGTGACCGGCCAATATACGGATATCACCACCGCTGGACTCTGCGCCCTGGCCGTTAGCAGAGATTGCCGCATCCCCGGTTACTTCAATATCATTACCAGCCTTCATTGTGATGTCACCGGCATCAATGCTATCCCTACCGTCCGATGTCAGTATCCCCGTATCTGCAACATTGTTCTGGGCCGTAATATAGATCTCGCCGTTCTGAACCGAGAGGACCGTCCCGTCTTCTAGCCCGGCCACATTGACAAGATCGCTGAAGTCCACAGCACCCGTCTGAAAAGTGACACCCGTCGTAATTGAACCGCCATGTAATACATCTTGACCCGATAAACGCACATCGCCAATAGCATTGACTTTACCTTGTATCGAGATCAACCCGTCTTCACTGATAGGCACATTGTTATCCAGCAGAGCAGCTACTGCCGACGCATTCGGCATGCCCGAAGCATCAAAGAAGCTGTCCATAAAACTCTTGGAGGGAGTAACAGCGGTCAAAGACCCGACGTTCAAGATCCCGCTCTGGCCTACGACCAGACCATAAGGATTGGCAAAGAAAACATTGCCGCCTATCTGCCCATTCTTAATAGAATTTAAAATACCATCGATATGACTGGCCTGACCATGCACCAGATTGATCAAGACAGACGTGCCTTCAGGCAAGTGGAGGTTTACCGTGTTACCCTGATAGACATCAAACTTCTCAAATGAATTAAAAGCATTGGCGCCGTGAATCGAGGCAGTAGTGATATCTGTTATGTTCTGGTTTATCTCTAGGGTGGTTTGGGTTTGACCATCCGGAATGATTTGATCTGCGAAAGTGATCTGTGAGGTCGAGAAGCATATGATTATTAGGCAGGACAAAAGCTTCTTCATTACTTGCATCATAGTATACCTCAAGCAATTGAATAGTTAGATTACCGGCTCCAGACCATTACACATAAAACATTGGAATATAAGGATTTTGAATCCAGTGGGTATATTAGTGTTATTGCCTTATTATGTCAATTAAATGTATAGTACCCCACCCTGAACGAGGCACTGTATAAAAATACTTGGTTGAAATAAGAATTTGTTTTAAGCAGGCAAGCAGCATAGCCGAAAAGACTTAAAAAGCAGGTAATCAGCACCGGTCAAATTGAAAGTCTAGTGTTCAGAATGCATATGTATGGCAGATAACGCATCAGAATGCTATGTTACGGCAGAACTTACTTGACAAATAGAATGTCGATGAAGGACTAACAAACACAGCCAATTGGGAAAGTCTGCGATCGGCAGATAGATTCAGGCCAGTCACCGACAACAAGTGCACTTGCCCTGATAGACGCCGGCCCTGCAGCCAGGCCGATTGTTCTGCTGGCAATAGTTGCGTTTTATCTTTGCGCTTTTTCCCGCCCGTGACTGCGCACCACCAAAACCGGTATGTCTAGCGCATGCCGCACCACCGATACCGTCTGACCAAAAACAATATCTCCTATCCCGTGGTGTCCATGCGCCCCCATGACCATCATGTCAAACCCAGCTTCCCGGGCTGTTCGTATAAGCTCCCGCGCCGGATGGCCGTAAAGCAGCATAAACTCAACCGGCAGGTCCCGCGTCTCCACTTCTTGGGTCAGCGTCTCTAAGTAGGCTTCATCTTCAGCGCTGTGCAGACTGCTGCTTTCCTCGCCCAGCATCATCGTTCCCGGCGAGTCCACCACATGGACAAAGGTTATCTTCGCCTTATGCACCCGGGCCTCAGTGACAGCGGTTGATACTACCACCGCATCCCCTGGCGTATGCTCCAATGCAACGCCAATGTGCCTGATCGTGACCGGAGTGATACTGGAAGCCACCTCGTGCCCGCCTGTCGTCACAATACTTTCCCACTTGCCGCCGGGATTAAAGAACGGACGGAATATCAAGTAGACAAGGACCGAGAGAACAAGGGCACCACCGAGCAAGACCAACGCAACTGCCCAGGCCGGAGCAAAAACCAGCCACGGCAGGACCGCATTCCAAAGCAAGATCATGTTCAAGGTTATGACCACCGCCGCGATGCACCAAGCCAGCACCTTTATCCAAAGTTTGTTGGCGAAAGGCCCCATCTTTTGCGGGTCGGAAGTGAAATGTATAAGCGGTATCGTAGCAAATGGCAATTGGAGACTAAGGATAACCTGGGACAGTATCAGCAACTTGTACAGACCGTGGTCTCCGGCAAGAGAGATGGCGATAACAGCCGGTAGCAGGGCCAGCGCCCGGGTGAAGAAACGACGTATCCAGGGCTGCATTCTCAAGTTCAGAAAGCCTTCCATGATGATCTGGCCCGATAAAGTACCGGTCAAAGTCGAGCTCTGCCCCGCTGCCAGTAGGGCCACACCGAAAGCTATCGGAGCCCAGCGTGAACCAAGCAACCCGCTAAGCAATCCTTGCGCCTGTTGTATTTCAGTGACTACTATTCCATTCCGAAAGAATACCGCGGCCGCCAGTATCAATATGGCCACATTGACCAGCAAGGCCACATTCAACGCCACGGCGGAATCCAGTAAATTGAATTTGCAGGCCTCCTTCTTGCCAGTAAATGTATTGGAGACAGCGCGAGATTGCACGAGCGATGAATGCAGATACAGATTGTGTGGCATTACCGTGGCACCGATCATACCGATAGCTACGAACAGCGCCGACTCGTTCATATGCGGCACGAGCCCTCCGGCAACAGCGGTCCAGTCAGGACGGGCCAGATAAACTTCGATAAGAAAACAAAAACCGATGGTGCCGACCAGCATCAAGATAAACGATTCCATCTTCCGCATGCCCAGCCTCTGCAACGCCAGAAATAGAAATGTATCGCAAGCGGTCACTGCACAGCCCCACAGCAAAGGCAGCCGAAAGAGCATATTCAAGCCGATCACCGTTCCGATGATCTCCGCCAGATCGGTAGCAGCGATCGCCACTTCCGCCAGTATCCAGAGAAAATAATTCAGCGGCGGGGCATATTCTCGTTTGCAACCCTGCGCAAGATCCAGTCCGGTAACTATCCCTAATCTGGCGGCCAACGTCTGTAACAGCAGCGCCATCAGGTTCGACATGATGAGCACCCAGATAAGCATATATCCAAAACGGGCCCCGCCCTCGATGTCGGTCGCCCAGTTGCCGGGGTCCATATACCCAATGCTGACCAGGTACGCCGGCCCCATGAAGGCCAACAGGCGACGTAGCCTCCCACCTCGTTTTACATCCACCTTGGGACCGAATTGTGTGCTATCAGAACTGCTCTGGCTATCTGGAGATCTCATAGTCAATTCTTACGCCTCTCTTTAGTTACACTAATAGACTGCCAGTTATCTCACCGCAGGACCTTTGACATTACATATTCTCCCTCTTGACTGCCTCGACCAGGGCACTCTTGGCAAATATCCAACTGATCCATAGCGGTCTTAACCCTCTCCCGGAAATGCCCATACTTCCCACCTGACCAAATATTGTGTATGTCTTCCTTAAACGCATTGCCGAAAACGTGTCGGGAAAGAAAGTCGCCACAGCAGGGAATGATCTCGCCGTTGGAATTAATGACCGTCGACCTCCATGGAGACTCACAAAATAATCTTCGTGGCGCATCTTTACGCAGTGAGAAAGCACTGTGAATAAAGCCTCGCGCTTAGGAAGAAATCTTTCTTTCTCGTTATAATGCATTAATGTAGAGAATTTCTTCAACGTAGCCACGTCAGCATGCAATTCCCGGGCCAGCGAAAAGAAATCTGCCACCTGTTGCTCGTTATCCTTCATAACAATAAACTGGAGATCAATTATTGGGAACTTGCTGCGTTGCGACTCCTTGGCCTTTACTAGTCCTCGAATATTTTCCTTCACCACCTCCAAAGAACCGCCCCGCCTAAACTTTTCATAAACATTCTGCGTTGTACCATCAATACACACAATAAGATACTTAAGACCCGCTCTTACCAGGTCTTCCGATAGCCTTTCATCCAATAACAGGCCGTTTGTGCTTGCTACCGTCGTGATCCCCTGATCCGAAGCATATTGGATCATCATAGACAGATCATTATTCATGAGAGGCTCACCATAGTTCCAAAACGAGATCCCGATCAGGCAGTCCTCCAACCGGCTCAGCACTAACTTGAACTCCTCAAAAGTCATGTCTCTGTGCTCCCTGGCCAAACCAAACAGCGAGCGTTTACACATAAGACACGAACAATTACACCGCGAGGACGCTTCAACCATCACACCGTAGGGCTTGTAGGAAACAGTGGTGGCTTTTACAGCACGGCCCCAAAGACAGCCCAGCATATTCCTTAAGACCGACGGATTACACGCCCTTCTTATGATGAATAATATGAGGTGCCGCAGGCACCACATATGCTTTAAGGACAATGTACGATTAAATACAAACATTCTTTGCAAGCCCACCCCAATCGGCATTAATCTTAGTGTTCAAGACATCCGGATAGAACATATACTAAATCCTTCAACACGTCGATTGAATAGCTCCACCCTACAGCTCGGCCCTTCTAGAGAACTAAGCCACTTCTCACCCTTGCTTGGGCAGAACCTTCTGGATCTCAGCAAACAGATCCTGATACCACTCCTTATCCTCAATAAACACATCGGTTTCCTTGGAAGTAGTCACCTGCTTACCACCGCCTCCTGGGAGCGGAACCAGCCACAAGAAGAACCTGGTCTTGTCTTCAACATAATTACGTTCTGTAGTCTGAATACCGTTTAGAAATAATTGCTGTTCATTGTCACAGTTAGAAATAATCTTAGCCTGCAAAACCACTACCACGGTCTGATATCCACGGCTGAACTTGCGGAAGGCCGTCAGGGTACCCGCGGTCTTGTCTTCCGCCTCAATAGAAAGTTTCTTGGTCAACATGGTCTTCTCAACAGCGTCAAGCAACTGCGGCATAGTTGCCTGGAAGACCTGGGAATTGTACGGATCCTTGTCAGCCGTGATCTCCTTATAAATGTACCTCGTTGGAGAACATCCCAATACTGTCAGAAGACCGCAGATAACCAACACCACCGCCCATCTTTTCATACAACCTTCCTTTCTTAACATTGCTTACAAGCTGCCTGTATAAATCAGCCAACCCTTCCACCTCTGTGCTCCACCACCTGATCGGGCCCTCCCCGGTTAAATATTATGGTTCTTTCTTAGTTAAGTTGAAATCTTCTCGGGTTTAGGTATCCGCAATGCTGATGGATCTTCAGTTTAAAATACTCAATATCTCGGTACCCATAAGCCATGCGTTTGAGCCGCTTAATCTTGTTA
>JAAXVU010000093.1 GCA_013335325.1 Candidatus Omnitrophota bacterium | reverse complement strand
CCTGGGACAGGGTCATACCCGTTATGACCTTGGCACCTGTCACCTCAATGGCCTGCAAGTCCTCTGCTTCGATATCGCCAGTAAGCAAGCAGACCGTTCTCTTGACCGATGTGCCGACAGACAGCCGGGTCTTAATAACATCGACGCTGTCCACAAAATATATTTTTCCGCCAGTCTGCATATCAGCGCCACAGTAATTTAACGGGAATAAGTCACAAAAGTTCTCAACTGCTCGAGCATGATGTCCACCGGATCATGTGCGTCTTTCTTCAATATAGCGGACGTCTGGTCAGTCTCCATCTTGGGCAGCCGGGGCCGGTAGATATTAAGACCCCTGCGGGATTGTTCCATGGCCCGGCACAACATCTCTCCGGCGCTCTTGGCGGCCACATATTCCGGGAAGGCAGCCGGCTGCTCATCAATGAAGACGGTAGACGGGTAAAAAACTTTCTCAACCGGCAGGCGCGACTTAAGGAAACATTCCACGGTAGCCGCAAAGCCGGATACATAATAGCCACAGAACCTGACAAACTTGCTATCCGAAAACCCGCCGTCACCGGCCGATATGTGCGGCGTGGCGAAATAATACAGATGCGTAGGACAGAAACGCTCCGCTTGCTGGATCGTTCGCTGGCTGATGTCAAGCACGTTGAACTCCATCGCCTCCGCCTGACCGCCACCGTCGGATATCTCCCGCACCACTTGACGAGCGTCCTCCTCGCCCTGATGATACGTCAAAAGGACCTTGGCCCCGCCCGCTGCCAGCAGTTTGGCGACAACTTCCCCCAAGCCTCGGGAGCCACCGACGATCAAAGATTTCTGACCACGAAACTCATCGGAGCTTACCTTATCTCGCAAGCCCAAGAATGCCGCCTGCACTACCGGAGCCGGCCGCAAAAATGCTTTTATCGTCCCCCTCATCCCTGCCCCTTCCACTGTTATGTCCAGCAAGGAGAAACGGGCGTCAAAACTACGAACTTTATACGCCAGGCTGCACCGATCGGGCTCAAGACTGCCGAACTTCACATCCAGACCGGAGAATATTGAATGTACACCCGGGCACTCCATGCCGACCAGCCGGGACGTCGCCAATATCTCGGCGATCTGGACCTCAGGCAGGGACCGGGCCAACTGCGGAAAAAGCTGCTGTGCCAGGTCGCTATCACTTCCCAATGCACACTCGCCGCTGGCACCAGCCAAGTCTTCCGCCACCCACACCTTACCGGTCGGCTGGGCGATCAAGGGTTTCAACTTGCAGCCCGACGTTCCCGGCTGCTTCGTCAAGCAGGCACTGATCACGGTATAAACACGCTGACCGTCGTAAACTTCCAGATCCACACCATCCGGACCATCGGATACAACGCGACAAGAGACGGTCTCACCTACCAGCAGGCTCTTTTTGAATACCACCTTCAAGGAAGACAAGGACTGCCCGCCAGCGCACATCGCCGGGCATCTATCCAAAGCCCACAACACCATATGTATGCCATGGACAACCGCACCGCCAAATAGAGACCGCCGGGCAAATACGCTGTCCACGTGCAAGGCATTGTGATCACCGGAAAGACGGGCAAATGTGTTCTGATCGTCTAAAGTAAATACCCGTTCCTGCATGCTCCCGCCTCCCGCCGTCCTGCCACGTTGTCCAATTGTCCTGTGCATACCAGCTTGGTCTAAGCCGACCTAACTTGTCATCTTAAAATAGGTTGTGGAAAGCTGGTTGACGCGATCCTCAACAGCGAACTTAGAATTGAAGACCATCACGTCGGATTTGTCGGCATTGCGCTGGTCGCAATTCTCGCAGATCAGGCCGCTGCCAGTATAGTTTCCGTTCTGATGGCACAAGGCCAGCTTATTAAACTCCGGGGACGAGAATATCTCCGCCAGACTTTGCTTCTTTAAATCTCCCAGAAGCAGCTTACCGTCGTAATCGAAACAACACATATTGACCGTGCCGTCGACCTGGATCTGCAGCGGCCCCTTGAACGGCCGGCCGCAGGTAGCCAATTTCTTCGACTGGACCGGACGGTATTCCTTATAATCTACCCAATTATGCGGACGCCATATCTCCAGCAGGTCCACCTTGTCCTTCCAATGATCTTTCCACTCCTGTACCACGCTATTGTTGACGCCCTCGACAATGTTATAGGTCAACAATAGCGCTGTAGTCTTCTTCCGGCGGCATATCTCCTCCACATTGCTGCGGACCTGGTTAAAGATGTTCGGGCTGGCCACGCCGTGTACACGGCAATAGCTTTCCGCATCGGCACCGTAGAAGCTGACCCGGACCGACTCCACCCCGATATCCTCAAAACGCTTGAACCTTTCCGGCGTCAAAAGCGAGCCATTGGTCAGGATCAGCACGCGTAGGCCCGGATATTTCTTTTTGGCATAACTTATCTTGCTATCCAGATCCGGGTCAAGCAAAGGCTCCCCCATACCAGGGAACGTCAGGGTGTCGTACTGGGCCGTCTCGGCCATGATCTTGTGTATAAGCTGCTCAAAGAGATCAGTCGGCATTATCTCTTTATTGCGGGTAAGCTTAGTCGGGTGCGGACATATCACACAGCGATAATTACACCTGGTCGAAACCTCAAAACGCATGTCATTATTAGTTGGGATCATAAAGCCTTCTCAGAAAATGTTATAGTCTATTATAAATACTTCCAGGCGTACTGCCTGTTATCTGCAGGATATCACCTTGTCTTCTCCCCAAATGCCGCGGTATCTATCTGCCGCCGCTGCCATGGCATCTTCGCGGCTAAGTCCTTTCTTCAAGTCGTCCAGTATCCATTGCAGATAATCTCCCATACGGGCCGCCGCTTTCCCGTCCCGGAAAGGGTCTATCTCTCTTAGCACGCCTCCCCAGTTGCCGACATCCTTGCGCTTGCCGGCCCAAAAGTCCAGGCAGGCCTGCCACAAACTCTCGTGATCCTGGAATATCACCCGGCCTACTCCCAGCGTCTGGTTTAACTCGCTGGCCCGCCAGCCTTCCGTGTCCACCAGAAGAGTCGGGGTGCCGGTCAGAGCCATCTCCACCGCGGCGGTCATAGCATAGAAATGATTATGTACTGCAATATCGGCAGCCAAAGCTGCCAACGCCGGCGGAAAGTGGCTCTGCAAGACACCTTCACTAATGATGATGCACCGACCGGTATTGCGCGCCTTGTTGAACAGCTCCCGCATCGGGGCAAAACGCTTGGCCAAAGTCTGAGGCGCTTTTGGTTTTATAATCAACCCGAACTGGCTGTCGGTCAAAACTTTCTCCAGAAAAAAACGGTACCCTCGATATGCAGTTTCCGGACCTGTATGCCAACGCTCGTCTTTCAAGAAATTCTCGTCTGTAAATGCAATAATGCGCCGGGCCCCGGCTTGTGTCAGCGATTGTCGTAACTTGGCCGCCTCATTCTTTAAAAGAGCGAACCTGTGGTCCCCCAAATATCCAGTCACCACATAATAAGGTATACGGGATAACGCCTCCCTCTCGATACTGGCGCCTTTCTGCCAGCAGCCAAATACGATATCGGCTCCGATGGTGGTCTCCGGCGTCGGGAACTCATCAAAGGCCTTTTGATAAATTGCCGTAACACCACCCAGCCTCCTCAACACATCAGCAATAATGCAGTGTTCGGCGCTGTACTTGTACCAAGTAACATATATTCTGGTCCCGTAACGCTTAAACAGCTCTGCCCAGTAGCTGGCCCGGTCAGCGAACTGATTACCGCGATCCGCCGCCCAGCGGCGCAAACGGCGGTCCGCAATGCTAGCAAGCACCCGGGTACCCGGCCTTTGGCCCTTAACCCACCAGTGCGGCAAGAAGACTTCAACATCCGGGCTATCTTTAGAAACTGCCTTGGGATGCAGCGCCACACCCTGCATCCCGTATTTATCCAGCATGGCTGCCTTGTCTTTATCCAGCAAGTCCTGCATGAAGTTAAAGGTAAAAACCACATCTCGCGGCGACAAAGAAGACTGCTGAATGAAGAAGAAGTCCGAGTATTTATGCGGCTCTTCAATATTCCACTGACCGTAATACTCCACCATAACCTTGGGGCTGACCGACGGCGATGGATTGGCGATTTGCTTACGGCGATACGATATGGCGGCTGGCAAGAAAGTCAGCCGGCTGACCAATTCCGCTCCCAGCAACTCCTTCACAGCTTCTTTTAAAGGCGTCCGCTTCCAGTCCACCCAGCGGAGTGCAACACCCCAGCCCCGAGCGTAATCGGCAATCTCCTCTGACCAGGCCCGTCTGTTAAGCCAGCAATATTTGGTTGATGACTCCAAACCATCCTGGCGGCACAGCCAACGCAGGACATGCACCAGGTACAACGCACGACCCGGGAGAGCCGACTGCACCTGATCGAATCTGGATATGCTCTTTTTTAGGAAGACAGTGAAATAATCCTCTTTATCGCACCAGGCCTTAAACAATTCCTGCACATCCGGCCTACCGAGGACCGCCTGCTGGATCAGGGCCAGGTCCCTGTATGTTATCCTAAGGCGCCACAGATTGCCTTCGTCGTCGCGAATGTCGATCATGCGGAACCGGGCCCGTTCCAGACGCACGGACCGGAGCCGGCAGACCAGGTTCCCCAGCCAGCTGCCCGAGGGCGAAGCATCGGCATACCAGCAAACCTGGCAGCCTTGACCAGCCTCCCCTAACAAGGCCGGAAGCAGCACGAATAAGGCGGCCGGACCCGAAAGATTTTCGAAAAAGAATACACTTGTCATTATTTTTTACTTCCAGACGCGCTGCCTAACGACCGGATCAGATCGATCACACGGTCCTGCTGAGCATCCGTCATCCCCACCGAACTGGGCAGGCTCAAGGCCTCCCGGTAAAGCCGGTCCGCCGCGCTGACATTGAAAGAATAACAATCTGCAAAAACTTTCTGGCTGTGGAGCGGATGCCAGAAAGGACGGGACTCGATACCCGCTTGCCGCAGACTCTGCATGACTTCCCGGCTATCCAGCCCGAATGTCTTCTTATCGATCAATATGGTATACAGCCAGTACGACGGCAATACATCGCCCGCTACTTGCTGATGGACGATGCCGGCTACCTGTGCCAGCTCGCTCTGATAACGCCGGGCGATCTGTCTTTTCCTGGCCACAAAACTGTCCAGCTGTTCCAGCTGGGCCAAGCCCATGGCAGCCTGCATATTGGTCAACCGGTAGTTATACCCTATCGCGCCGTGGATATTCTCCACCGGGTCATCCTTGGCCTGGGTCGTCAAATAACGCACCCTGTCGGCCAACTGGCGGTCGTCAGTCAAGACCATACCGCCCCCCCCGCACGTGATCACCTTGTTGCCATTAAAACTGAGACAGGCGATAAGCCCGTGGCTGCCGACTTTGCGGCCCCGGTATGCTGCCCCCAGACTCTCGGCATTGTCTTCGACCACCACCAGATCGAATTCCCGGGCCAGCGCCATTAACGGATCCATATCGACAGCATGCCCGATAAGATGGACCGGCAGGATAGCCTTTACGGTCCGTCCGGTCTTTTTGTTGACCAGTCTCTTTCCTGACCAATGACAGCCTTCTTTGAGGAATTCCGCCACCTTTCCGACGTCCAGCTGCCAGGTATCCGGCCGCACATCCACAAACACCGGATAAGCACCGGTGTAGCGGACGGCATTGGCCGGAGCTACAAAGGTCAAAGGCGGCATCACAACCTCGTCGTCCGCCCCCACCCCGGCCACAAGTAAACCCACATGCAGTGCCGACGTGCCGTTGACACAAGCCACCCCATATTGACGACCGACATAAGACGCCGCCCTGGCTTCAAACTTCTCCACATATTTCCCTGCCGAGGATACCCAGTTGGTGTCCAGGCATTCCTTAACGTACGCCCACTCGTTACCGTCCAAATGCGGAACAGATAAGGGAATATGGTCGGAAGAATTATCCTTGTTCATAAGGCACAGCCGGACTCCGCCGGATCAAAGAATTTCTTGATCTCGCCAGTGGCGAACAAACCCTGCATGACTTCGTAATCATTCTTGGTATCGATCTCCAGCCAGCCGCCCTGAACCGGTACTGCCTTGACTGAATAACCCCGCTTGATTATCTCCTGCAAAAGATCGGTCATGTACACCTTGTTCAACACGCCGCTGTCATGCCACTCTTGCATAACCTGCAAAAAGACCTCGAGGCCTTTACCACGGCACCGGATGAGTCCTATATATTGCCCCTGGACGCCATCCAGTGACTTCAACTTCTGCCCTATATCCGTTATGTTCCCAGCACTATCCAGCCGCAAGCTTTCCAGGTCGGCTACCGGATTCTCAAAACGCGCCTGCCACAAAGCGAGAAAGTTCTTGTCCACCACGACGGAGATATCGGCCTGGCTGGCGAGCAGGGCCTGCAGAACGCCTTTCTGATAAACAATGTCCGAATAGGCTATCACCACATCCTCACACAGCTTTTCCCGCGCACACCACAAGCTCATGACCATGTTCGTGCGTTCCCAGGCCTCATTCCATACCGTGGGCAGTCCAAACGCTTCCAGCTGCGCCTTCTCGTACCCCGTCACGATCGTAATATTCTCAATGCCACATGCTTTCACGGTGCCCAACTGCCACTCGAGCAAGGGCCGCCCTCCCAACTTCACCAGACACTTGGGATTATTCTCCGTGTAAGGCCGAAGCCGCGTACCCGACCCGGCAGCTAATATGACTATCCGAGGTTTTGCCATCATATCGATCCTTTCCAAAACATGCCTTCCTTGATCATACGTTCAATATTCCTAAAGAAAAGCTCGCGCTGACCAGCCTGCCGCTCCGGATGATCCATGGTCGCCATCACGGGTGCCTCAGTGCTGACCAGCCCCTCTACAATACCGTCTGTGGACATGGCAAAAGGCACCAGTCCGCGCCCCAGGGAACCGGGCGTTATGCCAAACTCATGATAGGAATTTACCTTGGTAAATCCGGGGAACACATTCTGAAAGGCCTCGACGAGAGCCACCTCATGCGTCTTGGCCACGTGCACGTTCGCCGCCACCCTACTTAATGTGCCGCCATAAAAAGCATTGATAACCTGCATGCCCCGGCAAACTCCAATGACCGGTATGCGCCGGGCAGTTGTGTACTCCAAAAGCTGCTTTTCAAAGATATCCCGCCGTCGCGTTCCCGCGGACGCGTCCACGCCTCCCAGCACCGGCCCCAGGCTGTTACCGCCCGTCAGGACGACCGCATCGATCCGGCCCTGCTCAAAATATCGGACCGCCACTTCCCACTGGTTCGGCAGCAAGAGCGGGACAAAATCGCCCGTCTCAAACAAGCCGGGCCAGTCCGCACTTAACGCGTCCCGGCATTCCGCATAGCCTTCCGCCTCTACCACCCGCATGGTCAAGCCTAGTGTTCGCATAGCCGCTCCTATTTTACTGAATGTACCAGCTTGTTGACCGGGTCGATCTCCAGCGTCCTGGCCAGCACCCATTCCTTGAAATTCTTTTCGCCCGCTCCGATAACGGCAGTAATGTTCAGCTCCGCCGAGCGGATCGCCATATGGGAATTGGCCCCGCCGTACATGGTCACCAGCCCGCCGATATTGCGGGAGAATATCCAGTCATAACCCGGATCAGCGCTTTCGATAAAGACCACTTTGCCGGACAGGTCCTGCGTTTCAAACTGATCCTCTGGCAGCACATCGGCCCGCACCTTGCGGGTGCCGATAAAGTTCGGCAGGCCGCTCACCAGTTCGAAACAGTAAATGTCCTCGGGCTCGATAATGATCTGCGGCATCCTGATAAACTTGTTGTGATGGTAGAAAGTCTTGTTATTGCCGATCTCCTGCCCCAGGATCTCCACAAAGTCGCGATGATCCAGGACCGAGTACAAGTTTAACAGCGTGGTTATATTCACATAGGACATATCGTCGGCAGAAAACCCGTACTGCGCTCCGATCTCCTTCACCAGCCGCAACACCTCGCTGACGCTTTTGGTAAATACGAACTTGGCATACTCCCGACCTTCTATGGCCTCCCGGAGGAAACGGAACAGGTCTACT
>JAAXVU010000208.1 GCA_013335325.1 Candidatus Omnitrophota bacterium | reverse complement strand
GCGTGTTCAACTATATCAAGGAGGAGCCGGGTAACTCCGGCGAGATGATCCCGCGCAAGTATTTCTCCGGCGGCATCATGCCGAACGTGGGGACGGTTATGGCGGTGGAGGACCGGCGGGCTCCCGGCGACCGCATCGTGATCAAGGACGCGGCGATGGTGTCGTACATGGCGCGGCCGCTTGAGCAGCGTACGCGTAAGGCGCGGTTGGATATGGGAGGGCAAGTATCCCTGGAGGTGTTAGGCTACGGTGAGACAGGTGACAGGCTGGAGATAGCGCAGGGAGATGTTCGGCGGGTAATATTGTTGAAAGCTTTGCCCAGCGGAGATTGGGATGCGCTTTTGACTGATCTTCGGAAAGTGTATGAGGAAAAGACTGCTGTCGCCGGTGAGAAGGGTACCAGTGAGCAGGTTGCGTCAGTAGAGCTCGCCGCTCTGGTCGGTATGTTGATAAGGATACTATCGGATAAGACGGGCGACGTGGATCTTTACTTGCAGGCGCCGATACCTTCCCGCCAGGAAAGAGCAGAGCGCTTGAAAGCAGTATTGCAGCCATTTAGCACCAGTCTGGCGGAAGTGCGGGAAGTGCTGCGGGAAGTCGGCCTCGCCCTTAAATCAGGTCTTACGTATTCTTCCGGCAAACTTCCTGGACCGGGCATAGTGCTTTTTCCTGCCAAGGCCCAGTATACGGACCGGAAGGGAGACATCATCCGTGGTCTGTTTGAGACCGCTGGCGCCAAGGTTTTGACCGGTAAAGAGTCGGACGGCGGTGTGCTATTCTTCGATCCTTTCTTTATGACAAACGGGCAAGAGCCTAAGCAGGCCAATGTACATTACTTGCAAGAAGTGGTGGGCAATCTTAAAAGCCTCGCTTCCGACTACGCGCAACTGACTACAGAGCAATTACAGCAGGCGGAAGACGAAATATTACAGCAAATTCGTAAAGGGGTGGCCGAATATACCAGGCCATCTGAGGACGGCGTCAGCCAGGTAGTGCCTTTGCGGAATTGGCCAGCAGATATGCGCAGATGGTATGAAATGCTGTTTGTACATCTATTACGGCTGGAAGGACTGGACGACAAGGGTCACTTTTTGTATTTATTAAAGGACGTGGCCAGTAACCCTGAGCTCGTCTGGCAGTTGTATCAGACCGACGGGATAGACCGTACTGTCCCGGAGGCGGCCCGGTCAATTGGATTCTTGGGAGCAGACGGAAAGACCGTTGACCCGTTCATCTCTGCATTGCTGAATGATATTCTACAAGTTCCCTCAGGCGTGTCCGGGGAGGCGGGTATAAAATCTGTTTTTAGGTCCGACATCACGCTGTTTAAAGTGCAAGCTTCAGACGAAAATGCCATTCGGACTACTGCCCAGGAATTACTTACTGCGGCCTACCGGAGAGATGCCGTATTCTGGACTGAGCAGAATATATCCGGAGCCGAACTCTCCGAGGCGGTGCGGCGCAAGCAGGCGATGTCCGAACAGGCTTTTATGACGGAGGTCTTCAAGCAGGTCCGACGGTTCCCCAATCAGGAGATCCAGTTGATGCTGAGCCCGCCACGTTGGGATGGCGAGATGCAGAATTTCAGCGACGGTCAGGTGGTCGTGATGCTGCTGGCCAAATCGTCCGATGTTTCCGGTAACGGGCAAAGCTCGGTTTCCTCCTCTAAGTCCGTCGACAAGGCGCAGAAGTTAGATGACCGCGTGTCTGGTGATCATTATGATGATATAAATCGCAACCTGGAATTAATTGAGTCCAATTTGGTTGATATCGATAGTTCCTATGCATTTCAGCCTGATGAGGTAGCTCGGACCATACATGATTCAGTGGCCCAGATGATACGCAATCAGGTCCCCACAAATTTAATACTTGTCTTTATCGATCGGGTGGTGAAAAGTGTTAGCCGTGTCGCAGATAAGCTTATGAGCGAGGATAAATTGTGGAAGGCTTATGATGCCTGGTATGTTCTTGAGAAATTCAGTGACAAGAAGATCGTTCAGATAACCGGCGATAGGTACAAAAGCGAAGATCCTGAACCAAAGAAGTCGTTCTTCGATGTTACTTACGATCAGGTATTGAACAACATCAGGTTGGAGCTGGTTCCTCAGCCTTTACTGTGGGGACAGTGGTTGACGCCGGAATGGTCTCCGGACGACGCTATCGATATTTTACGGTCGGTGTGGCATACCGCCAAGGTGGACAAGTCGGACACAGGCTTGCTGGACTTTTGCGCGTATATCAGAACATATGTCGTGGACAGAGCAAAGATAGATAAGAAATATACAGAGGCTGATTTGATCAGCAAGATTTTGTCTACCGCTATAGAGGATTATCCTAGATT
>JAAXVU010000092.1 GCA_013335325.1 Candidatus Omnitrophota bacterium | reverse complement strand
TCGATCCGATGCTTTTACCGGTAGTATCTCCTCGTCAGATGCGTTTTATGGCGAAGGATTCGCTCTTCACCAATCCAGTGCTGGGAGCGCTGATACGTTGCGGAGGCGGGTTTCCCGTAAAACGATTGAGCGCGGATCGTGGCGCGTTGAACGAATTCCTTCGGCAGATAAAGCTAGGTTATCCAGTGCTGATATTTCCTCAGGGTACACGGGGCGGCGCCAAGGTTCAAGCCGGTGTGGGCTTTCTGGCGGTGAACAGCGGCGCTCCGGTGGTGCCGATCTATATTAGCGGTACCGATAAGGTCTTGCCTAAGGGGGAAAAATTGCCCAGGCGCACGCCGGTGACGGTCACCTTCGGAGAGCCGTTCACGCTTCCTCAAGATACGCCTTACGCCGAGGCGGCGCAGAAGGTGATGGAGAGAGTTAATGCCCTCGCCCAGCCCTGATTTATCCCAGCCGAACGAATTTACGGAAAAGATGCTACTGGATTCGCTTACCGCCATTGATGGCTGTCGCAATTATAACTCATGGCTGGCCAGCCACTTTCTTTCCTGGTTGCGTGGAGATGTTATAGAGATAGGCAGTGGTATCGGTAGCCTTGCTCAGTATTATGACCTAGCGGCTGTTAATTCCGCCTGTTTGACTGATATATCGGCTTCGATGTTGGGGCGCCTGGAAAGCCGTTTTGCCAGCCATCCCAAGTGTCGGATACGTGAACTGGATATCTTGATGCCGTCCGGGTTGCCGGATGACATGCGCTCTGGTTTTGATTGTCTTATTTGCCTGAACGTGCTGGAGCATATTGATGATGACGGGCAGGCGCTGGCCCGGATGTATGACTTGCTTAAACCAGAAGGCCGGCTGCTTCTTTTGGTACCAGCTCTGCCGTTCTTGTATGGCTCTATAGATAAAGCTGCCGGGCACTATCGTCGCTATGCCAGACGGGGAATGGCTGATTTAGCAGGTTCGGTAGGTTTTGTGACAGAGAATTCCTATTACGTAAATTTTTTTGGCATCTTTACCTGGATATTGTCTAGCCGGATATTGCGACGTCAGAATATTTCCGTAGCTGGATGCCGGGTTTTGGATCGTCTGGTGCCTGTATTGCGGTTCATGGAATCATGGCTGCATCCGCCAATAGGTCAGTCTTTGGTGTATATAGGTCGCAAGCCTGCCGGTTAGGTTCGTTCATAGATCCGCAATGGTCTAATTCCCGTCTTAAATATTATTTGACAATTGTATATTATTATTGATAATTAAAGCCCATTGGCTTCCGGCGAAGTGCCGATATAGAAGTTCCCGAGGCGTCCATTAGGGCGATCGGGACTTGGCGACACGGCCAGGGGGTTGTGTCGTTAGCCAGAAACAAGTGAAAGGTGTGTATTAACCATGGCAACCGAACAAAAGAAATCGTTAATGGAGGAACTTTACGGTAAAACCCTCAAGACTTTTGAAGAGGGGCAGATCGTCCAGGGGACCATCGTTGCGAAGGGCAAGGATGAGGTGACGGTCGACATAGGGTTTAAATCCGAGGGCTTCGTTCTCCTCGAGGAGTTCCGTAACCCCGCCTTGGTAGAGGTCGGGCAAGTTTTGGATGTGCTCATTGAGACTATTGAAGACGAGGAAGGCAAGCTCGTCTTGTCGCATAGCAAGGCTGAGAAACAGAAAGGCTGGGTCAAGATCGCCGATGTAATTAACGAAGGCGATGTTGTCGAGGGCCGCGTGATACGGATCGTCAAGGGTGGTTACATTGTTGACGTGCAGGGCGTGGAGGCTTTCTTGCCCATGTCACTTTCTGCCTTTAAGGGCGTGCATAATGAAGACATCATGGCCAGGCCGTACCGTTTTATGGTGGCCAAGATGAACAAGCAGCGGCGTAATCTTATTCTGTCCCGTCGCGAAGTGGTCCAGAAAGAACGCGAAGAGAACCGCGAAGTGCTCTGGAATCAGCTGATTAAGGGGCAGCGTCGGACTGGCGTCGTCAAGGGGATAACCGACTTTGGAGCGTTTATCGACTTGGGTGGCGTAGACGGTTTGTTGCATATCACTGACATGAGCTGGTCGCGCATCAGCCATCCTTCCGAGATAGTGCATCTTGGTCAGCGCATCGATGTCCAGATACTGGACTTCGACAAGGAGAACTCCAAGGTTTCCCTGGGGCTGAAGCAGATTACCGCCAACCCGTGGGAAGCGGTTTATGACAAGTATCCGGCGGGAACTATCGTTAAGGGCAAGATTGTCAATATCATGCCTTACGGCGTTTTCGTCGAGGTAGATAAGGGTATCGAGGGTCTTTTGCACGCCTCGGAAATTACCTGGCAGAAGAAGATGGCCAATCCTCAGGAAATGTTTACGGTCGGACAGGTGGTCGAAGTGCAGATCATCAATGTCGACAAAGACCAGAAGCGTATTTCTCTTTCCATGAAGCAGCTCGAGGATAATCCGTGGCTCAAGGCCGAGGAGAAATTCCCGGTTAAGGGTGTCGTCAAGGGGACTGTCCGCGGTTTTGCTGACTACGGCGCTTTCGTGGAGCTCGAATACGGCTTGGAAGGTATGATCCACGTATCTGACATGTCCTGGACCAAAAAGATCAACCATCCACAGGAGATCTTGCAGAAGGGCCAGGCGGTGGAAGTTATGATCCTGGCTGTCGATGGTAAAGGGCGCAAGATAACGCTTGGCCTTAAGCAGTTGCAGGCTAATCCTTGGCCGGAGATCGCCAAGAAATATCCGGTGGAGACTGTTTGTGATGCTACCGTTATCATGAACTCTAATTTCGGTGTATTCGTAAAGCTGGAAGATGAGGTAGAGGCTTTGGTGTATTCGTCCGAGATTGAAAAGGATGAGGCTGCCAAGCTTAAGCCCGGCGACAAGATCCGCGTGCGTGTTATCAAGGTTGATGTTGATCAGATGAAGATCGGCGTCAGCGCGAAGTTGCAATAGCTAATAGGTTCGGGAAGGCGTTTTGGCTTTGCTGCCAGAGAGCGGCTACTTCTTATGGACATTCAGGAAGCGCTCCAGATAATCTCTCGCGGTACAACTGAGATTATCTCGGTAGGTTTATTAGAGAAGAAGCTTCGCAAAAGCGCGGCAGAGCGCAAACCGCTGGTCATCAAGGCTGGTTTTGATCCGACTGCGCCGGATATCCATCTGGGGCATGTGGTTTTGCTCCGGAAGATGAAGCAATTTCAGGACCTGGGGCATCGAGTGCTGTTCCTGATAGGTGACTTCACCGCGCAGGTTGGTGACCCTACAGGTCGCAACGAGTTACGCAAGAAGATGTCCCTTTCGGACATTGAGCGTAACGCCAGGACGTATAGAGAGCAGGTTTTCAAGGTTCTGGATGCCGACAAGACGGAAGTGGTCTTTAACAGTCACTGGTTTCAGAAGTTCACTGCGCAGGACTTGATGGAGCTGACAGCTCACTCGACGGTGGCTCAGACTTTGGCCCGCGCTGATTTTAAGAAGCGGTTTGAGTCGGGAACTGAGATTAGCCTTCTTGAATTTATATATCCGCTTTTGCAGGGATATGACTCGGTTCAGCTCAAGGCTGATGTAGAGATAGGCGGTTCGGATCAGAAATTCAACCTGCTTATGGGGCGTCAGGTTCAGGAGGCTTACGGCCAGGAGCCGCAGGTTGTAGTGATGACGCCCTTGTTAGAGGGGTTGGATGGTGTCCAGAAGATGTCAAAATCTCTGGGCAATTATATCGGCATTAATGAGCCAGCACGAGATCAGTTTGGTAAGCTAATGTCGGTTAGCGATGTATTGATGTATAGATACTTCGAGCTTTTGACGGATAAAGATTTGGGCGCTTTCCGTCAGATGCATCCGAAGGAGGCGAAAATGGAACTGGCAGGCGACATAGTCCGTCAGTTCCACGGAACCGATGCGGCCCGGGACGCTCGCGAATATTTTGAGAGCGTTTTTTCTCAGAAACAGATCCCGGATGACGCGTTGATGATCGAGCTTGCGAAAGAGCCTTCAAGGAGCCTGGTGGACGTTATGGTTCGCGCCGGGGCAGCATCATCTAAGAATGAAGCGCGGCGTTTGTTGAAGCAGGGTGCCGTGGCATTCGAAGGCTCGCCGGTTACAGATGAAGGCTGGGAGGTAAGGCCCGGCGTTCTCAAGGTCGGCAAGCGCAGGTTTTTGAAGATCAGCTAAGAGGTGATGTATTGCATTTCCTCGTCGGCAATGTTCCGTAATGCCAGCCTTCCGCAGTTTTCTATATAAAAGCGCTTGACATTTATGTAAGTGCCCAATATACTTTGTTTTCATTTCTTTGCCCTTGTAGCTCAGTTGGTAGAGCACGTCCTTGGTAAGGACGAGGTCACCGGTTCAATCCCGGTCGGGGGCTTGTGACATCTCGGGAAAGAGATAGAACCCATGCGTGAGATTATTCATTTTCAGTGTACAGTCTGTAATCGTATTAATTATTCCGGTTCGAAAGACAAGAAGAAAAAGCCGGAACGTATTGAGGCGAGCAAGTATTGTCCTTTCGACAGAAAGCATACGCCTCATAAAGAGATGAAAAAATAGGCCAGTAGCTCCAACTGGTAGAGCGACGGTCTCCAAAACCGCAGGTTGTAGGTTCAAATCCTACCTGGCCTGTGTAATTTTAAGCTATGTACTTAGGGTCATATTTCAAAATTCTGGCTGGTATCGCGGGTATTGTGGCCCTGTATTTTATTTTCCGTCACTGGAAGCGGATCCAAAAGTTTGTTGAGGAAGTTGTCGCCGAGTTGCAAAAAGTAAATTGGACTCCTCGTCAGGACTTAATTAACGCCACCCTTGTTGTTATTGCAAGTGCAATTTGTTTAGGGGCATTTATAACCTTGACTGACCTCGTGGTTTCTCGTGGTCTTAACCTGATTCTTAGGTGATTGATTCTATGGATTGGTACGTTATTCATACTCAGACAGGTGCCGAGGAAAGAGCTAGGGCTGGAATCGAAAGACGGATGCAGACAACGCCGTTAAAGAACTTTGTTGAGGAGATCGTTGTTCCGACTGAACAGGTATCTGAAGTGCGTGGCGGCAAGAAGCGCATTACCACTCGCAAGTTTTTTCCTGGTTATATTCTTATCAAGATGGACATGAACAAGGAGAGCTGGTATCTCATCAAAACTACTCCTGGTGTCACCAGTTTCATCGGCCCCGGCCGTCAGCCTCAGCGGTTAACGGAGTCCGAAGTAAATACTATCCTCAAACGTACAACCGAGACGGAATCCAAACCCTCTCCCAAGATTGTTTTTGACCTTAATGAGCCTGTCCGTATTACTCAGGGACCGTTTGCAAACTTTAACGGGACCGTTACGGATGTGGTTCCGGAGAGAGGCAAATTAAAGGTGAGCGTTCCGGTCTTCGGTCGCGCTACTCAGGTAGAACTGGAATATTGGCAGGTCGAGAAAATTTAACATAGATCTAGGATACAGCTATGGCCAAAGAATTAGTCGCGAAAGTTAATCTTTATGTTACTGCCGGACAGGCGAATCCGGCGCCGCCAGTTGGCCCTGCGTTGGGTCAGCATGGTGTCAACATAATGGAGTTTTGCAAGAAGTTCAATGAACAGACCAAGGGCAAGGATCCGATGCCTTTGCCTGTTATTATTAACGTTTATAAAGACAAATCTTTCGACTTTATTATCAAAACGCCGCCTAGCTCGGCGTTATTGAAGAAGATCGCCAAGCTGGCCAAAGCTTCGGGGACAGCCGGTAAGGAATCCGTCGCTACAATCACGCGTGCTCAGGTTGAAGAAGTGGCCAAGGCGAAGATGGAAGACCTTAACACAGCGGATCTTCAGCAAGCTATCCGAATTGTTATGGGTACTGCCAGAAGTATGGGAATTGCAATAAAGGATTAACATGACTACCAAGGTCAGCAAAAGAATTAAAGAAGTTTATAAGAAGTTAGATGTTTCCAAGTCATACTCTCTCAAGGAAGCTGTAAATATTTTGCAGCAGGCGCCGAAGGTCAAGTTTGATGAGACCGTTGAGTTGCATTTTCATCTGAGCATGGACTTAAAGGCGTCTGACCAAAACGTTCGCGGCACGGTGGTTCTTCCGCATGGTACCGGCAAGTCCATGAAAGTTGCCGTTGTATGTCAAGGTGAGAACGTCAACAAAGCCAAGGACGCTGGTGCTGATGTTGTTGGCGGCACGGATCTTATTCAAAAGATAGAACAAGGTTTCCTGGGTTTCGATTGCCTCATCGCGACCCCGGACATGATGAAGGACTTGAGCAAGCTTGGTAAAATATTAGGTCCTCGTGGGCTTATGCCGTCGCCTAAAGCGGGTACGGTTACAGCCGATATCGAGCGTGCGCTCAGGGAAGTAAAAGCCGGCCGTGTGGAGTTCAAGAACGACAAGCAGGGCGGCATTCACCTCGGTGTAGGAAAGCGCTCTTTCAAAGCCGAGCAGTTGTACGATAACGCAAAGCAGGTCATTGACGCGGTCACGCATGCCAGACCCGCCGCGATCAAGGGGATCTTCATTAAAAGCGTTTATTTGTCCTCAACCATGGGAGCGGGTGTAAAGGTGGCGCTATGAAAGTTGGTCGTTTATATAGAGAAAAGATGGTTAATACCATCCAGAAGGGTATTGAGTCGAAGCAGGTTGCTTTTGTGGTGAATTATACTAAGCTTGCTTCCGGCGATGTTTCTGCTCTTCGCAAGACCTTGCAGCAAAAGAAGGCCAAGATGTACGTTTCACGCGGAAGCTTGGCCAGAATCGCGTTAAAGAGCTCAGTCTTGTCTCCGGTGACGGAGCTGTTGGAAGGGCATACCGCGTTTGTGTGGAGCGATACGGACGCAGTAGAGATCGCGAAGCTGTTGGTCAAGTTTGCTGAAAAAAACGACGTATTCGTGATTCGTGGCGGTGTGATGAGTGGCAAGCTCCTGAAGAAGGACGACGTGAAGCGCCTCTCTGATCTACCGGCCAAGGAAGTGATCCTCGCTCAGTTGATCGGTGCGATGAAGTCTCCGATGACGCGCGTTGCGAGAGCTTTGAACAGTAAACAAACAGAGTTGATTCTGATATTGAAACAAATAAGTGAAAAAAGGGGAGGTAATTAAATGTCTGAGAACGCTAATCTTTCGCCCAAGCTGGAAGAGCTCATTAAGGGCATCGAGGGACTTACTGCTCTCGAGCTTTCTGATCTTGCGAAGGCATTGGAGACCAAGTTCGGCGTAACTGCCGCTGCTCCTATGATGATGGCCGGTCCTATGATGGCTGGTGCTGCTGCGGCTGCTCCTGCAGAGGAAAAGACTACTTTCAAGGTCGTCCTAAAGGAAGCGGGCACCAACAAGATCAATGTCATCAAGGAAGTCCGTGCTATAACTAACCTGGGCCTCAAAGAAGCCAAGGACCTCGTCGAGGGCGCTCCGAAGACCATCAAGGAAGACGCCAGCAAGGAAGAGGCCGAGGACATGAAGAAAAAGCTCGAGGCTGCCGGCGCGAAGATCGAGCTCCAGTAATTCACGCGATGCCTTTGTTTTGTCAGGACGGGGGAAGTGTCCCCCGTCCTGTTCAATCCCTTCAAGAGAAGACTCAAGGATATGGCAAAAAAGACATTCAGAGAGTTTAGCAAATTTTCCGATACGTTCGAGTTACCATCGCTCCTTGATATCCAGGTCAAATCTTACGAGAGCTTTCTGCAGCGCGAGACGGACTCCGATAAGCGTTCTGACCAGGGTCTGGAAGAGGTTTTCCGCGAGGTGTTTCCGCTCGAGAGTTATGACGGACAGATTCGCCTTGAGTATCTAAGCTACTCTTTCGGCAAGGAAAAATATTCTCGTCAGGAATGTCAGAGGCGGGGGATGTCCTATTCTGCTCCGTTGAAAGTCAAGCTGCGTCTTATAACGCCGGTTGACATCAAGGAACAGGAAGTTTATTTTGGCGACTTCCCACTCATGACCGATAATGGTACTTTTATTATCAATGGTGATGAACGCGTCGTGGTTTCGCAGATCCAGCGTCCACCGGGGGTGTCTTTTGAGGCAGAAACGCATCCTACTGGTAAAACAATTTATTATGGCAGGGTGATACCATCCCGGGGCGCGTGGTTCGAGATCAAGTACGATCTTTCTGACGTGCTTTTGGCATATATTGACCGTCGTCGTAATTTTCCGGCCACTCAGGTCTTCCGTATCATGGGCCTTACTACCAAGGAAGACATGGAGAAGATGTTCGGCGATACCTTCGAGAAGCTCAAGCCTACTTTGGAGAAAGATCATACAGAGTCCAAAGAGG
>JAAXVU010000091.1 GCA_013335325.1 Candidatus Omnitrophota bacterium | reverse complement strand
CAAGGAGGCTCTTGCACGCAGCACGAAGAGCGGGGGATCCGAAGTTGCTAATGGCGACGAGCAGTAAAGTAACGCAATAATACAGTTGTAAATCGGGGTTGCAATCTTTAGAATAGCACCAGTGATCTGTTGGATTGGACGTGAAGTAGACACTAAAGGAGAGAAGTTATGGTTCATGATATTGTCTTGGCCGAAGATGACCGTGGCACAGCGCTACTGGTCAAGACGCAGCTGGAGCGTTATGGGTACAATGTCATGCTGGCTAATAACGGCATTGAGGCTTTGGCCCTTCTTTTATCCCAGCCTGTAGACCTGCTCATCACCGACGTGGTAATGCCGCAGATGGATGGTGTGGACCTTTATCTGGAGCTCAAGAAAGACCCCCGCACGAATAAATTGCCTGTAATTATTGTGACCGACAAGCAAATGTTCAAGGATTCCTTCTCTTCACTGGGTGTGGATCATTTCGTGCCCAAGACTTCTGATATTAGTTTGCTTATGGACAAGATCCGGGAGATAGAGAAGTCTTCCCCGAGGTTGGTGGACTATCGCAAAGTGCTCATTGGCGGGACGCAGAGTTCTGTCACCGAGCAAATGAAGGTCAGCTTGCGTTCCTGCGGCTGCCTGGTATCGACGGTAGACAATTCGGCGGATCTGTTCTCCAAGGTTTTTATGATGACACCGCACGTGATCCTTCTGGATGTATTGATGAAGGATTACGCCATGACCTCCGAGGTCGTCCATGCACTCAAGAGCTTCCGCTTCCTTAACAAGACAATAATCATGACCTATTCCTCCCTGGCTCCGGATCATGTTGGCATAGATCCTTCCATGCAGGAGATAGTGGAGGAAGAGGTGCAGCTTTGTCAGGCAGCTGGTGCGGACAAATATATTGGACGTTTCAGTCGCCTGACCTTCTTGGAGTCCATGAAGGAGTCGGGTATCACTTCTGTTAAGCCTGTCTGAACCTGTCCGGAGTTTTCCGGTCGTGTCTTCGATGGCCCCAGTCACCACTTTTATTAATGGATGGCGCGCTTTGCGTCTTTCCGCCGGCGATGTTTCGCTTGGGCTGACGCCCGATATAGGCGGAAGGATCATGTCTTTGACATGCGGCGGGCATGAGTTGCTATACGTTCATCCCGACGGCTTTGGCGGAAGCGTGGATCTTGCCGCCATCACTGATGTGTCCGCTTTCAAGGCCGGCTTCGGTTTTCGTCTTTTCGGCGGTGATAAGATCTGGGTGGCGCCGCAGCGGGAGTGGCTGCACAGATCGCCGCCGGTCGACCTGGACGCCGGCCGCTACTCGCTGGAACGGCAGGATGGCTGGCTGGTCATGGTCAGTCCCGTGTGCCGGGAAACCGGGTTGCGGATAGTGCGGCGGGTCAGGTTGGAGGATGGCGGTACAATACATTTGGAGGACGAACTGGAGAACGCAACCGACCGCACACTCTCTCGCGGTATCTGGAACGTGACCCAGCTGTATCGTCCGGTCGACATTTATATCGACGCCGGTCCGCAAGATATCCGTTCCTATCATCTGGAAGACCCGACCTTGCCAGAACCAAGTGTGACGCCAGGTCAGTGCGGCGGGTGGTCAGGTTTGGCTTGTCATTCTGCTGGGTGTTTTAAGTTCGGAGGGGTTCCGCGGACCGGGAGAGCCTGCTCGGTGCAGGCTTTTGCCGGTGAGCTGGTAGCCTTTGCCCGGGTGTTTGAGATAGACCATGGAGCGACTTACGCGCATGGTTCGGCGGTAGAGGTCTTCAATTCGGACCAATATCCTTACGCCGAACTGGAATTGCACGCGCCGTTAGGGACCATTCCGCCTGGCGGTAGTGTTTGTTTACGACAAACGTGGCGGTTGATGCGATTTTCCGCCGGTGCGGGAATAAATGAGATCGCGGGGCGTTTGTTCCCGGCAGAGTAGTCGACTCGGGCTGATTTGTGAAAATGGTTTTGAAGTCATTGCCATTGGCCACTATAATAATTCGTCAGAAGGGCAGGTGAGGGATGCTGAAGAAGAAGATCCTTGTAGTAGATGACGACCCGACGGTACGCAAGCTTAGTAGTGAGGTCCTCAAGCACGAGGGCTATGAAGTGCTGATCGCCCAGGACGGTATCGACGCTATGGTTATGATCCGCCAGGAAAAGCCTGACCTGCTTCTTCTTGACGTGGTGATGCCGGAGTTTAATGGTTACGAAGTTTGTCATAGCCTGAAGTTCGATCCGAAATTTAAAGACTTGCCCATTATTATTCTGACTGTACGCGAGCAGGAACTGGATCCTCGCTTGGGTAACCTGATGGGGATAGAATATTTGCATAAGCCCTGCTCATCCCAGGAATTGCTGCGGAAGGTACAGCAGACCCTTAGTAAATAGAGTTGAGCCCGCCGGGGCGGACCGCGATCTGCGGTCGAGAGGTGTAGCGATGCGCAGTATCCTCCTTTTTATTCTTTCCGTGTTTCTGGCTACCGGACCGGTAGCGGCCCAGGAAACTTCCTTCAAGCAGTTTAATCCCGACGTAGACAAGTACGAGTTTGCCAAAAGTTTTATCAGTAGTCTGGGCTATTATGCGCGGGTTTCCGGGCGCCTGGCACTGGAAGACAAGGCTGCGGTGGAGTCCAGGACAGATATCCGCTCCATCCGCGCTTGTATCGACCACCGCACTCTGGACAATACTGACCTTAGGATCGCCCGGAACTATCTGGTCCGCTATTTCAAGTCATCCAACGGTTTGATACGTCGGGTTGCGATAGATTCCGTGGCGACTTATG
This sequence comes from Candidatus Omnitrophota bacterium, assembly GCA_013335325.1. GTDB lineage: Bacteria > Omnitrophota > Gorgyraeia > Zapsychrales > Fredricksoniimonadaceae > JAAXVU01. The sequence continues at coordinate 5,524 of JAAXVU010000091.1, read as the reverse complement.
ATCGGCTGATAGGGATGAGCGTGCAGGAACGCACCTTATGGCAGGAGTTCGAAGATTCCCGGCTGGGTGGCAGGGCGAGTAGTTTCGACGAGGTTGGTTTCGGCTCCAAACAGGTACTGTTGGCGCGGGATAAGAAGGAAATAGCCAAGGAGCTTATTCTGCAGGCCAATTTTGTGACCAAGGTCCTTTTGAGCTCCGAGCGTTGCGCGACAGAGGATTGCAAGGAGCTGGCCCTGACTCAGGGCGAACGCTACCGGCTGGCCAAGAAGCTGGACAGCCTGTCCGAAGGCAATCTGGATTGGGGTGTGAAGCCCGGCCAGTCTACGGTGCAGGCTTGCATGGCCATCTTGCGCGAAGTTCTCGAGGATCCCGTTTATAGCAGTCGACCGTAAAGCAACGGCATCAGCGGATTGTTATCCGGGCGGGGCCGCGCCTGTCTTACGCTTTCGGTCAGGCAGGGTTCGTTGTCCCGGCGCGTGGTGGCGGGGTAGCGCTACAGATGCGGGCTCGTCATGCGTACATATGTAGTTGGAGATATCCACGGTCAGCATAGGGCGTTGGTGGACTGTCTGGCGGCCTGCGGCTTTGACAATACGCAGGATCGCCTGATCGTTTTGGGAGACGTCTGTGACCGCGGCAGCCGTGTTAAGGAATGCATAGACGAACTTTTGCACATACGGCATTGCGTAAATTTGCTGGGCAACCACGACCTGATGGCGCTGGATTGGGCCAGACTTGGTCTGGTCGACGAGAATTGGCTATCGCAGGGCGGATTGTTGACCATGCGCTCCTATGGTGAGGGCGGGATGCCTGCGGAGCACATAAGCTTTATCGAGCGTGGTCTGCGTTATTTCGAGGAGGATGGGCGGATTTTTGTGCATGCCGGTTTCGAGCCGGGTATTCCTATGGACCGGCAGGATGCTGTTCTTTTGGTGTGGGACCGGACGCTGGTTGATTCCGCCCGGCTGGCGTATGAGTCCGGTCGGGAATGGGGCCTGTCTGAATACCGCGAAGTCTTCGTCGGGCACACCCCGACAACCGGCTGGAGCGGGCCGGAGCCGTTATGTGTCGGCAACCTGTGGATGCTGGACACCGGCGCGGGCTACGGTCACCGTTTGACCATCATGGATGTGGAGACCAAGGCGTTCTGGCAGGCCGCCTGTATGGAGTAGGCTGGTTGCTAATTCCCGGCGAGAGCAGGCAAATCATTATGAAGATTGATATTAGAAGATATCCTTTTCCCCGTAGCCCCCGCAGTTCCAGTTCACTGGTGTGGGTCGTGATATTGTTGACAGCAGTCCTCGCGCTCTTCGCCAGGGCGGCAGAGCCGGGAGCTCGTTCCGTCAGGCCGGCGGCCAGCCAGATGGCTCAGGTTGATAGCGTACGGGTGGAGCGTGTAGTCGACGGTGATACGCTGAAGCTGGTCGGCGGTGAGCGGGTCCGTCTTATCGGCATTGATACCCCCGAGCTGCACGAGAGTGCCAAGCTCTACCGCGACGCCGAGCGCACCGGGCAGGATATAAAGACCATCCAGCGCATGGGAGGCGAGGCTGCCAGTTTTACCCGGGAGCTGGTGGATGGAAAGAACGTCCGCCTGGAGTACGACGTGCAGCCGCGCGACCGTTACGGGCGGCTGCTGGCGTACGTCTATCTGGAGGACGGGACTTTCGTCAATGCGCAGATCATCCGTCGGGGTTATGCCTATCCTTTGACCGTTCCGCCCAATACCCGCCATGCCGCGGAATTCCGCCGGCTTTTCGAGGAAGCCCGCAGAAGCCGGGCTGGCCTGTGGGCGTCCGGTCCATATCTCGGGGAGGGTCATGAACCGTCCCGCTAATGAGTTGCCACCTTTCCATAGTGCCGAGATTGTCGTGGTCGAGGCCTCGGCCGGATCCGGTAAGACCTATGCGCTGGCCCGTCGGTATGTGCAGCTCCTTTTGCTTAACGCTCGCGGCGGTGATCCGCTTTTGCAGCCGCCTTTTCGTTCCATCCTGGCTTTGACTTTCACCAACAAGGCTGCCTTCGAGATGAAGCGCCGCATTCTGGACCTCTTGCAGCGGATCGCCTTCGGCGAGCTGCCGCCGCGCGAGGCCGAGGATATCCTGGCGTCGGTGGGGATAGCGCCGGAGGCGGCGGCTGTGATGGCGCGTGGCGCGATGGAGGCGCTGATCCGCAACTATAACTATTTCCTGGTTCAGAACATCGACAAGTTTATAAACACCCTCCTGGTGGGCTGTGCTTTCAAGGTCGGGCTGACCGCCAATTTCCGCATCCGCACCAACCAGCGCGAGTACATCGAGTACGCCCTGGACGGCCTTATCGACGCTGCCTCCACAGACGCTGGCGCGCGGCGTCTGTGCGAAGACTTTATCGACAATTACCTGTATCTGGAGAACCGTTCCCGCTGGCTGCCCCGCGACGGTATCCTGGACATACTGCAAAATCTTTTTAAGGTCTACGACGATCACGGTCTGCCGTTCGCCCGGCAGGATATCAGCCCCGGGACCGTTATTGCGGAGAAAAAGCGGATCCTGGCTCTGATGAACGAGTTCGCCGGAAATATCCCGCCGGAAACTCTGGACGCACGTTTTGTGAAGGCCCTGTCCGGGTTCCTGGAGCGTCACCGTGCCGGCTTTGATTTCGACAGCCTGTCGGACTATTTTGCCCGGGAGGAGGCCCCGGTCCGGAAGGGCGCGTTGCTGCCGGCTGGGCTGGATCGCCTTTGGGAGGATATCCGCTCTGCAATCCGCCGGCTGGCCCACCTGGAAGTTTTCTGTCTGTACAATCCCTATCTGGCCATTTTTGACGGTGTCCGCGGCCGGTACGAGGCGGCGTGTCGTCGGGAGGATGTGCTGTTTCTCTCCGAGCTTAACCGCAAGGCGCGGGCGGTCTTCGAGGCCGGGGTGACGCCGGAGGAGCTTTATTACCGCCTGGCGTCGCGTTTCAGGCACTATCTACTTGATGAGTTCCAGGACACCAGTCGTCTGCAGTGGAAGAACCTGCGCGTTTTGCCGGAAGAGGCTTTGTCCACCGGCGGTTCGCTCTTTTACGTCGGCGACAAGAAGCAGGCTATCTATGCCTTCCGCGGTGGTGAGGCCGGACTATTCGACGCAGTGGCCGGAGAGTTTGCCGTGGAGCATATCCAGCGGGAGACGCTGTCGACTAACTGGCGCAGCCGGCGGTCAGTGGTGGATTTCAACAACGCGGTCTTCGACATGGACAACCTGGCCCGCTTTGTGCGGGAGAAAGATATGGACGCGGACGGCAAGGTCGGCAAGGAGGCGGTGGGTTTTTCCGTCGAAGACTTGTCGGCGCTACGGGACATCTACGGGGCTGCCCAGCAACAGGCCCGGCCCGGCAGCGACGGCGGACATGTCCGCATGGAATATGTGGACGCGCCGGTTAAGGAGGAAAGCCTGGAGCTCGTCAAGGGGCGGTTCCTGTCGCTGCTTGGCGAGTTGTCGCCGCGTTTTGCCTGGCGGGATGTGGCGGTATTGGCCCGCTCCAACGGCGAACTGGCAGAGATCACGCGCTGGCTGCTGGAGGCTGACATTCCGGCTACATCCGAGCACACTTCGAGCATCAAGGAGCATCCGCTGGTCCTGGAGCTGGTGGCTTTCCTGCAGTTTCTACATACCCCGCCGGACAATACGGCGTTCGCTGCCTTTGTCCTGGGTGATATTTTTACCCGCGTCTCCGGGCTGTCCAGCGCGCAGGTAAGCGAATTCCTGCTGGAGGAGCGCCGCAAGGCCCCGGCCGAGCGCGAGGCCTGTCTGTATCGGTCGTTCCGCGTAGCTTTTCCGGTGGAGTGGGAGCGGTACATCGGGGGCTTCTACCGGAACGCCGGATTGTATCCGCTTTACGAGCTTATCGTCAGCCTGTACGCCCAGCTTAAGGTTCTGGAGTCTTTCCCCGGCGCCCACGGCTTTCTCATGCATTTCCTGGAGCTGGTCAAGTCCCGGGAAGATGAATATTTTGACGCCGGGGCTTTCCTGGCTGACTTCGCCGCCATGGAAGGGCCCGAGCTTTATGTCCGTCTTTCCGCCGAGAATGCAGTACGCCTCCTGACATTCCATAAAGCCAAGGGGTTGGAGTTCCCGGTGGTGATCTTGCCTTTCCTGGCCATGAAGGTGGACGTAGGTTCTGGCGGAAGCGACAAGAAGCAGGCTTACGTCTTGCGCGAGAGTAAAGATTCCCTGCAGTTTCTGCGCATCAAGCGGGACTACGGCAAATATTCCGAAGAGGTGCGTGAACTGTACGAGGACGAGTATCGCAAGAACTTCCTGTCGGAACTAAACATTGTCTACGTTGCCTTGACGCGGGCGTCGTCGGAATTGTACGGGTTCATCCCGGCCAAGGCCGGTAATTCCCGCAATCTGGTCCGCAAGCTGATACCGGAGTCGGTCTTCCGGGTGGGTGAGCCCGGACCGGTGGCGCCACGCAGGGAAGAAGGGGCGGAGAGTCGCCGGATCCCGGCGGCAGAACGGCGCGACTGGCTGGCCTTTCTGCGGGATGAGTTTTCCGATACGGAAGAGCTCGTCACGCGCTTGGAGCGGGAGAGCGGCACGTTCTATCACGCGGTGTTGGCCGAGATCGGGGCTTGCCCGCCGGGCCAGTCCGAGCATATGCTGGCCGAGGCCCTGTCTATCTTGCCGCTGGAAGCACCACGGCAGGCGATACGGGACGCGCTGGCAGCACTTTTGGCGGAGGCGCGGGTGCGGCCATTCTTCGAGACCTCAGGACAGGTCTTCACCGAGCGGGAACTGGTGGACCGGCGCGGCAATAGCCGGCGCGTGGACCGGATGATAGTTACGCCGTCGGAAGTGGTGGTGGTGGATTTCAAGAGCGCCCGCGGACCGCTGGAGTCCGGTCTTAGGCAGGTTAGGGAGTACCGGGAGATCCTGCGGGATATTTATCCGGAACGAAAGGTGCGTGGATATCTGGTCTTTATCCGCGAACGGGAAGTGCTGGAGGTGGACTGAGATGGGGCGCATCATTACCGTAGATTTCACCAAGAGCTTTATCGACGAGCTGGCGGCTTATGTCGAGCGGGAACATCTCGCCCGCGGATGCGATCCGGAGCGGCTGGCGATAGTCTTTGGCGGCAAGCGACCTGCTTTCTTCCTCAAACGCCTCTTGGGACAGCGTCGGGGGAAAGCCTTTATCCCTCCGAGGTTCTTTACCATCGACGAGTTTATGGATCACACGGCCAACGTCCGCCAACGGCTGGCTCCCGGGCCGGAACTGGAACGCAGCTATCTCCTTTACCGGCTGGCCTGCCGGGTGACGCCCGAGCTGGTTAAGGGGCGCGAAGCGTTCGCACATTTTCTTCCCTGGGCCCGCGAGATTTTGGACTTTATCGAGCAGCTGGATCTCGAGGACGTGGACAACGCCGCCTTGCTGTCTATCCAGCAGAATGCACGCATCGGATATGCTGTGCCAGAGAGCATCAACGGTCTTCTGCGCAATATTAAGCTCTTGCGCGAGGCCTTCCACGGCGAACTTAAGGACCGGGGGGAGACTT
>JAAXVU010000090.1 GCA_013335325.1 Candidatus Omnitrophota bacterium | reverse complement strand
CATCACCATCCATCGGCTGACAGAGCCAAGGCTACACAATAACCCAGACAACCCACCGATCAGTCCAGCCATGGATAGAATCCCGACGACCACGCGGGCCGAGTGCCAACGCCAGGCCAGCCGGGTAACAAAGGCCAGACTGACGACGCCGTCCCATATCCGTACTTTACTGACCCCGACGCGCGGAGCGACCTTTACCGGAACATAGCGGATGCGTCCTCCGCTAAACAGAATGGCCAGCGTACTGGTGGTATGAAAAGAAAACGTATTGGGAAAAAAGTCCAAGTGCCCCACCACCGCGTCTTTCCTGAACACCCGTAGCCCGGAATTGATATCCGGGATCCTGGAAGACGAGAGAAAGCACGCCACCTCGTTCAAAACCATGCGCCCCAGGCTTTTTATGGATAAAGGACACCGGCAGCCGCCGCACCTTGCCCCCACCACCATGTCCGCGTCATTTAATCCTTTGAGCAGCAAGGCGATATCTTCCGGCACATGCTCTCCGTCGGCATCAATAGTCACGACAATGTCGTGCCGCGCCGCCGCGATGCCTGTCTTGATGGCGGCACCGTAGCCGCGGTTCTCTTCGTGACTTATAACGCGCACCGGAGCGTCGGCCAATACCCTCGCCGTGCCATCCACCGAACCGTCATCTACTACAATGATCTCTGCTCCAGGAAAGATCTCGTGTGCCCGCTTAACGACGGTCAAAACAGCCCCTTCCTCGTTAAAGACTGGAATAACAATACTGAAGAGAGAATGTTCGCGTCCAGGTCCGTTCATGTCTTACCGCCCGATAATTCCTCTTGCATTATCTCTCTAACGCTGCCGAACTTAAATTCAGCTATAAGTGCCGAAAGCTTGGGACCCATACTGGACAACCGGGTCCCCATAAGCACTTTGGCCCGCCAAGGCAGTCCGTTAACCTGCATCCATCGGGCATCGAATTCCCAGGGATGTGCATACACCATGGCACGCAGTCCGCGGGCATTACGATCTTTGATCCAAGATCGAGTCCAGTTGTATGGATACAACCTCAAGAAAGCCCCGCCGCCGAAAGGCAACAATTCCGCCGGGCCCGCCGCGCCACGCGGTATTTCTCGTATTCTGACCGAGCCTTCCTCACGGTAGCTCCTGCCAACAAAAGCGGTCATGCTCGAATCATACTCGAACCCACAGGAGAAAAGGATATCCATCGCCCATCGTCTCTCCTCCCCCATGGAGAAATTAGGCGCGCGAAAGCCTTTAACGGGTGCAGCCGCCGCATCTTCCAGGATCTTCCGGGCAGAGAAGATCTCTTCCCTGAATCTCTCCGGCGAATACCTGGACATTGAAGTATGATCGAGTCCGTGCAGGGCTATCTCGTGCCCTTCCCGGACGATACGACGCAAGAGCGGCGCATTCTCTTTCGCATGACAGGCCAGCACAAAAAAGGTCGCCGTAAAGGGACGGATCGCGTCCAGGATAAGCTCAGTCGCCGGTGCAAAAACCTTCAGCGTGCCTGGCGGCGCTGTCCAGCCTTCCAGAGAAGCCGTATCGTGCCATTCTTCCAGATCAAAGGTCAAAAAATTCTTCATACTCCGACCAAACGCTTTCTCATAAAATAGCCATAACGGTCACGAGTCCGGTCGATATTCAGATCAAAAGGCGGATGCCGGAACAGCCGAACCAGAATATACATCAGCATCGACGGCAATACCGGGATGTGCCGATACCTGCGGTTAGTTAGCCACCAACACTTGGCGTTATACGATAAGAACGGGAACAACATTAAAAGCATCCTGATCTGCCTGGAGTACGTTTGGCCAGCGGCATTCTCCGGACGCTTCAAAAGACCAAAACTTTGCGTTCCCGACTCAATGAGCTCATGCTTCTTGTGGTCAATATATCCTTGCTTGAGCGCCCAGGCGGTCAGGGCTGTCCCGGGATAATAACGCAGCCAGAAGTTCTCGCAATGGTCAGGCATGTGCTCCATGTAAAATCGCGCCAGCTCTTCCAGCTCGGCTTCTGTCTCATCCGGAAAGCCCAAAATAGAATCGCAGACAACAAAAAGGCCATGCCGACGGCACAGATCAATAGCCCGCGCGATCTTATCCTGCGAAGACGGCCGGCCCAATACCAGACGCCGCTTCTCCGGCGAGATCACCTGCAGGCCGAATTGCACTTTGCAGCAACCAGCTTCCTTCAGGGCCAGGACCTGCGCTTCATCCACCATATCAGGAAACAGGTAGCAAGAAAAAGGAAGACTGACTTTATCCCGATACTCCCGCAAGAAAACGGACAACCAGAAACTGTCATTATTAAAACAGTCGTCAGCAAAAGCGATATACCGGGGCGCGTAACGCTGGCGCGCCTTGACCAACTCCTCGACAACATTGCCCACACTGCGCCGCCGGATCAGAGCCTCTTTCCGCCCGTAAAGATCGTGGTAAACATTATTGCAGCAATACGAGCAGGAATAAGCACAACCGCGTGATGTCATTGCCAAATAGCCTTTGCGAAAGACCGGCTGCGCGTTATAGAACAATTCTTTGTCGGGAAATGGCAACCGGTCCAGATCCGCGATCAACGGACGGACAGGGTTACGAAATATCCTTCCCTGTTCTTTCTTCCAGATATTACGAATGCCGGTATCATCTTGTCCTGACCTGACCGCCTGCGCCAACTCCACAACCGCCTCGTCGCCTTCGCCCAGGCAGATATAATCCACCGGTTCAGCTTGGATCACTTTGTCAGGCACTGACGTCGGATGAATGCCGCCGAATACCACCCGGGCCGCGGTACTGGCCTTCACCTCCTCTGCCCAGCGACAAGCCCACTGAAAGTTATCGCTTATTACAGAGAAACAAACTATATCCGGCGAATAGGCCTTAATATCCCGGAGAACTTTACTACGGAATGAAAAAATACCCGCCAAATACGGATTATCAATAAAACCAGTCTCGGCGAACAGGATCGGATCCAGAAAGAGCCTGGTATCAAAACCATTCTGCCGTAAAGATCCCGACAGATACTCCACCCCCAAACTCTCATAACCAGGACAAAGAAAAGCGACCTTGAACATTTAGCGTTTATTCCTATCCTTGAGCAGCATTTCCGATCAAAGTCCCGATCCCGCCATGAAACAAAACTCCCCGCTACCAGGCCCGCAGCAAAGTCTCGTCGTCATACGCCATTGACGTTAAAATATTGCAGCCATGCGTGCAGACACAATTCTTTATCTTGCCGCGTAACAGCCGCGCTCTCGCGGAAGACCACAAAGCACGTAGATCGAAAGCGGAATCCCGCAGATCCCCTACCGGCAGAGTGTTCTCACAAAATGCCACCTCACCGTTATGATAGATCACGGCATCCACGATGCCCGCATAACATGGCAGGGCCCTTTGCCTGTCCTTAAGCGCCCGCAAGGTATGTTCAAACTTGAGCTGCTGAAATTCCGTCCAGAACTTATATCGACAGGCGTTGTTTAATTCCCGGACGACAGTCTGGAACCGGAGCAACTCATCAATATCGGGATAAGCAGGATCCGCTCCGGCCGCCAAGCCGCTTACCTCATCCTGCGGCAATCCCCAAGTACCGTTATCGCTGCTTCTTATCACAGAGAACTTCATCGGCACCTCAAACTCCTGAAAATACTCAATAAAGTCCCGGATATCATTGAGCAATGTTCGGTTTACCAAAGATGCTATCTCTATAAAAAAATTTCGATGTGTTCTTTGAATAGCCTTCAACGCCTTCAAGGTGGCCACCGCCTGGGCAAAAGAGCCTTCAGCGCCCCTGAATGTATCGTGACCGGCCTTCAGGCCATCCACAGAAAGCTGCAACTTGAGAGCGTCCAGTCGGCTACCCCGCAGTATCCGGCCGACGCTGTCCACTATGCTGTCCGGCATAAAACCATTGGTATTGATGCTGATATTCTTCACCCCGGCGTATTTATTTAAGATGCGGCATATCTCATCAATATCCTCTCGAAGGAACGGCTCGCCACCGGTAAGTACAATACGCGGTGCATGCTTGAGCGACCCGGCCAGCCGCCGTATTTCATCCAGGGTCAAAAGCGGCACGCTGTCATTAAGCTCTCGACGATAGAAACAGGCACCGCAACGCAGCTGACAACGATTGGTTATAAAAATAACTATGTTCCGGGGCGTACTTGATCGGCTTGCCTGAAATCTACGCACGCTATTCACACTGCCCACGAGCGCCCTTTGCAAAGACGGGTGCAGCTTATTTTTAAGCGGCCGCAAGGCAGCGGGATGGGTTAAATACCAGACACTCATGTTAGGCCCGATCTCGCACGTTCGTACTCGCGCATGCTTCCCTCGGATAGAAAATCAACCTGGCGCGAACGCAAGGTGACTAACAATTCCTGCCAGTTCCACCAAAACACCCGCGGCAAATACAGCAGTAAGACTGAAAGCGCTCTGGCGATGGACGGCCTCATATTGGGATTGCCGTTATTACGTACTAAATTTACCCCCGTAAACCTTCGACGCAGCCAATTAATCAAGGACATAACAGGATAGAAGATCAGAAAGAGATAGCTATCCAATAACGGCATAATTATGCCAAACCAGGCTCCTTTATTCTTGATAGCGAACCGCATCTTGGTCCTCAAATACCGGGTGCATCGGTCAAAACAAACCGTCTCGTCATAATGATGACGGCAAGCGATACTGACGCCGAAATAATGTCTGTAACCTAAGTTCATTATCCTTAGGCCAAATTCCTTGTCTTCGCCCATGTAAAAATAATACGGATCAAATCCGCCGGCCTTCACCGCCACTTCCCGCCGGACAAAACAATTGCAGGTCTCCACATAATCACACGGCATTAGACCGTTAGCGTCAGATATGTGTTCAGCCTCCTGGAAAACCGGATACGAACGTCCATCCCAGGTGACTTTTCTGCCGTAGGCGCCCCTAACGTTCCCCGCCCCCTCCCATTCAGCGATACCGCCGAGCGTGCCGGTCTTATCATCATTCTCCGTGGTCGAGACCATGACGGATATGGTATCGGCCAGTATCAGCTCGCTGTCGCTATCCAGGAAATATAAATACTGCCCGTCGCTATTCATTATGCCCTGGTTCTTGGCATAGGCCGGCCCCAAGGACTCATTATTCCGCAGGATCTTAACCTCCGGGAACGCGTCCTTAAGGTAATGACCAGTCCCGTCGGTAGAGCCATCATCGATAACAATGACCTCTGTGTTTTGATAGTCCTGCTTCCGGACCGATCGCAGGCAGCGGCCCAGCAGTTCTTTTCTGTTGTATGAAGGAATAATGACCGAAACTTTTCCGGACATAAACTATATCTTCCCACCCTGGATCATGCGTTGCCCGAACCCACCAGTTCTTTCGCCACTGCCCGCACAGAACACAGGCAGTCCTCGATATCAAAATAGGAATGTTCTCCCGCCCTGCCGGCCAATCTCAGGAAAGGAAAGCGCTCCCGCAGCAACTTCTTCCCTTCGTTTATCATGTCGCGATCCAGAACGACCGGATAGGCGTTCTCGTAGCGCGTCAAGAACGCGTGCCGTATATTATCCCGGGAGAAATTCATACCGACCTTACCAACATCCTGGAGCAGCCGGTCTAACAGCTCCCGGTCCGGCAACCGGAAGAGATCATCACCGCAGATCACCTCTAAGCTTACCGATAAGCCCTGGTCCGGCACCATCTGGTGGCTCCATACGCCGGGAACAAACACCCGCGAAAAGACAATGTCGCCTTGGGGACAATATATCCAATGCACTCGTGCTAGCTGACAAGTCTCCTGCAATATCAAATTCAATAAGATGAGATGCCGGCTCCGGTAATGCGGCAGGTACTTATCCAGCTCCGGCGCCTGCAAAATACTCGCCAGACTGATCACCGGTATGGTCGAGACCAACCGCCGGGCCGAGATCGTTCCCTTGGCTGATCCGGTCCTGTCGGTAAAAGACACCCGCACACCATTCTCTTCAGGCTGGCAGGACACGGCCTGCGCCGCGCGCAGGACCGTCACATTCTTGCCCAGTGCTCCGAGCACCACCTCGACAATGTCCTGCATCCCAAACGCAGTATAAAAGAATATGCTCCTGGCATCTTTGGATTTTATACCCGGCCGGCCCAAAAGAAACTCCCGCCAGTGGAATCTGCCGACCCGCTGCTCCAGGAACTGCGCCGAGAAAGAAGAACACTCCACCCCCCATACCTTGCGCGTATAATCCTTAAAGATAAGTTTATAAATAGTCTCGCCGTAATGTCGGCACAGCCATTCTTCAAATGTCTTGGGTGATGGATACCGCCACCGGCCGGTCAAGAAGTCCCAGGCCGCCGGCCACCACAACTCTGGCGGGAAGCGCAAGACATCGGCCAACCCCGGCGGATAATGCAATAATTTACCGCCGACCATGATCCGGGCTTTCCGTTGATGCTTAAAAACTCCTGGCTCAAAACCGATCTCCTGAAGGAAGGAGAAAAGATCTGACGGATCTGTAAATACCAGCCTGTGCCCTCCCAGGTCAAAACGGAAACCCTCATGATGCACCGTCCTAAGCAGCCCGCCGGCCTCATCTTCTTTTTCCAGGACAACAACCCGCTGGCCTGCCCTTTCCAGTAGCAAGGCCAGGTACAAGCCGGAGATGCCGGCCCCCAGGATCACGGTATCGACTTTATTCGGATATTCAGCATCCATAGATCATTGTCATTTTATAGATCTGATCTCATAACTGATCTTCTTGAACGGCCTGACCATCCTGCCCGGCCTTCCGGACGACATTACTTTGAGCATGACAGCATCTTTAATGACTTTGAAAAGACGCGGAATAATTTTGACTTTGGATACCCCGCCACGTCTTACCCGATAAGCGATGTCCACTTCGGCAACTTTAAGCCCCCTCATACGGGCCAGCACCGGGATAAAACGATGCGCTCCATCAAATAAGAAGATATCCCTCACGACAGACCGTCGGTAAGCTCGGAATGTTGTGCTGAAATCACGGTTAGTCACCCCAAACAGCCTGCGTCCCGCCCAGTTGGCGGCTCCAGAAAATAGATCCCGGACCCGGTCATGATATCGAGGCATTCTTCTGTGACCGCACACCAGATCACAGCCTTTATCCAGTTCCGACAGCAGCCTGGGAATATCTTTAGGATCGTGCTGCAAGTCGCCGTCCATGGAAACAACGAGCGCTCCTTGGGCCGACTCCCAGCCCGCCGCCAGCGCCGCACTCAAGCCAGACCTTCTCGTCAGGGATATGAGCCTAACGCGTCCATCTTCCTCGGCTAACTTCAACACCTGCGCTTCCGTATCATCGCGACTACCGTCATCGACGTATATGATCTCGTGATCCAGGACACCCGGACCGGACAACACCGCTTTAAGCTCATGATAAAGCGGTCTGATATTTGGCGCCTCGTTACATACTGGGATAATAACGCTCAGGTCCACCAGTCACTCCACAGCCTTAGATCACGGTTTATCAAGCTGTCCGATCCTTTCAGCGAACGCCCTCGCGATCACGCTATTGACCCATGTACGGTGATGTCCGGCGGAATGATGGTTTTCCATCGGCATGCCGGGTATGGCTTGTTCAATAGAACGCACCCCCGGCAACCAGTCGGCGAACAAAACCTCATTCTTATTGGCCCAATCCTTAAGCCAAAGATACTCCACTTCCGTGTCTATCTGCGCCCAGGTAACCACCAGCCGGGCATGCAGGGCCTCCGCGGTTTTCTTTAACTCATTCAAGACCGGTTCCTGCAAGGCGGCCTTATTCATAAGTTTGATCCGTTCGGCCAGACGCTTCTTATAATGCGAAATATATAACTTATAAAATATGGCCACCGTTTCCAGATGACCAGCCGCCCACTGCACTATTCTGGGCACGCGAGGGTTGCCCTCGAAAGGAACGACCGACGCCAGCGATGAATAAATTATGTCATCGCCATAATCATTGTTAGATCCTATATACAAGATATACTTCGGCGTCCCCAGACACGCCGCGTATTTCTTCAAAATACAGATCTCCTGCTTGGCCCCCATGCCGTCCTGACCGATGTTAACGACAGCGTAATCCTTGCTGTACACTCCATTGCGCAGATTCAACAACAGATCCAGCTGAGAAGGATACGCCGCGTCGACCGGCAGTCCGGTGCCTTGCGTATACGAATCACCCAACGCAAACACCATGTACCGATAGCCAGCGAAACCGTCCTGGAAGTTGGTAGCCCCGATACTGTTGGTATGGATCTCCTGTTGATAGTCCCTGGTCTTATAAATATTCAAGTTGTTCTTTAAATGCCAGACACAGGCCGAGTCATACTGAAAAGC
>JAAXVU010000089.1 GCA_013335325.1 Candidatus Omnitrophota bacterium | reverse complement strand
CCGCGGTTCTTATTGGTCGGTGGCGGAAAAAAGCCAGGCCAGCGTGGACGGCATGACCGGTGTGGCCGAGAAGCGGGAAGAGGCCGAGAGAAACAAGCCGTGGGTATATCCGCAGCTGGCAATGCCTAGCAAGGATCCGGTCGTAGACTACAATAAATATGGAAAGTTCGTGGGGGTAGGTACGGCGGATTATCGCTACGAGATGGGTAATCCTGCTCGTCTGGCAGAAGCGGTCGGAGAAGGTATTTTCCCCAATACTGGTGATGTTTTGAAGAATCCCCGCTTTAAGGAGCTCTATAAAGAGGGGCGGTTAAACGGCAACTATTGGAACTTTGTTAATATCAAGGACTTGGAAGCGGCTTATTTCAAGTGGGCCACGGCTCCGGAGAGCCCGGGGGTAAAGCTGTTTTATACGGCCCTGGTCTTTGAAAGGTCCACAATGTACATGGAGGCCATCCAGGCCTATCATGCCCTGATCGTACATTTTCCCCGATCTGTCGGCATGACGTATTGGCAGACGCCGTGGTATCCGGCCCAGGCTGCCGTAGCGAAGATCAAGAGCATTTTGAAACAACATCCTGAGCTGGGTCTGGTCTACCGGGGTGGCAAGATCAAGGTCATTAATGGCAACGATAAAGATATCAGTAAAGTCGTGTTTATCGTTTATCCCGGCGAGATAGTGCCGGCGACTCCGCCTGTGGTATTGACCGACAAGGCCAGGGCTCAGCAGGAGGCCAAGATGCTGGGACGCCCCAAGCGTACCTTGGGCGGAAGGCGTACCAGGCTGGTGCAATATCAGAACGGACACTGGAAGATGTTTGTTAACGGCAAGCCTTTTATTATTAAGGCTTTGACCTATGCTCCGACTAAGGTAGGCGAGAGTCCGGACAAAGGGACGCTGGCGAACTGGACCCTCCAGGATACCAATCATAACGGGAAGGCCGACGGTCCTTACGACGCCTGGGTGGACAAGAACCGGAACAATTTTCAGGATGTAGACGAGCCTGCAGCCGGTGACTTTCAGCTGATGAAGGAGATGGGCACCAATACCATCAGGCTGTATCACCATTTTCAGCCCAATAAAGAGGTGTTACGCGATCTTTACAAGAATTACGGGATCATGGTTTTGATGGGTGATTATCTGGGCAAGTATGCCATTGGCTCCGGCGCAGACTGGGCAACGGGTACGGATTATGAGAATCCTGAGCACCAGGCTAATATGATGAAGAGCGTCGAAAAGATGGTGGAGGAGTTCCGCGACGAGCCTTACATAGTGATGTGGGTGCTGGGTAATGAAAATAACTATGGCAATGCCTGTAACGCCGACAAGAAGCCCGAGGCGTATTTTCGCTTTGTAAATCAGGTGGCCAAGCGTATTAAGGAGATGGATCCTACCAGGCCGGTGGCTATATGTAACGGAGATACGTTGTTCGTTGAGATCATGGCCAAGGAAGCTCCTCTGGTGGATGCGTACGGGGCCAATGTTTACCGTGGCGATTATGGTTTGGGTTCTTTTTGGGAAGAGGTGCGCTCTACTGTCGATCGGCCGGCTTTTCCGACGGAGTTTGGTAGCCCGGCGTATGCCAAGCAGACCGGGATGGACGAGGCGGAAGAATTGCAGGCTAATTACGACAAAGGTAACTGGATGGATATCGAAGCCAATTCTGCCGGTCAGGCAGATGGCGAAGGCAACGCCATCGGCGGTATAGCGTTTGAATGGCTGGATGAATGGTTCAAGAATTACGAGCCGTACAAGCATGATGTCAAAGCGGATGTTATAGGGCCGTTTGCCGGAGGGTATTATTTCGAAGAGTGGTTTGGCATTGTCGGTCAAGGTGACGGTTCAAAGAGCCCGTTTTTGAGGCAGTTACGCAAGGCGTATTACATGTATAAAGACATGTGGAACAGGTGATCGCAGTAGTGGCAAAACGACGAGGAATATGGCATACTTGTCATTGCACTCGCGACAAAAAATCAAATTATTAAAAGGAGGTTTGTAATGAAGAAGTATCTAATCGCAACCATGCTGGCGGTATTTGCGGTATCCGCTGTGCCAGGTGTTTTCGCCCAGTCCGCTAATCAGCAGGCTATTAATTTTGGTGATCATAAGTCATCCACCCTGACCACAAAAGCCTGGCAAGCCCTGGCTGAGAAGAACTTGGACGCTGTGCTGGCTTATACCAACAAGTGCGTGGAGCTGTATGATGCCAAGGCTCGTGAGATGCAGGCCGGTCTGAAGGAGTATCCGGCTGGAGAGGACAGCAAGATCTTTTCTTATTGGGCCCTTAACGATATCGCCACCGATTATTACATTCTGGGTACGGCGTATCTGAAGGCCGGTAACAACGACAAGGCCAAGGAAGCTTTCGAGAAGGTCGTCAACGACTATTCTTTCGGTCAGTGCTACGACCCGGGCCAGAAGCTTTTCTGGAAGCCGGCGGAGGCATCAAAGGAGAAGCTGGATCAGATCGCCAAGGGCATCGACCTGGATTTCAACGATTGCTCTTCTTCGGCGCTGACCACCAAGGCGTGGCAGGCTTTGTCGATCAAGAATATCGACATGGTTAAAGGTTATGCTGACAAGGTGATCTCCTTGTATGCAGCCAAGGCCAAGGAAATGCAGTCTTCTTTGAAGGAATATGCTTGGGAATCCAAGGAAAAGATCTTCTCCTACTGGGCCCTTAACGACGTCGGCACATGTTATTTCATCCTGGGAGAAGTGTACAGGCTGAATAACAAGAAGACCGAGGCGCTGGAAGCGTACAAGAAACTTGTAAATGAGTATTCTTATTCCCAGTGCTGGGATCCTCAGGGTTGGTTCTGGAAGCCGGCCGAGGCTGCTCAGCAGAAGATAATCGAGCTGGAAGCCATGGGAGCTGAACCGGCAGCGGCAAAAAATACTTTTAACAAATAATATCTTGTTAAAGCATCGACTTTTTTCATTATCAGCGATCGTTATTATGGCTTTTGTGCTGTCGAGTTGTTCCTCGAAGCAGCCAAAGTCTGAGAAAGAAAAGACCGCCTCCACCGCGAGCGTCAAGGTGGAGGCGGTTCATCTTTCTTCCGGGACTGCCAAAGCCTTTGAGCCTTTCTATGTCTACCGTGACAAGGGGTTTAAAAATCGTTTTACGCCTTCAGGTTATATGCCGGATGGGCAGTGCATTAACTTGGACGACGGCTGGCAATATGACCCCAAGGAAGGCAAGACCTGCATACGGATCATTTACGATATAGTCTGCTCCAAAGAGGGGCGTAAATGGGCCGGTATTTATTGGCAAAACCCTCCGGACAACTGGGGGGCCAAGAAGGGCGGATATAACCTGACCGGGGCCACCAAGCTGGTATTTTGGGCCAAGGGAGAGATGGGAGGCGAGCGTATAGAGGAGTTTCGGGCCGGAGGCATAGGCGGCAGCGAGCTATATCCCGATACCGATCTGGCCTTTATCGGCCCTGTTATACTCACCAAGGAGTGGAAGCAATACACGATCGACCTGAGAGGCAAAGACCTGTCCTATATCAGCGGCGGCTTTGCCTGGACCACCAATTCTGATGTCAATCCGCATCACTGTACGTTTTATTTGGACGATATTCATTACGAATAATCCCCCTTCATGCCAGTTATCGCTTCTTGCTGCATCTCCGTCTGGTAAAAGCAATTTTCGCGTTCATAAATAAGAAAAAAATTTGTTTTTCTCTTGAGGCGCCACACCCCCTTTGTTATATTCTAGATGCTTATAACCAGAAAAGGGAGACATCATGTCCAAGACCATCCAGCAAGGTCTTATAATTCTTATAATACTTGTATTAATTAGCGTCGGATTTGCTGTCTTTGCGATCATGCAGAAGATGGATCTGGAAAAGCAAAATCAGACTCTCAAGTCGGAAGTGGCGCAATACGAGGCCAAGAGCCGCGACCTGGGCAAGCAGGTCAAGGACCTGGAGAGGCAGGCCCAGACTTTACGCGATGATATAAACCGCAAAGGCAAAGAGGCCGAGACCTACCAGCAACGCGCCGAAGATGCCCAGAAAGAATTTACCCGTATTTCGTCGGAACTTGACCGGATACGCCGGGACAGGGAGGATACTGATTCCCGGATGAAGGATCTCCGCAAGGAAAGAGACGAGCTGACCAAGCAGCTGGTCGAATTGAAGAATAAGCCTCCGGTAGAAAAGATAGTCGAGAAGATAGTTTATCGCGACAAGCCGGCCGAAGCTGCTCCGGCGGAAAATGCGGGATATTCTTCGACGGATGTTGCGGCAGTTCCGGTGGCGCGTCCGGTGACGCATGAGGCGCCTATCGTGGTGGAGAACAAAGCCAACGAGGAATATTGGGCCGGAGTGATGCGCCAGAAAGCGGCACTGGAGCTCGAGCTGAACAAGGTCAAGCAGGACCTGGGCCAGACGCAGCTCAAGGTGGTGGAGCTTACCAAGGCGAACAGCGACTTTGAGCAGGAGCTGGCCCGCCTGAAGAACGAGAAGGATGAGATCATCCGCAAGATCAAGTACGGCGAGGACCTGGCCGACAACCTGTCGATCGAATTGGCCCGGGCCCGTAACGACCAGAAGATGGCGCTGGACCGCGCGTCCCAGGTGGACGGCGATAACCAGTCGCTGCGCCAGGAGATCAAGCAGCTGACCACCACCAAGATGGCGCTGGAGAAGAGCATCGCGCGCCTGACCGACGAGAAGTCGGGCGTGGAGAAGAAGCTGGTCGAAACCGAAAATATTATCCAGAGCCGTATTGATGAGATCTGGCGTATCAAGAAAGATATCGACACCCGTTTTGACGCGCGCGGCATCAAGGTTTCGGCCAACGAGGTCGAGTTGCCGCCGATCGTGGTTAATGCGGGTAATGAGAAGTCCAAGGCTGCGGCAGCTGCCCCGGCCGTCAAGAAGTCCGGCACATTGGTCAGCGTCAACGAAGACAACAACTTCGTGATCATTGACATGGGCGAAAAGGCCGGCATCAAGCTGGGCGACGCCTTCAAGGTCT
Organism: Candidatus Omnitrophota bacterium; assembly: GCA_013335325.1. Classification (GTDB taxonomy): domain Bacteria; phylum Omnitrophota; class Gorgyraeia; order Zapsychrales; family Fredricksoniimonadaceae; genus JAAXVU01. The sequence goes on along the minus strand of JAAXVU010000089.1, from coordinate 3,346 downwards.
ACCGCAATGGCACTTACGTCGGAGCGGTAGAGGTTATCCAGGTTCGGCAGGACATTTCAGCTGCGGACATCAAGCAGAAGAATGCGCCTTTCCGTCCCGGAGACACGGTAAAATAACTGTGACCAAAAAAGTCAGCATAAAAGATGTAGCTCGCCGGGCGAAGGTTTCCATCACGACCGTTTCGCGCGTTATTAACAAATTTCCCTCCGTAGACAAGAAGAATGTTCATAAGGTAGAAGAAGCGATCACCGCCCTCAAGTACCGGCCCAACATATCGGCGCAGCGTCTGGCCCGCGGGGCCAACAACACCATCGGGCTGGTGATGCCGGGCTATCCGGGTATTTTTCATTCCTTCTTTGCCGTCGAGCTTCTACGTGGCGTCGGTCACGCCTGCGAGTCGCTGCGTCTGGACATGGTGTTCCATATTACTGACGGCAACGCCCCGCTTAACCTTAACTATCTCGGCGGGATCGTCTTTGCCGACATCATCGAGAACCGCAAGCAAGTACAGGACGCGATCGACGACGGCGTGCATTGCATGGTTATAAACAATGTCGTGCAGGATATGGCGGTCAGTTATATTGGCGTAAACAACCTGAAGGGCGGACAACTGGCGGCCGAGTATCTTCTGGGCCTGGGGCACCGCCGGGTAGCTGTCGTGACCGGTAATTTGAAGACACAGGCCGGGTTTGACCGTCTGGAAGGCTTTGTGAAGACTTTGGACGAAGCCAAGGTAGAGCTCCCCCAGGAACACGTTTGCCGCGGCGACTGGTCGCGCCGGAGTGCGCGACAGGCGGCGGAATTCCTCTTTGCCATGGAAGAGTCCAGCCGTCCTACGGCGATATTTGCCCACAGTGATGAAATGGCCCTGGAGATCGTGGCCGTGGCCTACGAGATGGGCGTGCGCGTTCCCGAAGATGTCTCCATCGTCGGCTTTGACGACAATCCGCAGGCGCTCTACGGCCCGGTAGGACTCACTACCATCCGCCAGCCCATCTTCGAGATGGCCGAGCGCGGTGTGCGCATCCTGCATGAAATGATCAACGGCAAGCGCGAGGAGCTGTACCGCGTGATCCTCGACCCCGAGCTGGTAATACGCGATTCCTGCGTGCCTCCGGCTGCCCGTTCCTGACCGGCGCGCAAGCGGTCTTCCCTCTCGCCAATCCGGAATTCCTCTGTTACAATTCACGCCATGAAAACTTTCGGTTGCATAGTAATTGGCGCAGGCCACGCCGGCATTGAAGCTGCCTTGGCCCCGGCGCGCATGGGTACGCTGACTTTGATGCTCAGCTATTCGTTCGATACCGTCGGACAGATGAGCTGCAACCCCGCTATCGGCGGGGTGGGCAAGGGCCAGCTGGTTAGGGAAGTGGATGTGCTGGGCGGCGAAATGGGCCTCGCAGCTGACACGACCGGGATACAGTTCCGTCGGCTGAACGCCTCCAAGGGGCCGGCCGTGCACTCTTCGCGCTGCCAGTCGGACCGGGAACGTTACCGTGCTTATATGCAGGCGGTCGTTAAGAACCAGCCTAACCTGACTTTCCAGGAAGGCGAGGCCGCCGAGATCGTGGTGTCTGCCGGCCGCGTGACCGGCGTGAGGACCGTGGCGGGCGAGTTCTTCGCTGCTTTGACGGTAATAGTGACGTCCGGGACGTTCCTGAATGGCCGCATGCACGTCGGGCGTACGATCACGCCAGGCGGCAGGATCGGAGAGAAGCCCTCGCTGGAACTGGCCCGGTGTATCGCCGATCTGGGCTTTGAACTGCGTAACTTTAAAACCGGAACGCCGGCGCGCCTGGACGGCCGCACCATCGATTATTCCAGGATGCAGCGCCAGGATTCCGACGAAAAGCCGCTGCCTTTCTCCTACCGCACACCTGGCATATCTGCTGACCGGCGGCTTTTGCCGTGCTGGATCACGCATACCACCGACGAGACCCACCGGATCATCCGCGAGAATTTCCACCTGTCGCCGATGTATTCCGGGCAGATCGACGCGACCGGTGTGCGCTATTGTCCGTCGATCGAGGACAAGCTGAAGAAATTCGGCGACCGTTCCGGCCATCACGTCTTCCTGGAGCCCGACGGGCTGGATACGCCGATAATATATCCTAACGGCATATCGACAGGACTGCCGGAGGACGTACAGGTGGCTTTTGTGCGGACCATTCCAGGGCTGGAGCGGGCGGAGTTTATCCGTTACGGCTATTCCATTGAGCATGCGGTTATCCGCGCCGAGGAGCTCAGCTCTTCGCTGGAGTCGAAAAGGATCGCCGGCCTTTTCTTCGCCGGGCAGGTCAACGGCACGACCGGCTACGAGGAGGCTGCCGCGCAGGGACTGATGGCCGGCATCAACGCCGCGCTTCTTGCCCAGGGCCGCGAGCCGTTCGTCCTGGGCCGCGACGAGGCCTACCTCGGCGTACTTATCGACGACCTGATTACCCGCGGAACAAACGAGCCGTATCGCATGTTCACTTCCCGCGTCGAGTACCGCCTTCTGGTGCGCGAAAATAACACCGACTGGCGCCTGGCGCGGCACGCTCACCGGCTGGGTCTCATGTCGGACGCGGGATTGGCGCGTGTTGAGCAGAAATACCGCGCGGTGGAAGATGGTATCCGCTACCTGAGGGAAAGGCGTGTAACGCCGGCGGACATTAACGATATTCTGACCGCGGCCGGTTCCGCCCCGGCAGTGAAGTCGACGGACCTTTTGCATATCCTGCGCCGGCCCGGAGTCTCCTTGGAGAGGCTGGCCGGGATCGACGAAGTGCTGCGCGGCTTACCGGCCGAGGTGGCGGAGCACGTCGAGTATGAGGTCAAATACGAGGGATTTATCGATCGGCAAAAGAAAGAGGTGGAGAAGTTCCGCCACCTGGAGAATATCCGGCTGCCCGCTGACCTGGATTATGCCAAGGTACCGGGGATCTCGCACGAGGTGCGCCAGAAGCTTTCGCATTTCCGGCCGGCCACCCTGGGGCAGGCCAACCGTATTTCCGGCATTACCCCGGCGGCCATCTCGGTACTGATGGTATACTTGCGGCGGTTCTTTGAAGAGAGCCGCGGCGGGACTGCCCAGGGTTGATCCCAGAGACTGGCTGAAATTGCGAAAGTTTCGTGATCGTGGGCGTGGGCGACTTTTCTTTTAGCAATATCTAGACGGGAAGAAGGGGAAGGTAAGAAGAATGGCGACAGGGAATTTAAAACAGAAGATAGTGGCCCTGGCGGTTGTGGCTGCTTTGCTGGCGCTGGCCTGGTGGACCGGGCGGATCTTCTTCATCGGCGAGCCGGTCGTGCGCGAGTTCTTCAGCCGCTTTCCGTTCTGGCTGGATGCTGTCTTGCTGGTCGT
>JAAXVU010000207.1 GCA_013335325.1 Candidatus Omnitrophota bacterium | reverse complement strand
GGCTGACGGCATTCGGCTGATGTCTGCGGCGGCAACGCCGGAGCAGGCAGGCAAGACGCGGGACATTGTTAAATGGGCCAAACAGAATCACCCCGACTTGCTTCTAATGGTTGAGGATGGCGTCACGACCGAGAACCGGGACATTGTGGGCGAGGGGGTCAAGGCGGGCGTTACCCCGCAAAGCAGCGCAGAAATTAAGGCAATTGCCAACCTGGGCCATACGGCCTTCAAGAGCGACGCCGCGATGACGGCATCGGCGGACGTCGCGTTGCAGACGGTCAATGCGCGGAAGATCGTCTCGGCATACCAAACCAAGTATCCGGGTGTTTCCGTGCCGACTGAAATGACGGCGAGGATAGCCGGTAAGACTTATAGTCTGGTGTTGACCGGTCCAAGCAAGGACATATTGCGGACTAGTGCCAAGAGTATGAACTTAAATTATTTTGTGGAATTGGTAAATGGGGATGGCAGAAAGTACACTGCGGCTTTTTCAGTGGAGCTGAATACTGTTGATGGCCAGTTTAAAGTTGCCGGGAGAACGGTGTCCGGCAAGGATGACGAGCGGAAGACGACTGAGGAGCGTGCTATCGAGCAATGGCTCAAGGGCATCGATACGTGGACTACCGCGGGCATTCCCCTCAGCACTACGGTAACTATCGCCGGCAAGGAGCTGGACGCTCAGTATGTGGCAGGCGCGCTGGCACAGATGGGTCAAGATGTGGCGGCGGGTCAGGGGGGCACATCGGAGGCGACGGGTGCGCGGAGGTTGTCTTTTACTGCCCTGGCCGAGTATGCCAAACAATATCCCGACGGAGAGTTTGTGCTCTTGATCAACGACCTGGAGGCATATTTGAAAGATCAATTTCCGGCGGCCAATGTGGGGGCGCTGGTAGATATGGATGCCAAGGTCGGCAGCATTCTCTGGGGTCATCAGGCAGATGGCGAGGGCATATTGGGAGCCGTCCAGCAATGGGCTGCTGCCACGACAGCGGAGGCCAATAGCGCCATTGCGGTCGACAAGGCGATGATCAATACGGAACGCAGCACATTGTCCATTGCTCCGGCGGTCTTGGCCCAGAAGGTGGCTTTGCAGGGGGTGGAATTAAGCGTGCGGGATTGGATCTATGCTATTGATGCCATAGCCGGCTCAATGGCGTATGTTCCGTTGTCGGCCAATAAAAAGATAACCTTGGCCGCTGTGGGCGCATATGATACGGTCCGTGAAGGCATCAAGATAGTGGAGCGGGTGGCCAGGCTTCTGGTAGCCAAGGTCAAGGACTTGGATTTGAGCCTGTCGACCAGGAACGTTAGCGCGGGCGGTTTCAACGAGCAAAAGCAAGTCCTGGAGCTGGTAGTATCCGGTGATCTGGCGAAGTTCTCGCTTAATATTGTTAAAAGACAGGCGGCCTTGACTGGCAAGCGCGATGAGATCATGCAGTGGATCGGCGGGCTGGCAGAGGAATTTGAAGCGGCTGTCCCGGAGTTGCGAGGCTGGTTTACGAATACGCAAGATTCCGCGATGTCTGGCGCTGGTTTCATAAACCCCTTGTACATGCCCGGTCATAAGATGAATGCGATCCGGGACTGGCTCGAGAAGAAAGCGGTCAAGGTCGACGGTGCGGATGTTCATTTTATTGTGGTTGAGAACGACGAAGAAGTAATACATGTGAAAAGTGAGACAGTGACGCGCGATTCCAAAGAGGTTATAGATTGTACGATAGCAATTCCTCCCGAAAGGTTGTCACATCAGGGTTATAGCGGTCAAGTTGCTCTTTCTATTTTGAGCGCGATCAATGAGCATTTCGTCAGGCAGATCTTCGATCTGCGCAAAGACGAAAAAGAACTTGCTACAGATCTGATGGACCAGGAGCCGAAAGACAGCGCGATGAAGGCGCCCGGTGGTATCGACCTTAATGCCAAAAAGATGGGGCTGGATGTCACCCGCGATGGCAAAGGCGTGGATATCAAGTTCGACCCGGCGCAGGTGGCGGAATTTCAGAAGGGCAACTTCACCGGCGTGCAGGGCATCATCTTGCGGATCGTACCTGTGGCCAGTCCGTTGCAACTGCTGGGTCTGGAGACTGAGCCCTCGCCGGATCAATTGGCCAGGGGATAGGCTGTGCTTGCGTATAGGCTGTTCCTGCGCCGTGCCTGGTTCAGGATGTGCCTAAGGAGAACCTAGGGCATGAAAAAGACGGTCTTGCACCGCTCGCTTTCTTTTTGCATCCTGGCCAGCTTTGTGGCAACATCGGTAATGCCGACGCAGGCTTTCGCGCAGGCGCTGAATTTGCCGGCACCGGGGGCGATGGTGGGCCCGAGCGCGACGTTTGAGCCGGTCTTGATGAAAGGCCTCAAGGTCCATCCCGAGAACCCTCTCCTTTTCGATTT
>JAAXVU010000088.1 GCA_013335325.1 Candidatus Omnitrophota bacterium | reverse complement strand
CCTGCAAATTCTGCTGTAGCTGTAATAGCGCCCCCTCATCGAAAACCTTGCCCATCGGATCGGCAGAACCGTTCACCTTGATGTAATCATACCCGCCCAAATCCACACCACCGGGGACGTAGTCCTTCTCCTCAGCCTTGGTCATTGCCTGGTCAGTATCGGCTGTTTGCATTCTCGACAATAACTTCTTGTAAGTGCTGTCAATTATATCCCCAATATATCTTGGCCTGTTCAGCGCATATAAATCATCTCTATGCTGTAAATAACGCCTAACTTTACCCTCTATCCAAGGCAATAAACCAATAGCAGAAGACAATACAATGAAGGATGATACATCCGCATCAGTAGACGGCAATAAATAATAAAAACCCGTCACTAATGAAAAACCGAATCCTGGCAGCAAATATCGCTCAAAATCATTCAATGCACCTTGGTCTTCTACTGCAGCACGCTCATCCATTGCACGCAACGTAGCTATTAAGGCCATCTTGGCGCGCATTTCCCCAGTAAATGCAAGGCCGTTGGACATTAATTCCGGCTTAAGTTTTCTCAACAATTGAATAGCTTCAGTTACTGTAGGCGCCGCATGATGAAAAATAATATCTTGATGTCTTTCGAGGCTAATTTCTGCGGGCCATTCTAACCCATCTGTTGTTTCACACCTTGCGGCTATATCCAATCTTATCAATGGATCATCTAACAACTGATTCATTAACTTAATAGCACCTCGAAATGGGATGTTTTCAACGGATTGCGTGGCAAATTCTTTTAATAAGATGCGCGCACCAGTCTCTACGTCACGGAAATCACTGACTTGAAGCTTAGTGTATGCAAGATAATCATTATATAACTCAATAATCCTCTCGACGGCAACATCAGAAAAGAAACCAGCAGAAGAAAGATTCACAGCAGCAACGCCCAAGACTCGAGCAATATCAACCGGAACCTGATAATTCTGCTCAAATCTCCTGGCGAATGCATTTACAGCATCCTGATGGGGCCTGCCCAGACTTTCATAAACCTGCTTTAATGACAACCTTGGGACATCTTCCAAAGTCTGTCTTTTGATAGAATTAGCCTGGATCTGACTCAACGATCGTTCCATGTCGGTATTGGTACCCATAACAGGCGGTATCGGCCAATTTGACGCCACCGTCATTATGGCTTCGTTGCGGGATATCAGCTGCAAAGCCTCATCACTTCCCTTACCTTGTCGCAAAAGCAATATATACAGCTGCACATATTGCCACAATTCTCTTTGATCAGTATTTTTCTTATTGAAAAGTGCCTTTAGCCCTGCCAAGTCAGCACCACTTAAGAAAGTAATCGCGGCTGAACGCGCATGCCAAATCGTTTCGTGTGTAGCATTGCCATCCCGTAATTCATCCCCCAGAAAAAACAAAAAGATATCCATAAAAGCATTAATGAAATAAGACTGCTCAACCTCGGGCAAGTCAGAAATATTATTCCGTTTAGACAACGGACTGGTTGTTTCTAGAAACCTGGAAACGAATATACGACCAAGGCGCATCTTTTCACGATAGTTATGAATAAATGCATCGTCCATTTCATGTGAACGATCAGGCAATACGCCTGTAGGACTTAATTCCTTACCGATCAGATTATTTACAAAACGGTAATCAACCTTCTTCAACAAAGCAAGAATTGCAGGTAATGGTTCATCGGCCAATCGATTAAAACTTGCATAACCTCGTAACACATCAATTAACAGGTCAAGTTCAAACTTAGTCAATAGATCCAGAGACTGCTCTATCGTCTCCAGACCGTATTTCACCTTCAATACTTCTTCAAGATCGTACCGCGTAATAATCTTGGGATATTTCTCATTTTCCTTTCTTGTTTTTATTTTTTGCATAAATACTGTAATAACATCCGCATCGCTACTAGAACCCGCCTTTCTTTCCCTGACACCTTCTAACCGATAACGAACCGTACTAACAACCCATTCTTTCATAATAGAAATAACATTTGTGACCTTGGCCTTAATTCCCAATTCCAACCCGCCGGAGAAATACTTGCGCGGCAGGGTTTCATGAGTAGTCTGGTCGAACTCTTCCTTGACGTAGTTGTAAACACCCTGACGATAGGCATCCATATATTGCGTGTATACCTTCTCCCGGGCGTTCTGCTCGGCAATGTCAATGCCCTTAACCTTGTTACTATCGGCGTAAACCCGGCCCAGAAGCGTTTCTTTCAAGGCCTGTTTATACCAGCCGGATAGAATCAGCGAGTAAAATATCTGGCGCAACTGGATGAAATTCTTGCCTTCGTTGACTTCCCTCTCCAATACCGGCAAGATCACTTCGCGCATTATTTTTCTGGAAAGCTCCTGGGCAGGATTGTCGGCCCCGTCGCCAGATGCCTTCTGGCCTTCGCCAACCTGTACACCTTGAGCCGCCATGTAATCTGATTCCAGCATAACCTTAAGATGCGCCTTGGTAATAAAAGCGCGGCCGTCATGTTGATAAACCTCTGCGCTGTCGGGCTTGATCCAGACCTTGTTAAAGGCGTCCAGCGGGACCTCGGTCTGGCCGGTCTTCCAGTAGACCTGGCTGTATATCTGGTCCCAGAAACGGCGCCCCAGGTCTTTCTCCGGATACATCAGGGTCGATGTGATCTGCTTCAAAATATAGTCCTGCGCCAGCATATCGCGCCCGGCGTCAGTGTGGCTTAAGTTCTCGGCCATGATGCGATTTTGCTCTGCCGGCGAAAGGTTCACCCACAGCTCTTTATCCGGGACCGCCAGACCGGCCAGGAAATATTTGACCAGACGAGTAGTCTCATTGGTCAAGGCCTGACCTTTAAGGCCACTCTGCCCCTCATCAATGACAAAATCAAACAAAAGCGGGTCTTCTGGATGGATCGACATACCTTTAAGCAGTACCGGCGTAGAAGCTTCTGATAGGGAGATCATCTCGCCGGGCTTAGGCAGGTTGAACACTTCCTGCGCGAAGCCAATGGGCATAAGGCTGTTCCAAAGGAATACTGACAATATAATAGTGCTTATAATCTTTCTGCTGGATCTCTGGCAGATAAGATCAGCGTTATTACTGCACATCACGCGCTCCCGGTATATGATGGTTAGAAAATATATAATGGTTAATAATCTGGCTGAGAATGTCAAGGGATGTATATCTACAGTAAAATATATATTATTATATTATTATAGTCAAGACAGGGCGGCGAAATAAAGAGTATAGTAATAAATATTTGGCGTAAGAAAATTAGGCTGTTAAATAATGTCTTGAAAGGTGAACCTTAAGCTATGGATTTATAATGATATATTGCGAACAGCGCACCAAGCGGCACCAGAAATAAGCAGCCACAACATCACCCCTTGAACAACCGGCCCCAACCCAACTGCTTTGAATGTCTGCCGGCTCAATCCGGTTCCAATCAGAAACAAGGTGACCGTTAGACCGGCCCGAGCAGTTGCAACCATACCGGCGTATATCGAATGAAAAGACGGCAGCAAGCTCACCATGATAGACGCACCTACGAATGCCACCATGAAGAACGGAAACGATATCCGGGCGTCGCGTTTCTGCAACCCGATCGCCGTAGCTAACGCCACAGGCACTATCCATAAAGCCCGGGTCAATTTCACAGTAGTTGCGATCTTCAGGGATTCCTCACCGTAATGAGCAGCCGCACCCACCACTGAACTGGTATCGTGAATAGCGATCGCCGACCACAGCCCAAATTGCCGAGCCGTCAAGCCGCCAATATGCCCCAACCAAGGGAAGACAAAGAGAGCGATAGCATTCAAAATGAAGACTGTACCCAACGCTACTGCGACTTCCCTCTCATCAGCCTCAATGATAGGCGCGACCGCCGCAATAGCGCTGCCGCCGCAGATCGCCGTACCCACGGAAACCAGATATGAAGTTTTTCTGGATACCGCCAGCAAGCGACCAATTGCATAACCTGCAGCCAATGTTCCGGCAATCGAAAAGATGGTCAAGAATACACCTTGCCTGCCAGCGGAGCTGACTTCAGTAAAATTCATGCCAAACCCCAAGCCGACCACTGAGGCCTGAAGCAAATACTTAACAACACGGGAATTATGTTTCTTATAAGGATGCCCGCAGGTCATGGCGAAAACCAGACCCAATCCCAGCGCCAGTGGCGGAGACGCCCAAGGAGTAAGGCAGAAAATAAGCGCTGACCAGAACACTAGCCGCGAAAGAACCATATTTAACATTCGTTGTATAAGCTACCTGTTCGAGCCATCATGTTGGAAGTGGGCCGACGATCCATGCGAACGCCGACCCAGTCGCCTGATGAAGACATGCACCACCGGCAGGCACGATCAGGAAACCGCATCTGAGAGCAACTTCTAAAATTTAATCAACAGCTACCAGAGTATTGCATAGTCGCCACCCCCAAGACCCCATACATCGAAGCTGCTACAGGATTCCTAAGAAAGCAGCCTACTGCTCCTTTATGCCACCTATTAAAACTTCGTGTTTAAAATCCAGCCGTCTCTGAATTTTCCAATGCGGCTGATATATCCAACGTTCATCAAACTGCTTTCCATTCCCCTTGATTATTTTTATAGGATCGCCCCATAGTTCTCTCACTTCTGTCGTCGTCATTCCTAACTTCAACTGATTCTCCGGTCTCGATTGTCTAGGAACAGAGTACACTGGCTCGTGATTTACATGCATGTAAATACAGCCGCTCATAACTACAGCAATGAAAAAGATAACAAAACGCATAAATATCTTCTCCATATCACTTCGCTAAGATCTGCTTTTCGTCTACAACGGCATTATGCCTCTATAGTTATTGTCCGAATGTGCTTGTCTCAAAGAGTCTATACAGAATATCTCTGTCAGCAAGAAACGGATACCTACTCTTAAAATCGGCCACGAAGCGACTAAAGTCCTCTTTCTGGATGTAGAACCGCCACGGGATCGGCTGCTCAGCGCAATCCAACCCAAAATCCCCTATGTAAACGATCTCCCCAGCAGAAACCTCAAAGGTACCGCCAGAAGGCTTGCCGTCCGTGAACAATTCCTTACTATTTCCTTTGATATGCCCTGCATCCCGCGCTGACTTTGCGGCCCTTATATCGAACCCAGTTAGGGCATATCTTCCAGGGTTAACAATGATAGCTTTGGGCCTGGAGACATTCTCCGCCAACAGCTCTACCGATGCTTGCAGGACTATGCTATCTCTCGCCAAGTTGCCAGTCACGGGATCAATCCTTGAGAATACTAGCCGCTGCAACTGGGCGTTGTCAAATCGCGCACACCTCCACTGACGCCCCCAGTTCGCGCCATAAATGACAATTGCCTTGTTTCCGTCAGTCTTAGCGTAATTACTTTTCGTCAGTAGATTACAGTCCGCAGACACGCTATGTGCAGAAAACATACACACAATAATCAGAACAAATCTCAGTATCTTCATCAAGATTCCTTAGTATTGATAACCTCGTTGGGTTTCACCGTATATTACTACTGGCACTGAATAACTGACAAGCGATGTAACAGAAACCGCCACTATCGGAGTAGCGACCGCCACATTTAGCGGGTTCACCGTCATGCCAAGGAACCGTTCGAACGCAGCTTGATTCCTAAGATTTCCAAATGCGTCATAACCCCAACTATTCAGGAAGTCATGTGGACCTGCGTAGGCTTCAACAATGCGATCCCACATGTCTCCCGATTTATAACCCATACCGAGAAAGTTTCCAACACCGCCTTGTTCACCACCCAAAGGACTTGGACAACCATTAGGATGAAGGGGATCAAACCGCCCACCTCCCAGCTTGAATCCATCTCCTTTATAACCAACACTTTTACCACTTGCATTTCTTGGATCTAGTCGAGATTGTTCCACCATGCCCGAACGCATCAAGTCTGCTGCATCACTAATCACCGAAAAACCTCCCGCAAGTGCACCTCCTATCAAGGCAGACCTGCCGACATCCCCTCCGGTTACCCCCGCAACGGTACCTCCCGCCACAGCTCCCGCGGCAAAATTAGTCGCAAAATTCGCGCCCATTGACCATCCGCAAGATAAAGGCCCATAAGCACCTGAGCCTATTGACATACTTCTAAACGTAGTTTGGCTGATGGCATTAAAACCGGGGGCTACGCCGGCAAAGACAGCACCTCCTAATGCCCCTATTAGCATCCCTTGACCTATATTGCCCCCCATTGCTGCAGCCGTGGCACCACCTACAGTTGCCCCAATCATGGCTCCCGTGAAAACTCCTCCCCAGTAAGCCCCAAGGAGAGCGGTTGCAGCACCGCCTGTTGCTATTACGGCCACCGCTCCTACAACTGCCACTGAAGTAGCCTTCCAGACATTCTTCCACGAATGCCCCGTCGGGTCAACGAGATTAATGGGGTTATTATTGCAATATGTATAGCGGTTCAGTGTCTGCGGATTATAAGGTGCCTGAACTATCGGATCCGCAGTAATGAACCGCCCAAGCTTCGGGTTATAATATCTGGCTCCAAAATACACCAGCCCGGATTCTTCGTCCAGTTTCTTTCCGGTAAAATAAAACCAGGCTACCTCTGGCGTATTGCCGTATTTCTCGTAATTTTTCACCTCTCCCCAGGGAGTGTAATCGATCCGCTCCGTCAAAGCGGAAGTTTCATCCAGAACCGTACTGGTGCTGGCCAGATGATCGCCTATGAACCAGCGCACACGGCTCCCGTCATAGGCCGCCACCCGCGCGCCGCCGATGAAAAGATGATCTGTCTTCACCCCGTTGACTTCATCAAACAAGGCCCCGACAAAATATGTTGTCGTAGCATTTCCAGATGAATAAACAGTCTTTTTAGTACGACCGCCATCACCGTCATAAGCGTATTCTGCCACCGTATAACGCGCAGTTTCTCCAGTGTTTACTGCCTCGACTTTGGTCAGACGTCCGTAAGCATCAAAAGAATAATACTGCGTCCGGGCGGCAGTCCGATAGCTCGTCATGTTACCGCTTGCGTCGTAGGTCATACGAGTGCCGTCAGAGAGCGACGTCACCGCATGCGCTCCAGACCCATTCTCGCCGTATGTATAAGTAATATTTCCCTTCTGGACGATATTCCCGAGCTGGTCGTAAGCATAGGCCAGTGCTCCGCTACCGTCATTGGAACCTATCAAGCGATCCAAGAAGTCGTACTGAAACGTTTGCGTCTTTCCCCGGGCAGCGTCCTGAATCTGCTGGATATTCCCCCCGGCATCATACGAATATAGATTCTTCTGCAGGATGGCCCCGGTCTTGCCGGTAACGCTCAGGCCGGCCAGTCGCAAGTTGTCCGCATTATACGTATAAAGCGCCACCGCCCCGTTTCCGTAATCGATGCGCGCGACACTGCCGTTCGGCGTATAGTCGACATTTGTGACGATATTCTGTATCGTGCTGGTCGTGCCCGAAGTGACCTTAAGCTGCAATGAGTTCAGAAGCCCCGTCTCGTTATATTGGTATATCGCTGTTGACTTACCGTCAGGATACTGAATCTGTTTGAGACGCCCAAGCGCATCGTAAGTCTTATTGACCGCATAGCTCTTGGCATCGATCGTCTTGGTCGAGGCGATCTCAGCACCGACAGAGTCATAACCAAATGCTGTGCTGCCGGAAGGATAGGCTACCTTTGATAGTCGTCCGACTCCCAAAGTCCCGGAATCATAGGTATAAGCAACATTGGCGCCCGACACGCCGCCACTCGCCTTACTCGAAAGACGGCCCAAAGCGTCATAAACTAACGCCGTTGTCATATTTTGGGCATCAGTCTGAACGGTGAGCTGCCCGGCGGCATCATAGGCATAACGCATCAGCCCCATATCTGGCGAACTCATATCGGTCTTTCTGCCCAAGGCATCGTAAGACATTGTTGTAGCATTTCCCGACGCATCCAGCACTCGAGTTATATTGCCCTTAATGTCGTACTCGTAGGTCGTGGCAGCGTAGAGACTGAAAGCCGTGGCGGGATATTGCTTCGACCGGCCATCCGCGCCAGAGTATTCTTCCACGCGTGCGACTCGACCGCGGGCGTCCTTAACCGAAACCTTCTTGTGACCGTTGGCATCAATGACCGTATCTGTGGACAGCGTGTAGACATAGCTCACATAGGCACCATCCGCTCCGGTTGCCTTAACCATACGCCCGAGCTCGTCGTAATCGTAGACGCTACCCTTGACCGCCGAATCCAGAGTGCCACAGGTGGCGTAATTATCAGATGAAGCAGCTGGAGCAGAAAAGTGATCGGCCACCCTGAAATCAGCCAGAAACGGCCGGGAAGACAAATACGGGACAAACTCCTTTTGCACCAGTCCCTGGCTATTGAAACGTACCTGCCCGGTGACTACATACTGTCCGGCGATTTCAGATGGGGACTT
>JAAXVU010000087.1 GCA_013335325.1 Candidatus Omnitrophota bacterium | reverse complement strand
CTGTCCCAGGGATACCAGAAAGGGCTTTTTTGAATGCGGGTTGCATTAATACATTGTCCGTTCGAGCATCGCCCGTTCTCCGAGAACATCCAGGTGGTGGACAAAGAATTCTGCCTGGCCCCTCCTATCATCCTGGCCTATGTCGCCGCTATCATAGAGAGAGCCGGCCACACGGTCACAATCATCGATGCCAATGCCTTGCGCTCATCGAAAGAGCAGGCGCTGAAAAGCATCCAGCGCTTCCAGGCAGACATCATTGCCTTCCGGGCCGACACTTACTGGTTCCACCGCACGGTGGAATGGGCTTCTTTCTTTAAAGAGCGCACGGCGGCAACCATATTAGTGGGCGGCATCAATGTGTCCTTATATCCACAAGAATCCTTGGCCTACCGTTGTTTTGACTATGGGATAATCGGCGAGGCTTTTCGATCCTTGCCCCTGCTGTTATCTGGTCTCGAAAAAGGTCTCGCCCCCCACCAGGTGCCCGGCCTGGCCTATCGTTCCGAGGGCGCGGTACGGTGCAACCCGCCGGACGCAGAACCGGTCAAATTCGACGAATACCCGTTCCCGGCCCGGCATTTATTGCCGAACCACCGATACAGTTCTTTCACCTCGCAACGGAAGAACTTCACCATCGTCCTAACCAACACCGGCTGTCCATACTCCTGCCTGTTTTGCGCCATCCATAAACAGCCTTTTCGTCTGCGATCCGCCCAAAATGTGGCCGATGAGATAGAAGAATGCTGCCGTTCCTTCCACATCCGGGAGATCGACTTCTTCTCCGCCTCCTTCTTTATCGATAAGGCACTGGCCATGGGCATCTGTGACGAGATCCTCAAAAGAAAGCTCCGAGTGGAGTGGTCGTGCCGCAGCCGCGTCGATGAAGTTGATGAGGAATGCCTGCAGAAAGCCTTCGCGGCAGGCTGCCGGAAGATCTATTACGGAATCGAATCAGCCTCCCCGTCGATATTGAGCAATATCTCCAAGAACACCGATCCTAAGCGGATCCGGCACGCCATTGAGCAAACCCGCAAGGCCGGCATCGCCACCCTGGGATTCTTTATGATCGGCGCGCCGGGAGAAACGCGGGAAAGCATCAATGCTTCCATCCAGTTCGCCCAGGAACTTAAGTTGGATTATGTACAGGTTTGCCGGATGATAGCAAAACCCAATACCTGCCTGACCGACCAGCTGGTACAGCATGCCGGCAGCGACCCGTGGCGGGAATACATCCTGGATCAACACTGCGCGCCGGATGCCCTGACGCCGTGGACCTCGTTCTCCAAAGCAGAATTACTGCAGGAAATAAAAAGATTTTATCGGGAATTCTATTTTCGACCGTCTTATCTGGTGCGCCGGATCAGCAGAACGCGGTCCTGGTCAGAATTGGCAAGATATGTGAGTGTGGCGGCCAAATTCCTTTTTCAATCAGTCTGAGCGCGGCCGCTCGATCTGTGGACGTTTACCAAGCCAGAATGGTCTTGTTCAAAGACTCCAGCGACCTGGCCCTGGCGATCATGCCGGCCAATTCCCCGCCGTTAAACTCCATCAACCGGTAAAAATCCTCCAGCGGCTCCTTCAATTGCTTAGCACGGCACGCCCGTTCCAGCTCCTTGAATAACCCCAAACTGCTGGCGTTTTCGGTGAGAATGCCAAAGCGAAAGAACCGCTCCTCCCGGCACAGGGCCATAACCCGACGAATGAATGGCTTGCCCGCCGACATGCGTTCGGGAATGAAATTCATTATAAAAAGCATGGCGACCAAGCAATTAACGTAGGACCGCTGCCGGCGGGCGCGATAATACAAAATAATATAACCCAACGAACAGCGTATGCCCGGATGCCTCGCAAGCTTGGCGATAAACGCCAGGTTGTCCCGCAGATCATCCACGCGCTCGCCGCGGATGCCGGTCAGGAACGAAACATCCAACTCCACTTTCGAGCCCCAGTAGCGCATAAAATCCGTCAGGAGCTCAATAGAGCGCTCGCCCTTGTTCATGTTCCTAAGCAGCCGGGCCGATACATGCTCGAACCCGAAAAATATCGTATCACATCCAGCCGCCACCAGCTTTTCGTAGCGACCGGCATCGATCTGATCCAGCCGCACCTTACACCGCCAAGGCAGACCCACAGGGTCTTGGATCAGGAGGTCCAGCAATGTATTCGCACGCAGTTGATCGTTAAAAAAACTAGGATCAGCGATCTGAAAATAATGCGCGCCCAAGACCCTGGCCATTTTCATCCTGGATACAACATCCTCGGGTTCGACCCTGTACCGCGACGACGATTGCTTCGCCAAAGACCGGTTATGACAAAAGCTGCACCTACAATCACAGCTGGCCGCCAAAAAGGACCACCATTGCCGGCCGGCGTATCCATACTTATCCAGCATGGCGGGATAGATCGCCAGGACATCGCGGCGCGCGAGCGGCCTCAATTTAAATACCCGCTCGACATAGGCATCGATCTCTTCGAAATGGAACTCTACGCCGGCATCCCGCCAGCCCGACAAATCATAAAATGAAAGGTAGGGCGAACAAATATGCAGCTTTTTCCCTTTCAATAGCTGCGGCTCCAGTTGCAGAAATATCAGGCTCGCCATCTTGGGGTAATTAAAATGGCAGCTTAGCGCCACCAGCACCTCCTGTTCCTCAATGCTGGCCAGCAGATTGTGCACCGCCGCGCCAATTTCGTCTTCAGCGGCAGACTCCAGATCATAAAAGCGGTAGTTAATACTGTGCTTTTCCAGCAAAGCCAGGGCCTGGACCAGCGAATTGGGAAGCAGCCCTTGATTCTTGGGCACGATCTGCAAGACAGCTATTTTCTGCGGCCTTATTTTCATGTCTCGATCAAGCTCATTTCTTGCGCAACGCTAAAAGTCCTTCCTGAACGCGAACCGTCTCGAGCGACAATCCCGGGACCAGGTCTTTGGCCATTTCGATCAAGGGCATGCCGCTCCCCAAGAATTTCTCTCCCCGATCCAGGCTGCCTATAATGAACCCGCCGGAACGCACCAGGCGCATCAATCTGGCGAGCTTTTCACGGTAATAGCAATGGCCACTGGCCACTGCGATGTCTGAAAGATATAACAGATCAACGGCGTTGTCCGGGAACCATTCGTACAAATAAAATACATCTTCCCGAACCAGGAACAATCTGTTCAATCTGGTCTTTATCTTTTTTAGAAGTATTTTATCCGTGGCCCAGACCGGCTGCCGCCTGGTGCAGCATACAGCGTCGACTTCCAGAACAAAACGACTGGAGAATTCTTTGGGCAGATCACGATAGGCCCGATCCTTGATATCAAAGACCCGGTCTAACTTGCGCATGTCCGGTTTAACCGGCACCACACAACCAGGATATAAAGCAGTAAGTTGTTCCAATGACAGCCAATAAGGTGGGCGGATAGCAGAAGACAGATGCCGCGCCTTGGCCGCCAGCAGGAACAATTGGGCCGGGTTACTGTCAAAAGCATATAATCGGCCCGATACCGGCAAAAGGCTGGACAAGACCAGGGCCTGATCGCCGCTGCCGCAACAGGCCACAATGTTCTTGGGAGCGGCTTCCCGGGCCAGATCAAGGAGGTCCAGCAAAGACTCGGTGGAATGCAAATATCGTATGCAGCCGCCATATATCTTCACTGCATCCGCCGGCCTCAGCGCTCGCTGGTGACACAATACCATATAAAGGATCCCCTCCTCACAAAAGGTGTACGATTTTGAAAACAATATACCAGAAATGTTCCCACAACTACAATGTCTAGTAGCTCCACATTACGCCGGCCACTTTTCCATGCGGCCCGCTACAGACGCTGCTGCCTGCCGATTTTTCATTAGCAAAATATCGGTCTATGTTACAATCCTCACCGTGGACAAAACAACCAGCATCTTAATACACTACTCGCATAAAGAAACACTCGGGCATTCCTCCAGGGTAATCGCTTTATGTCACCATCTAGCCCAGCAGTGGCCAAAGACAGCCATCCATATATTGCAAGGCGGCAAGCCGCAAAAGTTCCTCACCCTGCCCGACCGTACCAATATATTAGATATTCCGCAGCCTTTTGATTCTCGCTTAAGCTTCAAGGGCGTACGCCTGGATCATCCCTCGCCGAACCGTTCCCGCTTTATCCTGGAGACAGCTTCCCGTATCCGGCCGGACATCTTTCTCACCGAATTCTTTCCGCTGGGAAGATTGGAATATCTATCCGAATTATTACCCGTAATTCGCTTGCTCAAAAAGCAGGGCACCAGAATATTCGCCAGCATCGGATACCCCTACCTCGTCGATCTGCCTGGCCGCCACCGGGCGCATCTGGCCAGCCTGGTCCCTGCCATTATCAAACTATATGACCGCATCCTGATACATACGCCGCCAGGATTGGAAAATACATACTTGCACGATGCCCTTAAGTCCGGCCAGCTGCGCCGGGTTTATGATAATTTCTTCTCCCGTATCGCCCATAAAACCACTTATACCGGATACGTTGTGCCGCATGCCGCACAGCCATCCCCCGCGATTCGAAAGCTGATGGATACTGCCGCTGGTACTTTTACCATTGTGGTCAGCCGTGGCGGCGGTGCCGTGTGCCCCCAGATCATCACCCGCTCCATCTTGGCGCAAAAAATATTGGGCAATTGCTATCGCTTTATTATTGCCGCCGGCCCCGCGACCACTCCGGCCGAGAAGGCCCTTTTCCTTTCTTGCCTGAAGAAGACCGGGTCCAAGAATGTGTTTTTGTTCGATTATTTGCCTGAACTGGCCTATTGCCTGCAGCACTGCTCGGCCTCGGTCAGCATGTCCGGTTACAACACCGCCGTGCAGCTGCTTTCTTTCGGCACGCCCAGCATCATCATCCCCTATGCCAGCGCCACGTCGCATGAAGCTCCCAATGACCAGCTGGCCCGGGCCGCCCTGCTTAAAGATCACCTAGACAGCACTGTGCTGGGCTACGACACCCTTTCCCCGCAGATACTGGCGCACAGTATCCAGGAAAAATGTGAACGCCCGCGCCCCGCCCGGCCCAGGAAGAGCTGGTTCACCGGCAAACGCGCAACATCCAGAATATTGTTGCAGGAGGAGGGCCGCGATGCACAGTGACCTCCGGTCCGGCAACCCTATGCCGCAAGCACATACCCGTATTATCGGCGGATCCGATTCAATCATATTTGATACCAGAGAACTCAACCTTTCGACAGCAGACGTCCTGTCCGTTTGCCGACTATTCAATCTGGGACAACTGAAATCGTTCGAGAAAGAGCCGAACATTGTGGTTTCGCATTCCAACTTCATAATATTCGTGATTACCTCCCGGGGCAAGTACGTCATCAAGCTCTACCCTCCCGGCTCGAAGAATATCATCGGCACTGAATACCTGATCAATCGCGTTCTGCAAAGCCGCCATTTCTCCACACCGGCCATGCACCTCTCCGCCTCCCACCAGCCGGGATGCAGAATAAAAGACTACCTGGCGGTCTGTTATGATTTCGCAGAAGGAAAACCCGGGTACCGTGTCAGGCTTGCCGACCAACACATCGACCATCTCTGCCGGACCCTGTTTATGTTCAAAAACATACTGTCCGGCAATACGCATATCTCCCGGACCTTGCAACGCAGCGGCTTTACCCTTCAGCCGAGATCAATACGCACACTCATCGCCTCTCTAACAAACCAGACCGACCATCCAGTCCTGAAAAAAGCGCTGCTGGAGGCTTGCCGCTATCTCGATCACAATAAAACCCTCCTGCACAAAAGACCAGTACACAGCAACCTTTCGCTATCCAATATCCTTTTCGACCATGGCCGGACGGTATTGCTAGACCTGTCACACACTAGAATCGATCATGCAATGGAAGACCTGGCCAGTCTGATATTCTCCTGCCGGATATTCTCCGCACCGCAAACAGTGATCCGCCGGATAATCGCCAGCTATTTCGCCATACACAAAATCCGGCAAGAACAAATACGGACCCTGACTGCCTTGCTCACTATAAGAACGGTGAGGGAGTACCGGAAGACCGAACTCAAATCCCCTTCCGCCATCACGCACGGCACAGATCCGGCACTGGTCAAGGAATACAAAAAGCAGATCGCCGCTCACAAAGAAGAGCTGCTGCGGTCCCTTGGATATTTTGCACTTAAGGACGCCTTATGATGTGCTCAGATGCTCGGAACATAAGGAAAAAGATTCTCATTCACTACACCCACAAGGATACGCTGGGACATACAACCCGCACATCAACCCTCTGCCACGCCATCCATGACCATGCAGGCGATGGAGCCGAAATATTTGTCCTGCAAGGTGGGTCGCCGCAACCAGCCGTGACCTTTCCGGGGAAGGCACATCTACTGCCTATCCCGGCTCCTTTCGACTCGCGCGCGAGCTTCCGCCTGCAACACGCTCCACAGATACAAAAAAGGATGCGTGCCCAATTCGTGCTGCAAAATGCCCGTCGTATAAACCCGGATATCTTTATTACCGAATTCTTCCCTTTTGGGAGACAGGACTACCTGCCCGAGCTTATGCCTGCGATCGAATACCTTAAAGACCGCGGCTGTAAGATCATGGCCAGTATCGGGTACCCATGTTCTACGGATATCATCGACGGACAAAAACGCGAGCTTGCCAACGTGCGAAACAGGCTCATCGCACTATACGACCAGCTGCTTATACATACTCCCGCAGCAGTGGAAAACAGCTTTTTTCTGCGGACGCTACCCAACAAACAACTTAAGGCCAGTTACCAGCAGTTTTACAAGACATTCGCAGACAAGATCGTCTATACCGGCTATCTTTTGCCGTACACATCTGGGACCACCCCACAACGATCCTCTATGATAAGAAAGAAAGCCGGTGCTTACACGATCATAGTAAGCCGCGGCGGCGGGGCTGTTTATCCGAAGCTGATCACTGCCGCCCTGCAGGCCAGCGGGATACTGGGTGACCGCTACCGGTTCATCATCTCCTGCGGGCCAGCCACCAGCCAGGCAGAACACGACCTGTTCGCTGCGGTCAAGAAACAACACGCCCACCGAACGGTAATATTGAAAGCGCACATCCCCGACCTGGATTTTTTCTTCCGGCATTGCGATTTGGCCGTCAGCCTGTGCGGATACAACACCGCGGTCCAGCTGCTAAGCGCCGGCACTCCCGGCATTGTGGTGCCTTTTGTGAACCCGGCCTCACCGCTGCCTTCCAATGAACAGACCGCGCGCGCCTTGCTGCTCAAGGACCGACTAGACAGCGCGGTATTGTCCTACCAACAGCTTTCGGCGCGATCACTGGCCGACGAGATCCGGCGTAAATGCGCACAGCCGGCCGGCCGGCCGGAACTGCCTGACGATTGGCTAAACGGGAGAGCTGACACTTGCAGGCGTTTATTCCACTGCTAGAGATAAGCTACCGAACGGGCGAGGTCATGCGGTCTGTACTGACGGAGCATCGTGGAACGCCGCCCCTTTCAAAAGATCGGCTTGTCCCTTCGGAGTATAGATCACGCAGTCCTCACATCCGGCACCGCGCAGGCCGGCAAGCCGCAGTTTGTTTAGACCGGTCGAGCCCCACACCGTCTTTAATGACCGGTCGGACAAGTCAGCGATGATCGGCTGCTGCCGGTAGCAGCAAACATTCAGTTTAAGGTCCGGCCGGACAATGAGCTTATACCACCAGCACAAACAGGGGATGGCCCGTCCTTTACCGGCAGGCTGGTGCGTCCGCGCTTCCGGTATGGCTATATCACGGGTAAAATCATAGATCTCGGCCTCCACCAAATTTACGACGTCCGCGCCGAGCTTGCGAAAGAACGCCTCCGCGGCACTGACGGCTGCATGATTCAGCTTGTTATCTATAAAGACAATTTCGATCCGCAAACCTGGATTATAGACACGACGCAATTCTGCAAGCTGCCGGATATTATCCACCACCCGCAGGAACAGGTCTTTCCCATGTACCAGCCGATACTGGGCCTCGGTCACCGCACCCACATTGATCACCAACCGGTCAGCCATGACCATGTCCCTGCAATGGATGGCCGAGAACGTCCCGTTGGTGAATATCGAAACCCTGATGGGCAGCGATCCCATCCAGCGCATAAGTTCATAGAACCGCGGGTACACCGTCGGCTCGCCTTCTCCGGACAATATCAGCTCATCCACTCTCAGCGCAACACAATCTCTGACGATCTGCCGAAACTTGGCGAATCCTATCTGTGAAGACCCGCCTTGGCCGGACGGACTTGCCGGTGAATGATAATAACAATACCTGCAGGCCAGATTGCAGCTGCCGGTGACATGCATGGTCAGCGTGCGTGGCCCGATCAGAACCCGGCCCTCTTTGACACCTTGCCGTCTCAAATGCTCTCTTTGTTTGAGCTCTGCATCAGATATCTTCTGCATAATATGGCCCGTACCCACCCCATTCGGCCTGGCGTTTCTGCTCAAGCAATATATTTGG
>JAAXVU010000086.1 GCA_013335325.1 Candidatus Omnitrophota bacterium | reverse complement strand
CGCCCTCCACCAGGCGGCTGTTGACCAGCTTCAGAAAATCCGCGGAGAACAACCGGTGCTTGGCGTGCCGCTTCTTGGGCCACGGGCAGGGAAAAAGGCAGTGTACCTTGTGCACAGACGCCGGCCTAAGCAAATAGCGGAAGGCCAGCCCGGCGTCGACATTCAGCAACCGGACATTTGTTAATCCGGCCTGACGGGTCTTGCGCAAAGTCTTCACGATGCGCTCCGCAGACTGCTCCAGGCCCAGGAAGTTCCGGTCCGGTACGTGCGCGGCCAGCCCGGCCAGGTACTCGCCGGTGCCGAAACCGATCTCGACCTCCAGCGGTGCCCCGCGGCCGAATTCCCGGCTCCAATCCACCGGCAAAGTCAGGTCAGCGATATTACGGTAAGACAAAAGGCCTGTCCCGTCGGCTAACTCATCCATTTTACGCTCCGGCCGACAGCCTATTCACCGGACTTTGCCTTCAGCGCTTCCAGCTCGGCTCGGCCCTTGCCGACGAGGATGTCCTTCTGGTAGATCAAAGGACACAGGTCGCTCTCGCCCGGCTTGCCGGACTTGACGTCCGTGACAATATAGTAATCCACCAGGTAGGAGATCCCGCCGGCCTCGACCATCTCCGTCGAATACAGCGCCTTGGTAGTACGCGGACGAAATTCTCCCGTCACCGCGTCCTGTTCGTATCCGGTCACCGCATCGCGCTCCAAAAGCGGCAGGATGGCGTCGCGCCGCATGCCCAGCGCAGCCGCCGGCAACATGGACGGCTCCGCCACCGTCACCGTCACATTCTTGGTGACGCCCGGCTGAACCGTCGCGCAGCCCGACAGCAAAACTCCCAACATAACGATAGTCCCTAATCTTCTCATAACTTCCTCCCGTCGATATATTGTCCCGGACCACGGGTTCAGTACACCCTGGCCCGCCCCGAATTCTTCCACTCGTCGAAAAGCGCCCGGCACTCCTCGCGCAGGCACCCGCCCTCCACTTCCACCGGACTCAGGCCCTGCCTTTTCATCTCCGCATTGGATACCGCGAGTTCGTTGAACCCGGCGGCACGGGCATCCGCGATCGAAGCCCCGAAGACGATCCGCCGGATACGCGCCCAGTGGATCGCGCTAAAGCACATCGGACAAGGTTCGGTCGTGGAATAGATCGTGCAGCCGGAAAGATCGATCCCACCGCTTGCACGGCAGGCTTCACGGATCGTATTCACCTCTCCGTGGGCCGTAATGTCGGTCGTGGCCCACACCACGTTGTGCTCGCAGGCCACCACTTTTCCGTCGGCAGAAACGATGCAGGCCCCGAAAGGCGTCTGGCCCTGCGCGATGCCTTCGCGGGTGCGTCGGATCGCCAGCCGCATAAAGTTGTCATCTTCCTGGCTTAACATGGCAGCTATATTACACTGCCGGGTGAATAGTGTCCATGCGCAGTTTGCGGATTTAAGGCAATTTAATGATCTGCCAGGATAGCACTCTGGCCTATTGCTGATAAGGAAGAGGAAATGGCCGGCGGAAGCGCGGAATCCCTGGCAACGCTGCCCAGAAACTGCCTAAGGCCAGGGCTGGATCTTCAGGATAACAGGGAACAGGCCTTGTCATGCTTCTCCCTACGGGCAACGGAGGCCAAGTAGATAAAGCCGCAACCGCCCCAAAATGGTCAATCTTTAATACCCCACTGGGACAAAGTGGAAAGCTTATCGATACCAATAATAAGCGGGGCAATACCGCTGGAAGCTTGCAGTTGCTTGAGCTGATCTGGATCCAGGTGAAAGTCCAAGGCGCCTTCTTCAGCCGTAATCAGATCCACCTTGCTGTCATTGAAGTCGATACCACCGGTAGTCTCTGGCAAAACTGTCTGCTCCTTAACCTCACCCCGGGATGTCTTCATTGCCTGGTCAGCACTGGGGCTGACCGGCTGGCCTTTAAGTTTGGCGTTATGATCAATTTGCCAGCGTTCGTAGACCTGCTTGAACTTATTTTGCAGGAACGAAATAGAGGCCGGACTAGGCAACTGGGATTCGGGATCAGCAGAAACCTTGATCCAGTCCGGATTAACAGAAACAAACGCGAATACTTCGGTCAGGATGAGCTCCGTATCATTTGCATTATATTTGCCAATTCGTCCTATTTCAGATGCCAACTTCTTCTGTTCATCCGGGCTTAATTGGTCCCACGCCTTACGCACTTCCTGCCTGACCCAATCCTCGGTTGAATACATCGCATGATGCATTTCATGCCTCAAGACAACTTTCCTGGATAAATACAGCTCGACATCCTGAGCCGTGGCTATAATGGTCATCCCTTTGACGTTCAGCGACGCTCCAGAAGTCGGAAGCAGGCCTAGGGCAATACAGTCTGCCCTGAAACGCTTCTCCAATGCATTCAACTTTGTATTATTTCGGTCAGCTTCCGCATAAAAACGTTGCAAATGCTCAAGGTCTAGGTTATAACCCAACCCATAAGCGACCCACTCATTGGGCGACGCAAGGTGTAGTCCCTCAGATTGGAGGTAAAGCTCCAGCTCCCGGTCGTCCAGCATTTCTTGAGTATGCTTATCAGAATCGACAAAGACCGCAAACCGTGCAAACGCCTCATCGAGAGCCTTCAATGTGGCCAATTCTACATGATATATGCTGCTGCCTTTCAGGCGGAAGATTTGATATTCGGATCCTTCAGCCAGTCGAAGTCCCTGAATATCCTCAACATTTATCTCCGGAACCGAAGACACAGCCACAGTTTGCTGTATACCATGAACTGCCGGGGGCGCGGACTCGTTACCTGCCGCGTAGTTGGGCATTAGGAACATAAGCGCGGTCGAGAGCACCCAAAGCCTGCGAAAAATAGGTTTCAGAACGGCTTGCGCAGAGCTCGCGCTGGGGGACACCTGTAGACGCTCACCTAATGCAAAGACCACCCCACCAGAGAAATATCTTCGCGGTATACTGGTCCCTTTCTCAGGATCATATTCTTCCCGGATGAAATTATAATTACCCTTCCTGAACGACTCCACATACCTTTGCCAGATATGTTCTTTTTCAGCCTTATCGGGAATGTCTATGCCGGAAGTCATTTCGCGATCAACGTAAGCCTGGCCCAAAATACTTGCCCGGACCTTGCGCTTGTACCAGGTCGCCAGGATCAGGGCATTATAAACCTGTCTAAGCTGGGAGAAATGCTGTCCCTCGTTGACTTCCTTCTCCAGGATAGGCATAACCACTTCCCGCACTATCTGTGCGCCTAGTGTGTCAGGCGTCTTTGCATTCGGTACCCGGGCATCAGCGTTTTTCTCCTGCGCCAGGTAATCTGCCTCAAGCATTACCTTGAGCCGGCAGTCGACCACAAAAGCAACGCCCTTGTCGGCGTAAACAGTGGCCTTGTCAGGAACGATCCAAACCTTGTTGAAGGTGTCGATTGGGACATCCGTGGTTCCAAACCGCTTCTGGGCCTCAGTATAGACATTATTCCAGAATTTCTTGCCGACTTCGCCTTCCGGATAGATAACCGACGCCGTTATCTGTTTCAGGATATAGTCCTGCGCCAAAAGGTCGCGCCCCATCTCGGTCTGCCCAAATGAGTCAGTGATGATCCGGTCCTGCTCGTAGGGTGAGAGATTTACCCACAAATCTTTCTCCGGAACCGTTAAAGAGGCCAAAAAATATTTGAGCAACCGTCCGCAATCTGTCTTTAACTGGGCATCAGAGTATTCGGCATCGCCTTTATCCAGTATAAAATCGAAACGGAAAGGCTTGTCAGGATAAACCTTGATGCCTTTAAGTACAGGCGGATTAAAGGCACCACTTAGGCCCATCATACTGCCGGGAGCGGGCAGACTTAATACCGTCTGGGCACACAAAGGGCCAACGGAACCTGCAGCGAATAGCAGGGCCATCAGTCCCGCGACGATTTTCTTACAATAATTTGTTTTATAAAAACTAATCATAGATTGACTAAACGAAATAGACGGAGCTAATACATAATGAAGTATACAGCCTTATTACAGTTCTTGCCATATTAAGCACATTGCATTGCACATTACAATCAAACTTACTATCAGCCTCTCCGCCCCCCTAAAAGACGCCAACAAATTCACCAGCTTTGCTTAACACACTGACAATATCTCTGGTAGGATGCATACATAAACAATATTACTGCCCAAACTGTGGAGAGAAATGTTCGAACAGATCGTCCTCGGAACGATACAGGGAATAACGGAGTGGACGCCGCTGGGGTCCCGCGCCTGCGTGCTCGCCGCGAAGGTCCACCTTTTCAGCAGTACGGAATCGCTAAACGCGCTCGTCCGCTACACGCTCTTTCTGCACCTCGGCACCGGACTGGCCGCACTAATCTATTTCCGCCGGGACCTGGGCTGCCTTTTCCGGACCATCTGCTCCCCGCAGAACGCCGAGCCGCCGGAAAGGAACCTCCTCGTCTTTCTGACAGTCACCACTCTGCTGACAGGCGCCGGACAATGGCTCATCGGTCTTTCCCCGGTCCTGGCCTACAGCGCACCGCAGGCCAAGGCGGCCGTCAACAGCCTGATCGCCGCGCTGCTCCTGGCCGCAGGATGGCGGCGGAAAAGATCAGCGGATGAGGCCGTGAGCGTAGCCGGCCAGCCCTCCGCCGTAAATGGCCTCCTGCTGGGACTGACGCAAGCACTCTCGTATTTGCCGGGACTGTCCCGCACGGGCCTCACCGTGGCCGCGCTCTCCGCCCGGAATTTCAACGCGGAAGCGGCCTTGCGGCTGAGCTTCCTGATGGATCTTCCCTTTGTACTGAACAACAGCCTCCTTCGCAACCACCGCGCCCTTTTATCACCCGGGTCGCACTGGCTGGGGATGCTGTCGGCTTTTATCATCGGCCTCGTCGCGCTGGCCGGACTGATGCGCCTGGCCCGCCGGATAAGCCCCGGGGCCTTTCTGCTGGCCTTCGGCGCCTTGCTGGCCCTGGGCGTCGTTACCGCCTTGCTGGACTGACCAGATATGGGACACAAATGAAAGACCTGCTCACACTTTCCGTCATTTTACTGCTGGGCTGGGCGCTGCTGCATCCTGCGCCCAAGGCCGACTGGCACGGACAACGCGCGCCCCAAGATCCGCAACAGACCGTCGAGGACCTGCCTTCCGCCTGGGATTTAAAAAACTTCACTGTCACGCCGCGGGCGCGCTATTCCATCCAGGCGCTGGTACTTTCCAAGCACAGTTACTGGGCCGGACTACCGGAAGATTCCCTGGCCTACTACGACCTGGCTTTGGGCTGGGGGCCTTTAAGCGACGCGGCGGTCATCAGCCGACTGGACATCTCCCAGGGCGGGCGCTGGTACCAATACAACTGGTCCGGCGAACCGCCCGTCGATCCCGGTGCGATCATCACGCACAGCGCCAACAACCATATTATCCCGGCGGACCAAGAGGTATTTCGGACGATCGAACGCATCAAAAGATATGACGTGGTCACTCTGGAAGGCTATCTGGTCGATGTTGCAGACCGCAAACGCGACTGGCACTGGAGCACCTCGCTCACCCGGGCCGACAGCGGCGGAGGCTCCTGCGAGCTGTTCTGGGTTACCTCGGCGGTGATAGAGTAGCTAAAGCCGCTCGCCCGGCCAGGCGGCCTTGCCAGCGAGCATCTTGCCTGGACTTCCTTTGTCTGACCGCCCGCGGCTCCCTCACCCGCACCGGGTCTGAATACGGAAAAACAACGCTCATTGGCCGCCCCAGGCCAATTCGCCAACCGGTTGGCGAATTGATGTCCCCGATAAGAACGGCGAATATCGTCAAGTTAGCGCATATACAGAGAAGTGCCATGCCTGTCCCCCAATTTCCCGGCCCGCCGGGAAATGTGCGGAAGCAGTCCAATAGACCGGCGGACATCGACCGTTCCGACGCCCGCCTGGACGCTTAAGTACCCAGCCGTATTTCCGCTCGCCCAACGGGCTTGCGGGAAGGGCGGCTGTTATGAAAATCTTGCAGGGTGCAGCCAGGAGAACCGGCGTCCCGAGCATAGTCGGGACTACCTGCGCCCAACCGGGGTTAGAAACTTCCGATAAAAAAAGAGCCCTGTCTTGCGACAGAGCCCTTTTTGTTATCCGGTAGCCCCAGACAGATTTACTTTGAAACAAATACTCACGGATATAGAAGCGATCTTCCGGCTTCGAGAGTTTACGCCTGAATATGCTTAGAATAGTTCCCGTGCTAGTTCCCCCAAACGCATTAGAATCAGGGATTATTTCCCCTTTATAACAGATCGTTGATAAAGCATAACTGGTATGCCATATCGAAAGTGAATTGGTAGTAGTAGGTGGTCGTGCTGGACATCTTCCGAGGGGCCTAATTTACTGGTCCATTTACCATTTCTTAATTGTCGAGCTGCATGTGTAGGCTTACCGTTCATATCGGCGAATAAAGCGATTTTTTCATAATCGGGATCAAGATCGGGGGAATTGCACGGCATATATCCAAGAAGGGCAAAGACTTCACTAAAGGAGGCGATTGTTTCTTGTCTTGTCGTTGACGGTGGCCAGTAATACTGCCCCATTGCATCAGGCCACCACCATTTCTTATCGTCCGATAAGGCCCAAGCGATACAGTTATAACAAATCGTTTTGGGACTTGTAACAATGATCTGATTGTCCATGATTAGAAACCATGCACTCGTCCCCAATCCAGCCAAGAATCAATCATTCTAGGGACATTTCCTCGATCCTTAACCGCAACGGCATCAATGCCTGTAATAGCTTTTAACGCCCAGAACCAATGATGCGGATCGCTCTTCAGTTCACTGAATATAAATGGTAGGGCTTCTTTGCCCATCCCGATAATTTGCTGATACGCAGGGTGTAATACAATGTCAGAGATGGATGACATATATTCAGTGTCTTTCTTCCACGTTTGAGCGAGCATGTAAAATCTAACGCGAGGGCGATTCTGTTCCGTAACTGTCTCATGGGAATGGGCGCAGATTTTACGAATTAGTTCCCAGGTCCTAGTGGATTCTTTACTTACGCCAGGAGATTGGTTGAGCTCAAGAAGGCAATTTTCTGTAGAAATAAGTTCTGTTGTCACTGTCATTTGAATAGTTCCTTTGCCCTAGCGGTTAAACTTTCAAGAAAGATGGAATCTTCAAACAGCTTTAATTTCTCGAACAAGTTCCAAAGTTCAATATCCGACGGAGATAGCGATAATGTTTTCACAACATCTATGTCCAGAAGAACTGGCAAGAAATCATTTCCATCCTTATGAAGCGGTTTTTCGAGTCTTTCGGTAACTATGGCCTCCGCGCCAATCGAATCATCGGCCAGAACCACCTGCGTTAAGAAATGTTTTGTTCTTTGTGGCAACGTTGACGGAAGCTCAGGGCGTAACAAAAAATACTCCTCAAAGCGTATCGGCGATATAAGGGGCACTTCAATTCGGTTGATATAGCGCAATCCTAGTCTTACAACGTTTTTAGGTTTTGCGATTTCGAGATAATGCGCATAAAGCTCTTTTGCTTTATCTTTGAAGGATTCCCACTTGTCGTATGGACGTAGCTTATTAAAAGTAAAACCGTCCAGCCGTGCTTGAACTAATTGGGACTTATCGCTCGCATGAAATAAATAGCCATCCTCCCGCTTGTGCTGTGACACTTGAGGTGGCGTATTCGGCTCGACCTTAAAGGATGATTCCCAAGAAACTCTTGTCTGCTTCTCTGGGAAGTCGGTCTTTATTTTTTCTTGAAATAAAGCGAGGGTGTCAAGGGTCGTTTCGGGGGGCAAAATGGCCCGAATATCGATCAATGCTTCGACAATAGGCGCATTGTTAAAGTGTATTTTTCCCATAAATTTGATTAATTATAACATTTTGTAAAGAATAAGAATACCTAACTTTTGCCAATTTGTCGCTTGTTTGTTTATTAAATTTCAGAATGTTTTCTCAAATAGAATAAGCAGGTTGTTGGCGAAAAGGCGTGAACCATGCGTACGTAGCGGAAAATAATCGGCTGTTAATCCAACAACTTTGCAGGTGGGATTTTGAAAATCTTTGCGAGCTTTTCAATAGTTTCGATCTTGATGTTCGGCGGGTTCTTGCCTTCGATCTTCTGCAAATATTTATAATCAACTCCGGCCTTTTCCGCGCGCTCCTCCTGGGCTAGGCCGCGGCGCTTACGGCCGCTCTCCCGAATCTGCTGGGCCTTCCTGACCGGCGAAGCCGTATTCGTCGACGTGGCAGACCTTCTGCTGGGCCCCGCAAACGCCGCAGATATAAAGATACGTCCTCCGGGAACGCCAGCGGCCGTTCTTTAGAAGATATTCCCTGCGCTTGATGTCCAAAATGATGAACTCCCGGCCTTCTCCCGCCGGTGTGCCGTCTTCCCGGCATATCCAGGTCTTGAGGGGCGCCGGCTTCTGGGCGTCAACAGGCAGTTCGAAACATCCGCAGTCGAAACACTTCAGGAAATGCATCTTGCCGTTGAAGTCGAATCC
>JAAXVU010000206.1 GCA_013335325.1 Candidatus Omnitrophota bacterium | reverse complement strand
GCTGATGGAGGAGGCAAATCATACTGCAGAAAGCGGGCAGCGTCTAAAGGCCTTTCGCCAGGTGCACAAAATAATTTACGAAGATCATCCGGCGTGTTTCCTGTTCTATCCGGTGACTTTGCATGCTGTGTCGGCCAGGGTCAAGAATGCCGATGCCTTCTTCGGCCCCAGCATGTCGGATTATATGGTTAAGAATTGGTATATCGGAGACGCCGGCGGTTAAATGTTGCCGAGGGAAAGATGTTGTTCTGGCTTTGCAATGGCGTGATTTGGGGAGCGCGTCTTTGTCGAGACAGAAAGGAGGTGAAAGTTATGCAGGTGATAAAACTAGGCACTTCGGATGTCGGTACTCTGGCCATGCTGACCTGTTGCTGGCCACCGGCTACCGAGTCTACGAGGTTTTTCGTGGAGTAAGCAGTTATTTTTGTGCTGGTAAGTGAAGGCCGATACCGCCGGAGGGCGACTCTCCGGCGGTGTCCTAAACTGGAGCCCATAAATGCAATTATCCATGTATACCTTGATCGTGGAGAACTACCCCTCCAAGGGGGAGCATTTGCTCTATCACACGCGCACCCAGGCTATGGTGACGATCAAGCAGGAATTGAAAGATTTATTAAATGACTTGTCTGCTCCGCAGAACGTGGCCATGCGGATGCGTTACGCCGAGGAACTGGAGCAGATGCGCAAGATGGACATGCTGGTGGAGAACCGCTGGGAAGATGTTAAGAAGCTGGTGCGATTTCTGGGAGACCTTAAGTATGAGAAGTACGGCTCCATGTTTGCGGTGACTGTTCTGACCACCCTGGATTGTAACTTTCAGTGCAGCTATTGCTTCGAGGAAGGTGTCCGGCGCAACGTGTCAATGACCTTGCCGACTAGCGACGCGGTGATCGGCTGGATCCGCGACCGCATGCTGGCTCATGGATACAAGGACTTGCGGCTGACCTTCTACGGCGGGGAGCCTCTGCTTAACGAAGAAGTGCTGGAGTACATGGCGGGCAAGCTTTCCCAGTGGTGCACGGCACAGGGCTTCTCGTTCAAGTTCAACATACAGACCAACGGTTACCTCTTGACTGCCGAGCGCGTAAAGAAGTATCTGCTGCTGGGTTTGACGGATGTGCGTATTTCTCTGGACGGTGTCGGCGAGGAGCATAATCGTCAGCGGCATCTGCGCGGCGGCGGCGGGACCTTCGACCGCATCATAACCAACATCCTGGATAACGTCGATCAGGTCAAGATCGGCATCTCGGTCAGCTATGACCGCTGGGGTGTGGAACATGTCGGGCGTTTGCTGGATTATCTGGAAGGCCTGGGGATACTGCACAAGTTGGGCCGGTTTATCTGTTCGCCGGTGCATCCTTCGCTGGGGCTGCCGGGCCGCGCGGAAGCTACCCGCAACTCCGCCTGCCTTATGAACTACAGCGACGCCGAGCTGGTGCGTACAACCCTGGCGATAAACAACCTGCTGGAGCACAAGGGTCTGCTGGCCCAGAAAGGCCTGCCCATCGCGGCCTGTCCCATGGGGCGCGAGCACGGCGGCGTTACCATCGACCCGGAAGGCGCCCTGTATGCCTGCAACTCCATGGTGGGACACCAGGAGTTTTCTATCGGAGACGTTTTCAGCAGTCAGCCAAACAACCGACGCAGCGAATTTCTGAACATGGACGTCGGGCTGCAGTGTCAGCCGGACTGCACGTTTCTGCCGGTCTGTAACGGCGGCTGCCGTCTGATGTCTTATCTGGAGACCGGAAGGCTGGATGTACCAAACTGCAAGAAGGGTTTCCTCGAGCAGGTGGCGCCGGAACTGGTGAAGAAAGAATATGAGGTGCTGATGCGGCTGTCCAGCGCCCTGGCGGAAAAGTCCGCGGCTGCCGAGAAAACGCTGGACGCCAAAGATGCCCGAGTGATATAAGGAGACATGTCGTTTCTATCCCTCATCCAGCCTTACCGTCGATGGATACTGCTGGTGCTGGCCTGCATTTTTCTGACCAACATCCTGGCCTTGTGCGTGCCCTGGGGGATCAAGGTCATAATCGACGACGTTCTGCGTTCCCGCGACCTTCCTCTCTTACGGACGACTTTGTGGCTGCTATTAGCGGTCCTCCTGATCAGGACAGTTCTCAATTTTTTCCATAAATATGCAAGCAGCATCCTGGGTGAGCGCATCATGGGCGGCCTGCGTCAGCGGCTTTATTCACACGCGCAGCGTCTGGCCCTTTCCAGCCTGCAACTGGTGACTCCGTCGCAGATCCTGGCCCGTATCACCGGAGACGTCGACAGCATCCGCCGTTTCATTTTCGGCGACGCGCTGGACTTTGTCTATTCGGTATTCGGGGCGGTGGGGATCGTGGCACTATTGTGCTGGCTCAACCCGCGGCTGGCGGTTATCGCCCTGGGGACTTTGCCGTTTTTCGCCCTGA
>JAAXVU010000085.1 GCA_013335325.1 Candidatus Omnitrophota bacterium | reverse complement strand
TGCCGGAAAGTCCATGCAAGCGGCGCGCGATCCGGAAAGTCCTGGTGGCACTGGAGGGCGTGGATGAGGCCAGGCATTTGATAAGTTACGTGTTGGAACAGCTCGCCGGTGTCCGGGAGGTGGAAGTGGCCTTTCGGTTCCATCCCGTATTGCCTGCGGAATACTTTGAGAGAAAGTATGGTTTTAGTTTTTCTGCCAATGCTAACGTGTCTGTTTCTTCCGGTTCTTTAGCGCAGGCGATCGAGTCTGCCGATGTGTTGGTGTATTGCAGCACGACCGTTTCCCTGG
Source organism: Candidatus Omnitrophota bacterium (assembly GCA_013335325.1). Lineage (GTDB taxonomy): Bacteria > Omnitrophota > Gorgyraeia > Zapsychrales > Fredricksoniimonadaceae > JAAXVU01. The sequence goes on along the minus strand of JAAXVU010000085.1, from coordinate 8,445 downwards.
AGGCGCTCATGGTGGGTAAGCCGGTGGTCCATTTTCACGGCGGCGTGTTGTTAAGTCTCGATCCGCTCTTTGCTTGTCCGCATCACAAGTGGGTGGTCACCCGGGACAAGTCCTTAATAGATGTATTTCGGCAGATAGACGATTTGAGCGATACTGCATTCCGGAACGGGCAAGACCAGGCGCGGGCATATATTCGGCGATATTTCGAGCCGGTGCGTGACGAAGTGGTGGAGAGGTTCTTTTCGGCGTAGATCGGTTAAGCATGACAGGGGAGTATCTATGTTGGTGAATTCAACCAAGTATGCAGAAATGCTGGCCTTCAACCGCAGCTGGAAGCTTCCGGCGGGCGTGGAGCCATATACTGTTGGTATCTTGTCCAACATAGTTATCTATCAGCTGAAAGATGTTCTGGAATATGCCCTGCGCACGGCAGGGATCCCGGCCAGCGTGCAGGTGGGGGAATATGACAATGTTGTCCAGGACAGCCTGCGTTTTCGGGATAAAAGACTGGTGGTTGTGTTCTGGGAGGCCTTTAATTTCTCCGACCAGCTGCGCAGTAAAGGGCAATATCTGGCAGAGGCAGAGCTGGCCGATCTTCTGCTGCATTGGAAGCGGCAGATAGACTCGGTCTTGGAGGCGCTCTCGCCGGTGCCGTTGGTATTGTTTAACCGGTTTTCACCCTGGGCGGCGGGAGCCTTGGTTGTGGAGGATGGGGCGTGGGGACGTATCTGCCGGGAATTGAACCAGCATATAGAACAGTCCAAGCCTGCCAATGTGATATTGGTGGATGTTGCGGCGGTGGCGGCGCAGGTGTCCATCCGGGAGACATTTGACTGGCGTAATTTCTATGAGTCACGGGTTTTATATAGTCTGAATTTTTTGAGACAGTATGTCCAGGGAGTATTCCCCGCCGTGGCAGCCGCGGCGGGCCGGGCTAAGAAAGTGCTGGTTTTAGACTGCGATGACACCTTGTGGGGCGGCATTGTAGGGGAAGACGGCGTTCCGGCTCTGGCGATGACCCCGGATACTTTTAAGGGGATGATATTTCATGAAGCCCAATCCCTGTATGCAGCCCTGCGCGAGCGAGGGGTCCTTTTGGCCCTTTGTAGCAAGAACAACCCCGAAGATGTGGATGCCGTGTTCGCCGGTCGAACGGATATGGTCTTAAAGAGCAGCGACTTGGTCTGTAAAAAAGTCGGCTGGGGTAACAAGGCCGAAGCCATTGAGGCCATCGCCAGGGAGCTTAACCTCGGCCTGGATGCGGTGGTCTTCGTCGACGATTCTGAATTTGAAGTGCGCTCTGTTAAGGATATGCTGCCTCAGGTGACGACTTTTTGTGTACCGCAGGCTATCCAGGATTACCCGGGTATGATACGTAGCCTGGCAGGTTTGTTCTTCAATCCATTCGCCACGAAAGAGGATCGCCAAAAGACCGAGATGTATGCCCAGGAAGCCAGACGGGAGCTTGTCCGGGCCAAGTTCGGCAATATGGAAGATTATTTACGTTCTTTGAAGCTGCAATTAAGAGTGATGATAAGCGACCCGGCGCTGGTCGGCAGAATGGCCCAGCTTTCGCAGAAGACCAACCAGTTTAATCTGACCACCAGGCGTTATACGGAGTCCCAGATAGCGGCTTTTTGTGATGATGGGAACTGTGCGCTGTTTGCGGTTAACGTGGCCGATGCTTTCGGAGACTACGGAGTGACCGGGTTGGCCGTTGTGACTTTGGACAGGCACAAGCTGGAAGCGGATGTGGACACGTTCCTCCTTAGCTGCCGTGTTCTGGGCCGCAACATTGAACTGGTCTTCTTTGAGGCAGTGGTTGGCTGGTTGAAAAGCCAGGGCATAAAGCGAATTACCGCCCATTATCGTGCCACCCCCAAGAACGCCCAGGTGGCGGACTTTTGGGACCGGCTGGCATTGTCGCGCTCTGCCGACGGAGGATCTGGGCGCGATTATGTCTTGTCGCTGGATAGTTACAACAAACAACCGATTGATTATATAGGTGTCGAGTATGGAAAGCAGGATTAAGCAGGTCATGTCCCAGGTTCTTGGAGTGGACGCCTCCCGGATCGATGATCAAACGTCCCCGCATACACTTAAGGAGTGGGATTCGTTGCAGCACGTCACGCTGGTCTTGGCTTTACAGGAAGAGTTCGGGCTGGAGTTCAGCCATGATGAAGTTCTGGCTATGATGAGCTTTACAGGCATCCGGGATACTTTAAAGACCAGAGCAAAATAACGCACCATGTATTCCATAAGACCTTTGCAAACTCAAGATTATGGCGGGCTGGCGGATTTCCTGGCGGCCCAGGTCGGGGAAGGCCTGGACCGGGAATTCTGGCTGGAACGTTTTAACTGGTGGTGGGAAAAGAATAGCGCCATGCGGACAGATATTGTTCGCGGCTGGGTATTGGAGATGCCGGGCGGCAAGATCAGCGGTTTTCATGGCCAGGTGCCGTTGCGGTATCACTTTCCCGGCGGGGAAAGTATGGTCTATGCTGGTACGACCTGGTATGTGGACCCGTCGGCACGCGGTTATGGTCTGGGGGTTCTCCTTGCGTTCATTCGGCAGAAGGAGTTCCTTTTGCAGACAACCCCGGCAGACAATGTCGGAGAGATCGTCCGGAAAATGGGATTCCGTGCCTTGGGTCAACCCTGGACCGGCGCGGATCATATCTATCCGGTGATAAAGTCCAAGGCGGCCGCGTTCTTCTTACTGAAGGGCGTCGCCTTGCGCCTGCCATGGGTGGCCGGAATGCTTTCCTGGCCGGCAGCGTTTTTTCTACAGATCGTGACCGGTGTTAAAGATAAGCTAAATGCGGCACGTGTTCAAGGCTATGCGTTTGCGGAGATCAAGGCTTTTGATGCCCGTTATGATCAGCTGGACAAGGCGCTCGCCGGCCGGTACGCCATCACCGCTGTGCGGGACGCCCAGGCATTGAATTGGTTAATATTCGGAGTCCCGGGAGTGCGCAGCCGGCGTCGGGTGGTGGAAGTTACCGCGGACGGCAAGCTCTGCGGTTATGCGGCGGTCAAGCTGGCCAAAGGTGTTAAAGCTTCCAGGGAATATTATTGGCTGGATGTGATGGATGCCGTCTTGGTAACGGAGGAAGCCGCGGCAGGGCAGGCCTTGTTAGAGGGCTTGAAGTTTCTCGCTCGCTCATCCCGGGAGCCGGTGGCCTTCATCAAGATGGCGGCGTTTGAACCGGTCATAGGCGGGTTGCTGGGGCGTAACGGATTTATCAGGAAGCGGGCTTCGGAAGGATATTTCTATAGGGACCGGCCGGGAGCAGAAGCGGTAGCCGAGAACAAGTCTTTTTATGCCACACCGCTCGACGGCGACCGGGCTTTCTTTCCATAATATATGAGACATTTGATACGTAAAGCCGTGCGTGTTGTGGGAGGGACGTGCTTCGGTGCCGTCAGGGACATGGTCCTGGCGCGAGGCCTGACGGTATTCGTCTACCATGACGTATCGGATTCGCCGTCTTTTTTTAGCCGGAGGTATGGTCTGAATGTGTCACCCGCAACTTTTGCCAAACAGGTTGAATTTATTCAGGCGCATTTTAATCTTTTGTCCCCGGATGATCTATTACAGGGACGTTGCCCGGATAGATCCGCCATGGTCACTTTTGACGACGGGTTTCACAGTGTCTTTGGCCATGCCGTGGCGATCCTGCGCCGTCGTGATATACCGGCCACGATCTTTCTGAATATGGCGGCAGTGCGCGGAGGCGTGCTGTGGGCGGCACTGGTCACCTGGCTCTGTGAGAGGGCGGACTTTTGTTCTTTTTGTGCCAGCAATGGACTGGTTTTCACGGAGGCGGCGCCTGCGTTCTTGCAATGCAACAGGTCTTTGGTGGATAAATATCTGGCGTCCGTGGACCGCGACTCCGTTCTGGCCGAGGTCCGGAATTTTCAGGGCGCCTTTGCTGCCGAGGCGGATCTGCGTGCTGCCGACGGCCCGGGTATCTTTTATGGCAGCCACCTGTATGACCACGAAGTGCCAATGCTGATGACAGATAAGGACTTTGCTGAATCGTATCGTATGAACGACGAGGCCCTGGCCGCTTATTCCAGCTACCGGGCTATCTGGTCGGTGCCCTTTGGGCAGCCGGGCAGTTGTTTTCAGCCCCGCCATTTGGATATGGCAAGGCAGTTGGGCGCCCAACTCGCATTCTCAAGCAGCGGCGGCATATGTTTTGACCGGTCGCGTGCGCCTTTGGACCGCGTGGAGGTAGGAGAACGGGAGTATACCGCTTCGCAAATGAACTACGCATTGCTGAGGGCAGCGATGCATGGCAGGAGACATGGTCGTGGGTAATCCAGCTGTTACTGTCTTAATGACTGTTTACAACGGAGCAGAATATTTATCTTTGGCGATACGCAGCGTATTGTCGCAGGACTTTACAGATTTTGAGTTCTTGATCGTCGACGACTGCAGCAAGGATGCTTCGCGGGAGATGGTCCGGGGAGTGGTCGATAGCCGTATAAGTCTACTTTGTAATCCTGAGAATATCGGGCAGACAGCTTCTCTCAACGCCGGATTGGCCGCGGCGCGCGGCACCTATATTGCTCGTATCGATGCCGACGACGTGGCCTTGCCGGGCTGGCTTTCCGCCCAGATGGCCTGTGCCAGGGCCAATACTGACGCGGCAGTGATAAGCCTGCCGGTGGTGCTTATCGATGCCACCGGACGGGTCAGGAAGTTGCAGGGGACTTGTTCGGTCATGCAGGATATGTATCTGCGTCTTTTGACACATTCGCCCATCAATCATGGCGGTTGTCTGATGCGCCGCGAAGTCGTCCTTCGGGAAGGTGGTTATGATAGCCAGCATAAAATAGCGGCGGATTTTGCGCTGTGGTCCCGGCTGGCCAGGAGTGGCTATCGTATTTGTGCCTCCTCGCATGTGGGCATGGCTGTGCGCGTGCACGGCGGTTCGGTCAGCCAGACCGGCATGGCGGTCCGGCGAGAGGAGCTCAAAGCTATTTGTCAGGAGAATTTGGCGACCTGGACCGATTACCGGCTGGGCTATAAGGATTGGGAGTTGTTGTGGGGACTGTTTTATGATCTGGATAATTTCCCCCGGGCGGATATTGCCTCAGCTGAGGCGGTCTTTGAAAAGATGATCTTGTCGCGCAAGCCGGAATTGCAGATCACCGACGCTGTTTGTCAGCAGTATATTCGGGCTGTCGTGCGCGAGAATTTCTTGCGTAGCTGCTTTCGGATAGCGGACCGGCTGCCGGTTGTGCAGTGGTTGCCGTTTATGGCGCGTGGTATCTTGTGGATGAAAGCTGTACGGGCAGTGCACAGAAAGGTGATCGTCTAGCCATGCAGAAGGCGCCGCTCAAGATAGCCATCGTGTGTTCCACCTTAAACCAGCTGGGCGGACCGGCGACGCACATCCGTAATATCTACAGACAGCTGCACGGAGAAGAGTTTCGTTTGACCTTGATCTTCTCGGCGGCGGTTGAGGACGAGTTGCGCGCATTCATGCTGGCCGGCGGGGTCGATGCACGGGACATGATCTTTATACCGCATGCCCAGAAACGCGCGTTGGTGCCTTTTGTTTTGACTCTGCGGAATATCTTTTTTACGGAGCGTTTTGACATAGTACACGCCTTCGAGACACAGACTCAGGTCTTGGCCGGCCTGGCAGCTCGTCTGGCCGGAGTGAAGAACTTTATCTGCAACTGTGAGGCGCAATTTCTGCCGTTGACGATATCCTGGCCCAAGCGGATGCTTTTTAGGCTTTTAAATGCGGGTTTAAAGAATTATTTCCGGCTAACCTTGACCATATCGCACGGATTGGCGCGCGAACTGGCGGCGGGCGGGCTTCGTCCGGCGGATAAAGTCGAGGTGCTGCATCTTGGTATAGAAGCAGGGCAGGCGCCCAAAACTATCGTCGGCGGCAGGCGGGGACCGGTGATCGGCGCTCTTTCGCGTTTCAGTGTGGAGAAGGGTCTGGACCGCCTGGTGAAAGCGTCGGCACTCGTGGTAAGGGAAATCCCGGAGGCCCGTTTTGTGCTTTGCGGCGACGGGCAGGAAGCGCTGCGGCTTAAGGGTCTGGTGGCCGAGTTATCTCTGGAGCGGAGTTTTGAGTTCAGGCCCTGGACCAACGATGTCCGCTCAGAAATGGCGCGGTACGATATTTATGTGATGCCGTCCTTGCGGGAGGGGCTGGGCATTACGCTCCTCGAGGCCATGTCGATCGGATGTCCTGTGGTCGCCTCGGATATTGAAGGGATACGGGACGTGATCGAGAATGGCGTCGACGGGATACTGGTCGATACCGCCGACCCTAAGGCTCTGGCACGGGCCATCGTCGGGTTGTGCCGCGATCCACAGGCAGCCGCCGGGCTGGGGCGCAGGGGATTTGAGAAGGTGCGGGAACGTTTTGATGTTCGCCGAGAGGCAACACGGTTGCGGGAGATTTACCGTCAATGCGGCCAGGGGGCAGACTTATGCCGGAAGTAAGGAAGGTCCTGATTGTAGAGCTATGGGGCATAGGCGACGTCGTCATGATGAGCGCTGTGTTGCAGCCGATCAGGGCGGCTTTTCCGCAGGCGGAGATTTGCGTATTGTCACAACCGCACGGCCGCGAGATTTTGCTGGAGAACCGGGAGGTTGACCGTTTCTTTATGTTCCGGTTTCCCTGGATCGCTTTTCGAGGAAAATATTTTTTCTGGCGCTGGGACTGGTCCGGGATCGTCCGTATAATAATGTCATTGCGCCGGGAGAAATTCGATCTTTTATTGGATGCCCGCGGCGACCCGCGTAACGTCCTCCTGGCCGGGCTGATCGGGGCGAAACGGTCCGTTGTGTTTAATAAGTCGGACCGGATTAAACATCGGGTTGCGCATTGGGGTGAGGTCTTGCTACAGCTGGGTCTTAAGCCCCAGGCAATGCGGCCGTCGATCACCTTGATAGCGGATGAGTTAATAGAGGCCGACCGTTTTCTGGTATCGATCTTCGCCGGACGTCCTGCGCGGTTGGCCGGCATCCATCCCGGGGCGGCCCAGAAGGTGCGCTGCTGGTCTTTGGCACGTTTTGAGGCGATCGCTTCCCGACTTAAGGCTGGAGGAGTCGGCGTTCTTGTGCTGGCTGAACCCGACGGATATGGTGAGGAGATATCGCGCAGTCTGGGCCTTCCTTCGTGCCGTCTGGGGCTGCGGCAGTTGGCGGCCATTATTGCGCGCCTGGATCTTTTGGTCTGTAACGATACGGGAGTCATGCATATTGCCGCAGCCGTAGATACGCCACTCGTCGCGGTCTTTGGTCCCGGGTCCCCGGACTTTATCGGACCGCGTGGAGTCGCCTCGGTGGTATTGCGGGAGTGTCGCTACCGGCCGTGTTTCGACCATTGCCGACGGGATAGCGCGGAATGTCTGGATAAGGTCACTGTAGATGATGTGTGGAAAGCCGTGGTTGATCGCCTGGATACGGGAGGCGTACGTGAATAAACTACTCATTAATTTGTTGGTACTGGTCTTGGTGAGCGCTCTCGGGTTGGGCCTGCTGGAGGCGGCTGTCCGCAAGCTGATGCCCTGGTATGACCCGGCCCGACAGGTCAGCTTCCACCTTAACCCCGACGGGGTTACGCTGGGTATGCCCGGTGACATTATCCGTCAGCGCACGCCAAAGGGAGATTATGACCTGTTTTCCCGGTTCAACCGGTACGGTTTCCGGGATGATAAGGACCTGGCCCAATCTGTGCAGGGGGATATTTTCGTCTTGGGCGATTCGTTCAGTTTCGGCTGGGGCGTTGCGGATGGGCAAAGGTATTCCGACCGGCTGGAGCAGTTGCTGGGCCGCCCGGTATTTAATATTTCCATTCCCAGCGACATTCGCGGTTATCAGAAGCTTTTGGCTTACGCACGTTCCCGCGGGGCGCGGGTTTCATCGCTGGTCCTGGGGTTGTGCATGGAGAACGACATCCATGATTATACGATCCCCGAGGCTCCGGCCAATGTTGCGACGACAGCTTCGCTGCGCACCGTAGACTGGCGGGCTTTCTTGAAGAACCACAGCGCGGTCTATCTGGCCTTTTCCTATGAGCTACAGAAAGTACCGCTATTAAGGAAGAGCCTGGAACGGACCGGCCTGGCGCGGGACCTGGAGGGGCTGGTTCACAAGAATGTACTGGACGAGAAGGAGCTTAAAAGTTCCCGGGATGAAATTATGGCCATGCTCCGTTCGCTAGACAAGGCGGTGGTGCTGATAATTCCGTCGAGGATGTTGTGGACGGGTGCGCATCACGACGCCGAACTGGCAGTGCACGAACGGATGGTAGCTCTGTTGAGGCAAGCGGGTTTGGAGGTGGTGGATATGAAGCCCTGGTTTGAAAAGGATGGCCATCCGCTGGATTATTATTTCCGCACCGACCCGCATTGGAACCAGGCCGGCCACGAGCTGGCGGCGAGGGCGCTTTTCGAATATTT
>JAAXVU010000084.1 GCA_013335325.1 Candidatus Omnitrophota bacterium | reverse complement strand
AGAAGCGGCGTATCATCGACGGGACAAAAATCCGGCCGGGTGATGTCGTGATCGGGCTGCCTTCGAGCGGCGTGCATTCCAACGGCTATTCGCTGGTGCGCAAGGCCTTCTCGCCGGCGCAGCAGAAGAAGTACGCCAGGCTTATCCTGGAGCCTACACGCATTTACGTTAAGAATATCCTGCCTCTGGTAGGCAGGTTCGACATTCACGGCATGGCGCACAACACCGGCGGGGCGTTTTACGAGAAGCTGACCAAGTGCCTGCCGGACAAATGCGCGTTGCGTATCAGCAAAGGCACCTGGCCAGTGCCGGAGATATTCCGGCTGCTCGTTGAGCAGGCGGATATCGCCGAACGCGAACTCTACCGTACATTCAACATGGGAGTGGGTTTTATCGTGGTGGTGAAGCCCGCCGACGTGGCCAAAGTACGCCAGGCGATCCTGAAGACCGGCCTGCCGTCGTATCTCATCGGCGAAGTGGTCAAGCGTTCCGGCGAGAAGTTGGAGCTGGTGTGACCTGCGGCGCGAGCGAAGCTGGCGTACCGGCGGGCAGGGAAGATAACAGTCAATATTTAAGCGGGCCGCAGCCGGCGGCCCCGGGATGGCAAGGGATATGAATATTCTGGTCGTAGGTTCAGGAGGGCGGGAACACGCTCTGTGCTGGAAGATCCGTCAGAGCCCCCGCGTCAAGAAGCTCTATTGCGCGCCGGGTAACGGCGGCATCGAGAGCATCGCCGAATGCGTGGATATCAAGGCCTACGATATCGTTGCCCTGGCGGACTTCGCCCATGCGCACGCCATCGACCTTACCGTCGTCGGCCCGGAAGTCCCGCTGGTGGAGGGCATCGTCGATCTTTTTGAAGAGGAAGAGCTGAAGATCTTCGGGCCCACCAAGGCCGCGGCTCGTCTGGAAGGCAGCAAGGTCTTCGCCAAGAGCTTTATGAAGCGCTGGGAGATCCCGACCGCGCGTTACGCGGCTTTCACAGACCTGAGCGCCGCCATAGCGGGACTCAAGAATTTCACCATGCCGGTGGTGGTCAAGGCCGACGGTCTGGCCGCCGGCAAGGGCGTCATCATCGCGCAGACTTCCGCCTCGGCGGAAGCGGCGCTGAATTCGATCATGGCCGACCGCGTCTTTAAAGAAGCGGGCAAGCGGGTGGTCATCGAGGAGTTCCTGACCGGCGAAGAGGCTTCCGTCCTGGTAGTTTCCGACGGCAAAGACTTTGTCCTTTTGGAATCGTCCCAGGACCACAAGCGCGTCTTTGATAATGACGAGGGGCCGAATACCGGCGGGATGGGCGCTTATTCGCCCGCACCGGTCGTCACGCCGGACCTGCTGAAAGAGATCGCCGCGACCATAATCCGGCCGGTCCTGGACGGCATGGCCGACGAGGAGGCTCCGTTCCGGGGCATACTTTACTGCGGTATCATGGTGACGCCGGAAGGTCCGAAAGTGCTGGAGTTCAACACGCGTTTCGGCGACCCGGAAACGCAGGCGGTATTGCCGCGGCTCAAGTCGGACATTGTGGAGCTGATGCTGGCCGCCACCGAGGGCCGCTTAAAGGATTTCTCGCTTAAGTGGGACAGCCGCGCCTGTGTCTGTGTGGTCCTGGCTGCCGGAGGTTACCCGGGCGAATTCGCCACGGGGCAGCAGATACTGGGATTGTCGGATGTCCCGGCGGAGGCGATGGTCTTTCACGCCGGCACCAGGAAAGAAGGCGGGAAGATACTCACCGCCGGAGGCCGGGTGTTGGGCGTGACCGCTTTGGGCGCCGGTATCGAAGAGGCTATCAGCAAAGTCTATGCGGCGGCCGGTCAGGTGGTCTTCGAGGGCCGGCATTGCCGGCAGGATATCGGCCGCAAGGCCCTGGGTCGTTAGGCAAGGGGCAGCGTAATTATTGTCGGCAGGAGGTATTTATGGACAAGGTACTGGTTGCCATCATGATGGGCAGCAAGAACGATATGCCGGTCGTGGACGAGACCGCCAAGCTCCTCAAGGATTTTGGCGTCGGACATGAGCTCAAGGTACTTTCCGCTCACCGTACGCCCAGGCAGACGGCGGAATACGCCGAGGCTTTGGCTGGACGCGGGGTCAAGGTCGTCATCTGCGCGGCCGGCGGTTCGGCGGCGTTGGCAGGTACTGTTTCAGCGCACACGCACCTGCCGGTCATCGGCATCCCGCTCGACTCAATGGGGTTTAACGGGCTCGATGCGCTTTTGTCCACCGTGCAGATGCCGCCGGGGGTGCCCGTGGCCGGAGTGGGAGTAGGCAAGCCCGGCGCCAAGAACGCCGCGCTCATCGCGGTCAGGATACTGGCTTTGTCGGATGCGTCCCTGACGCGGAAGCTGGAAGACTACGCCAAAGAGCAGGCCGAGCGGATCTTAAAGAATTTATAGTCAAGGGAGATAAGTCGCACGCCATAGGCAGCCGGTCAAGGCGTGGCGCCGTCGGAAATAAGGCGTCCGCTGAAGCAAGGCACGGCAGTTGCCGGATATGTTGCTCGACTTATGACGTTGCCGTGAAGACCAAGATTGTCCAGATCGATGCTAAACAACCGCAGCCTGACCGTATCCTCGAAGCGGCGCGGGTGGTCCACCAGGGCGGGCTGGTGATATTTCCGACAGAAACGGTCTACGGGATAGCGGCGGACTGTTCCAACCCGCGCGCCATGCAGCGTCTGCGCGAGGTCAAGAAGCGTTCCGCCGGCAAGCCTTTCTCCATCATGATCGCGCAGAAGGAACTCATCCGCAATTACACGCCCTACTCCGAACCGAAACTTTTCAAGTTGATCGACCGCTACTGGCCGGGGCCGCTGACGGTCATTGTGCCGGCGGAAACTGCGGGCGAGACGGTCGGCATCCGTATCCCCAGTCATCCGGTGGCGATAAAGCTTATTGAGAATTCACACTGCACGGTGGCGGCCCCGTCGGCTAATATCGAAGGCGCGCCGGCGCCGACTACCTGCGCGGAGGCGTTGCGCGATCTCGACGGAATGGTGGACCTCGCCATCGACAGCGGCACGGTCGATATCGGCACCGCGTCTACCATCGTGGACTTTACCGGCGAGCGTCCGCAAGTTGTGCGGGAAGGCATAATCAGTCAGGCAGGGATCGACCAGGTGGCCGGGTGCAAGCACATCCTTTTCGTCTGCACCGGCAACAGCTGCCGTTCGGTCATGGCGGAGCACCTTTGCCGGAAGGTCCTGAAAGGGCGCACCGACGTGGAGGTTGCCTCGGCCGGCACCAGCGTGCTTTTCCCGGGTTCGGCCAGCCAGGAGGCTGCGGCGGTCTTGCGCGAACGGGGCATCGATGCGCGCGCGCATGTTTCGAAGCCGGTGACCAACATGCTCTTAAAGAAGTCGGATCTGATATTTGTAATGACCCGCGCACACCGTAACCAGGTCCTGGAGCGTGTGCCGTCGGTGGAGAAAAGGGTGTACCTGTTAGGTGAGTTCAAGAGCGGGGCCATCCGTTGCGAGCAGGACCTGGACATACCCGACCCCATCGGCCGGTCGCATGTGGAATACCAGGAGTGCGCCGCGGTCATCGAGGACTGTCTGCAAAAGGTAATACAACTGATCTGAGAGGGCTTTATGAAATTCAAGATTTACATCGGGGCCGATCACCGGGGCGTGACCCTGAAGGCCAAGGTGGTCAAGTTCCTGTCCGATGCCGGCTATGCGGTCACCGACCTGGGTAGTTTCGACGAGAATGTACCGTGCGATTACCCTAAGCTGTCCTTTGCTGTGGCCGGTCGCGTGTCCAGGGACCCGCAGGCCCGGGGCATTCTTATATGCCTGACCGGCATCGGCCACTCGATCGCGGCCAACAAGGTCAAGGGCGCTTATGCCGCGTTGTGCCAGAACGAGGAGACGGCGGTCTTGTCCCGGCAGCATAACAACGCCAACATCCTGGTCCTGGGCGCGAACTTTATCAAGGGCGACAAGATTCTGGACATCATAAAGATCTGGCTGGAGACGGATTTCGAGGGCGGGCGGCATCTGCGCCGGGTCCGTCAGATCAAGGCAATGGAAAATAAGCTGTTTAAAGCTGTAAAATAAAAGAGGAGTTTATGAATTATCTGAAGGATTCTGACCCCGAAGTATATGGCGCTATCAAAAGCGAGCTCAAGCGCCAGCAGGAGAACCTGGAGCTCATCGCCTCCGAGAACATCGTGTCTCCGGCGGTGATGGAAGCGGCCGGCTCGGTCATGACTAACAAGTATGCCGAGGGATACCCCAAGGCGCGCTGGTATAACGGTTGCGAGCATGTCGACGAGGTCGAGCAGCTGGCGATCGACCGGCTGAAGAAGATCTTCGGCGCCGAGCACGCCAACGTGCAGCCTCATTCCGGGTCCCAGGCCAACATGGCGGTGTACATGTCGGTCTTAAACCACGGCGATACGATCCTGGCGCTGGACCTGGCCTGCGGCGGGCATCTGACCCACGGGCTCAAGATCAACTTTTCCGGCCGCACTTACAACGTGGTCTCCTATAAAGTAGACCCCAAGACCGAGATGATCGACATGGACGAGGTGGAACGGCTGGCGCTCGAGCACAAGCCGCGCATGATCGTGGCCGGTTACTCCGCTTATTCGCGGGTGCTGGACTTCGGCCGTTTCCGCGAGATCGCCGACAAGGTCGGCGCCTTTTTCTTCGTCGACATGGCGCATTTTGCCGGCCTGGTGGCAGCGGGGATACATCCCAGCCCGGTGCCCTACGCCGAGTTCGTGACCTCCACGACGCACAAGACCCTCAGAGGTCCCCGCGGCGGGATAATACTCTGCCGCAAGGAATTCGCCCGCAAGGTCGATTCGTCCATTTTCCCCGGCATACAGGGCGGACCGTTGATGCATATTATCGCCGCCAAGGCGGTGGCCTTCCGGGAGGCCCTCTCGCCGGCATTCCGGGAATACCAGGTGCAGATCGTGCGTAACGCCAAGACCCTCTCGACGGCCATGGCCAAGCTCGGGTTCCGTATCGTCGCCGGCGGCACCGACAACCACCTTTTCATGGTCGACCTGCGGCCCAAGAACATCACGGGCAAGGACGCGGCCACGCTTTTGGACTCCGTCAAGATCACCGTAAACAAGAACCTGATCCCGTTCGACCCGCAGCCGCCGACAGTCACCAGCGGGGTGCGGATCGGAACGCCGGCGCTGACTACGCGCGGAATGAAGGAGAAGGAGATGGAGATCGTCGCCGGACTTATCGACCGGACGATCGTGCATCGCGATAACCCGGCGGAGCTCGACAAGGTCCGAGCAGGGGTGACGGACCTGACGAAGAAGTTCCCCATCTACGAAAACCTGTACGCCCGGTAAGGCACCAGCGTCCTTGGCCGGACACGTTGGACGGTCAGGGATCGGCGGCTCGCCGGAGACAGTAAGGAACAACAGAGGAACGCGACTACCGGACAGACAGGCGGCAGAAGGCCGCTGAAACTTGGCTGGTAGCGCCAGAGAATATGAAATGTCCGGCTTGCCATAAAGAGACGAAAGTCGTCGACTCGCGCCTGAACTCCGAGGGCACCTCCATCCGCCGTCGCCGGGAGTGCCTCAAGTGCTCCAAGCGTTTCACCACCCACGAGTACGTCGAGCAGGTTTCGCTTCTGGTGATCAAGAAAGACGGCCGCCGGCAGGCCTACGACCGCTCACGCATCATAACCGGCATGCTCAAGGCCTGCGAGAAGCGTCCGGTCAGCATCAACCAGATCGAAGAGATCGCCGTCGACATCGAGCGCGAGATACAGAAGAAGCACGACCGTGAGGTCCCCAGTTCGGTAATAGGCGAGCTCATTATGGAGAAGCTTTACACGCTGGACGAAGTGGCCTACGTCCGCTTTGCCTCGGTCTACCGCCAGTTCCGCGACGTTAATCATTTCATGAACGAGATCAAGGTCATTCTGGAGAAGGAGCGGGACTCCATCCGTCCGGGGGCCAGAAAAAGGTCCTGAGTCCGCGCCCTGTCCTAAGTGGGGTAAATTATGGTTCCGGTTGAATTGGCCAGGATTATCATCGACGAGAGAAACCCCGAGCAGGTAGTGGTCCTCAAGGAAAAGAACGGCCGCCGCCAGGTCCCCATTGTCATCGGCTTTGTGGAGGCCACCAGCATCCAGATGCGGATCGCCGGCAGCGAGCCTGAACGTCCCATGACGCACGACCTTCTGGCGTCGGTGCTGCGCGCGCTGGGGGCGGAAGTGGAATGCCTGGTGATAGACGATCTGGTGGAAGGCACCTTCTTCGCCAAGCTGCGCATGCAGCATACGGCCAACGGCACTGTGGCCGTGGACTGCCGTCCTTCGGACGGCATCGCTTTGGCGGTGCGTCTGGCCATACCGATGTTCGTAGACGAGCGGGTGTTCCAGAAAGCCGGCGCGTCGCAGTAACCTTTTCAAATGACCCAGGTGCAACCCGGCGCAATTATGATCCAGACCGATATCCTCGACAGACTGGCCGTCTTGCAAAAGCTGGCCAAACGCAGACGCTCGCAGATATATCTGGTCGGCGGGTTCCTGCGCGACCGGGTGCTGGGACGTCCTCTGTCTGGCAAGGCCGACTTCGACTTTACGGTTTCGTCGGGGGCGTTGGCCCTGGCCCGCGCGTTCGCCAAGGCGGTCCGCGGCGCCTTTGTCCTTCTGGACCGCGAGGCCGGCTGCGCGCGAGTGGCCAGGAAGACGCCCGACGGTATCTTGACCTTTGATTTCGCGGATTTTCGCGCGGACGACCTGGCGGGTGACCTGCGCGGGCGGGACTTCACCATCAACACTTTGGCCCTCGACTTTGGTAACAGCGATCTGGCGGCGTTGGGCGGGCCGGCCGGTATTTTAAAAGCGGCGCAGGCGCACCCTTTGGCCCGACGCGACCTCAAGGCGCGTGTCTTGCGCATGGCCGCTGCCGCCACCTTTGTCGACGACCCTCTCAGGATACTGCGCGCCTACAGCCTCAAGGCCCAGCTGGGTTTTCGCATCGAGCCGGCGACGCTTAAGCGCATGAAGAAAGACTTGCCGGGTTTGCGCGACGTTTCGCCCGAGCGGGTCAGGGAAGAGCTCTTCAAGGTGCTCGACAGCGCTGGTGCGGCCTCCACCTTGCGGGCCATGGACTCCGCCGGGGTGCTCACCGCGGTCGTGCCGCAGCTGTTGGTCATGCGCGGCGTCAAGCAGGGAGGATATCACCACCTCGACGTCTGGAAGCACACGCTGGAAACAGTGGCGCAGTTCGAGAAACTCATCTCCTCGCTGCAGTCCGACCCGGCGCTGGCGCAGGACCTGGCGGCCTACTTTGACGCCGAGGTGGCCGGCGGCCACTCACGGCGGGCCTTGGTCAAGCTGGCCTGTCTTTTGCACGATATCGGCAAACCCGACACCCGCAAGAAAGAACCGGAAGGGCGCACCAGTTTCCACGGGCACGAACATGTCGGGCGCCGCATTGCCCGCATCGTCGGCAAACAGCTTTTGTTGTCGACCAGGGAGCGCTACGCTCTGGAAGACATGGTGATGCTGCACCTGCGCCCCGGGTATCTGTCGAACTTCAAGCGGCCTTCCGACAAGGCGGTCTACCGTTTCCTCCGGGAAGCCGGGGAAGAGGCGGTGTCGGTCCTGCTGTTGTCTTTGGCCGACCAGTACGCGACCCGCGGTCCCTTGACGACCGACTACGACGTGCGGCACCACGAGGAGATCGCTTTTCCGCTCGTGCGGGCTTTCTTCGCCAGGAAGAAAGAGAAGCCGTTCGTGCGGTTCATTAACGGGCACGACCTGATCCGGGAGCTCAAGCTTATGCCCGGTCCGGCTTTTGCCGGGATATTGAAAGCTGTCGAGGAGGCTCAGCATCTGGGGAAAGTGAAGACCCGCGCGGAAGCCCTCGAGCTTGCGCGTAAGCAGGTAATGAAGTAGCTGCTCTCAAACTGCCGAGTGACGGTAATACGCCGGCAAAATATATGCAGGGGGTGTTTATGCAGATACGCGACATTGAGATAAACGTGGTTCAGGGCGACATCACGGCACTTAAGGTCGACGCCATAGTCAACGCCGCCAATAACGAGCTCTGGATGGTCGGTGGCGTGGCGAGGGCCATTAAAGAGAAGGGCGGAGTGGATATAGAGGCCCGGGCGGTACGGCAGGGGCCGGTGTCCGTCGGGGAGGCCGTGGTGACCGAAGCCGGCAGGCTGCAGGCGCGCTACATTATCCACACCGCCACCATGGGGCTGGACGACAGCACCGATGAGCATTTGGTGCGCGCTTCCTGCGCCAGCGCGTTTCGGCGGGCCGGCGAGCTGGGCGTGTCCTCGATAGCTTTCCCCGCGCTGGGTTGCGGGGTGGGCAAGTTCCCGCCGGTGGCCTGCGCCAAGATCCTGGCCCAGGAGATATTACGGGTGGCGCGCGACGGCGGTACCGCGCTTAAGGAGATCGTCGTCTGTTTGCCCGACGTCGAGACCTTTCAGCTCTTCGAAAAACAGGTGCTGGGATATTTGCGTCACGTCAAGGAAGACCTGGCCTGGGGACCGTACATCTGCGTTGACATTATTATCGAGGTCGACGGCGGTATCGTCATCATTGAGCGTTCCAATCCGCCTTTCGGCTGGGCTTTGCCGGGCGGCTTTGTGGACCGCGGCGAAAGCCTGGAGACCGCGGCCCGCCGGGAGGCCCGCGAAGAGACCAGCCTTGAGTTAGAAGAGCTCAAGCAGTTCCGCACCTATTCGGACCCGGCGCGCGATCCGCGCTTTCACACCATTACCACCATGTTCACGGCCCGCGGGGTCGGTACGCCCAAGGCCGGCGACGATGCCAAAGGGCTCA
>JAAXVU010000205.1 GCA_013335325.1 Candidatus Omnitrophota bacterium | reverse complement strand
GTAACCCGGGAAATATACTCAGTGGCAGCCTCCTGGAGTTATAATGACAGTGGAGGTGAAGGTTATGTTTACCGTCGAAAAGCGCAACTGGCCCAGGCTCTCTTTTGCAGCCGATGCCCGTTGCCGCCAGCAAAACCAACGGATTACGTCATACCATCCGGTGGAGATGCTGGATATCAATCATCAGGGCTGCCGGCTCTTGGGTGATGAGCGTTTTCTGCCCGGCACTAAATTGGAAGTCCTGGTCGATCTGCCGGCGGAAGGTCAGTTTCATTTCGTGGCAGAGGCGGCCTGGTCTGCACCGGTTTGGCGGGGACGCGTGTTCACCACCGGAGTTCGCTTCCTGACCGACGCACCGATCTCTGAAGAGACATACCTGAAGCTTTTCCACTATTACATGATGAGGTTTCCATCCATCGCCAGGTGATCTAGCTTGCCAGATAGTTCCAATGGCTCTTCATTCTTCAGACAATCCCTAATTTCGGATAATACAACATGGCTTTTTGAGCTTTTTGCGATTTTAAATTGCAGGGAGGTCTTTAAAAAGAGCACGGCATGGGACTGGTCAATGGCCAGACGCTGTATTACAATGTGGAACACGGTTTGCCTATAAAATGACATTGTTGCGATCAGTTCGCTTGCTGGCCAATGATGCGCGTCGGGAATGTCGGCCAGCGCGTGAACGCTAAGCGGCCGCAACCGTATCGACCATCTTACCTTCGGAAACAGAGCATGGCTCAAACCAGATCCATAACGTCGCGTAATATATATTTGCTTCTTATCGTATTTGCCGCTGTCGTGTTGCGCGTGTACGGCATCCAGAGCAAAGGGCTGTGGGCGGATGAAGCGTATAGCGTCAGTTTTCTTTCCTACTCCTGGCAGGATATCTTTCAGCACCGCTACCTGAACCGTCCGCTTTATTTTCTTATTCTGAAAGGATGGAGCGCGATCTTTGGCACCGGAGAAGTCGCTTTGCGTCTGCCGGCCGCCATTTTTGGGGCCATGTCGGTGCCGGTTATATATATCTTGGCCAAGCGGCTCTGCAATGTCAGGACAGCGTTGATCGCCGCCATGCTTTTGGCGGTTTCTCCGTTCCATATTTATTGGTCACAGGAAGTCCGTAATCTTACCGCGGCGGTATTCTTTGCGCTGCTCAATATGTATTATTTCGTCGGCCTGATCACCGATAGAAAACGGTCGGACTATCTCGGACATGCGCTAAGCGCGGTGGCATTGTTTTTGGCGCATCCTATGGGCTTGTATTTACTGCCGGCGCAGTATTTGTATGCCAGGTTCTTTACTGACCCGGCCCAGGCGCGTCGGGATCAAAGGCATTGGCTGATCTTGCTGGCATTGGTTCTGCCGATATTGTGGTTGGGCGTGAACGATAACGGCCGGAATTTCTTTGTCTGTTTACCAAGGACGCTCTTTCAGATATTCGAGACCTTTAACTTTGGCGGTCCCTGTCAGGCGCATGGTCAGTCGGGTTTCGTGATAGCAGCGGATAAGCTGGTCATGCCGCGCATTCTCAATTGGATATTTGCGTTATTTTTCATTTTGGGAATGAAGAGTTATGTGGACAGATGGCGTTCCGCTAGAAGGGACGGCGGCAGTTATTGGCCTGTGTTGATCCTGCTCTGGCTGGTTATCCCGGTCCTGGTGCCGGCTTTTCTTTTGCGGCATACCATAATTGCTTTGCCGGCATATTACCTGATAGTCGCGGAAGGGTGGGCTCAAATAAGCCAGCGAAAGTTGTTTGCCGGGGTAGTGATCGTTGTTGTGTTGGTGTCGGGCTTTGCCTTGAAGAATTATTATAGCCTTGGTTCAGGCAGGCTTTCCTGGAGAGAGGCCGGGGCTTACGTATATCAACATTCCAAGAAGGATGATGTGCTGGTTTTCGTTCCTTCGGAGCAGTTGCCGCCGTTCTTTTATTATTTCGGGGCGAGGCCGTCCGGACGCTCTCTGGCCCACATCGACAGGCGCGGATATTGGGAGCGCGGTGAGTTCAAACGCGAGTTTACAGTAGAAGGCCGTAAATGCATCGGAGTTGATCTATACGCGGTAAAAGATTTTATCCAGGCCGGTGCGCTGGATGCTTTCGCGAAGGAGCGCCGCGAGGTATGGCTTATTTTGTCGCCGTATTGGACAGGCACAGAGCCGGAGGCTGTAAAAAGATATTTTGAACAGTATTACAGCGAGAATTTTTCTATGATCGTCGACTATAACGGCGTGGAAGTCCGGCATTACACCCCAGGGCAGGTGGCGCATGAAACTAGTCTTTAAGAGATCGCTTGTTTGGATCGTCACCGGGCTGTCTGCCGTGGCGCTTCTGGAGTGCGGGCTCCGCTTGACAGCGCCGCTTAAGTCTTTGTATCCCTTAAGTGCTTTTCAGTATGACTCGGCCTGTGTCTGGCATTTAAAGAACAACTTGAATATTTATAAGACCAGGGACTATCAACAGGAGATCCATACCAACAGTATCGGGGCTACCAACTTCCAGGACGGTTTCG
>JAAXVU010000083.1 GCA_013335325.1 Candidatus Omnitrophota bacterium | reverse complement strand
TTTAACCTTTGCGATATGCGTCCGGGCAATCAAAGAACAATTTTAATCAAGGCCTCGCTATGAGTCGCTTGACACGCTAGCTTTTTTCATAGATGCAAATTCCGGGATAAATAAAGTGCTAGCAACCCTGCAGCAGTGTTTAAACATGCTTTAAGAAATCTTCAAAAGACGCCACTTCTTCAATTATTGAGCTATTAAATTCGGATCAATATGAATACGGGCGGCGAAACGGGATCCAGACAGGACACTGAAGCGGGCAATTTTACGGCCGGCTGAAAAATTCGATTCCGGGATCGACGAGCGGGGGCGCGCCACTGGGGTATTATAAATATGTTTCGGTGGATTGGAAAAGTCGGCTGGCTGATCAATTGGCCTAGTATGACCCCAAATCGGGGACTTTCTCGTTATCTATGGGGGTTTAGTCTTCACCAAAGACATCCCGGGCGGCCCGTAAAGCAGAAATAGGGCTCTGTCCCTTATTCTTGAGTATGCTCAAGTAATTAGCCGCTTTAACAGTAAAGAATTTGAGTTTTCAACAAAAAACCGCATTCCGACACAATCCCTAGGAAGTTGAGTTGAACTTGCCATAACAACCAACATATTAATCAAAGATTTTATCATCATCTTCCAGATACCATTCTTTTTCACGTCGGAAAGACTTGTTCCTGGCATAATACTTAACGCCATAATATTTCTTTTCTCATAGTCCCTACGTTAATGTTTATATCTTCCACTTGTCATAATCCTTGTCGAGAATACTACTTCAATGACACTAAAGAAACCAAATCTGCTCCTGAGGCGGCGTGAATAGGGCCTTCCTCTTTGGCCATTTCCTGCAAAAAATCGCGAAGAGAATGGACAACGACCCCAGCGGCTTTCAACAAGGCTACCTCTTCCGGGAGCTTCACAACATTAATAACAAGCTCTTTGGACCATTCCCCAGGGCATAACTGAGCCTTTAAGGCCGTTTTTTCTTTCTTGTTGAATTTCTTTTCAACCCACTCTGCAACTCCCTGTTGCAGGTCAACAATGCTTCTCTTCTTTGCGCTATTAGCTCCAATCCCCTCTTCTTTTTGGAGAGCCTTAGGAACACGACTAATATATGAAACCGGGTTAATCGATAACTGTGCTTCAACATGACGACATTCAAAGCCGCCGCCTACACTCGGCCTAATCTCGAGAATGTCAATTTCGTCAACGCCAAGCTTATCCCACGAATTGTGAAGAAGCCTTGTCTGTTGAGCCATTCTTCAACAACCTCTTCCCCTAATAATGCCATGTCTTAATCCTTCCACTTATCATAACAACCGTTGGGACTATCCCATTCTCCGCTCAAATCACCGGCATTATCAACCCGGCCTGTTGGATTAGTGCATCAAGTAATTTCAATATTTTAGAGACATCGTAACTACCGCTTCGCAGCAGATCATCAGGCTGATCGTAGAAATGTTTTGAATAGGATTCTTTAAAATCCAACACTCCATGCCATGCGTCGATGTCTTTTTTGAAGTTGCTCCATGTAACCTGAGGGGCGGGATATTGATCCAAACGGAGGTCGAGATAGCATTCAATCGCGGCGGCGCGTCCATTGATATCAGAAACGCTAACGCCCTCCGGACCGCGGGTGGCGAACTCCCTAAACTCCTCAAGATCGGGGAAGAGCATCGTTCGCATATTCGCAGGTAGTTTCAATCTTTCGAGCTTGCGAAAAGCATCAACACCCTCCGCGTCGTTGTCAAAAATGAATAAGGCCTTATTGAGAACGTCAATTCGCAAAAGCCCCTCTGCGAATTTTACGAGATTGCCGGTTCCCCAGAAATGATGGCGTTCATCGACATCCACGAAATTGAAAAAATCTGTCACGTCCGGGCGTAGGACGTCGAGCGCCCGCCGAATGATGCGTGCGTCGGATGCACCCTCGGTTGCGATCAGAACTTTTTGCTTTTGCCGCGCACCTGGCTGAAATGCTTCACGTTGAACATAACCAGCATGGACAATAGGGCCAAACTCCCATGTGACCTCAATATCAGCATTGGCCGGATTCAGGGCAAAAACCTGAAGCATCGATTCCGCGCTCAGAATGCAAACTTTCGCGGAAAGGAAGCTAGTTTCGGACCAATAAGAGTCACCAGAATTTTCGGTCCAGGGAATTCGCTTAATTACATCGATATCAGCAGCAAACCGTCCCTGAGATATTATGTCTCGGTCTGGCGTTTCATACTCGATATAACCACTTTTCAAATCGCCCAGCGGATAGCGGCAAGCTAAATTGCAAAATTCTTCAAACGTGAGATACTCGTTTTTCTGCTCTTCTAGCTCGACCACTTCCGCAACCAAAGCGTGGTACTCGACGCGTGCAGCTTCAAGTGTAGAGCCGAGTATCTCAAGACGAGGCAAGATGCGAGAGAGTGTCCTTACAAAAAGTTCCTCAGCTTTCGCAAGTTCCTCCTTTTCCTCGGGATGCTCTTCGTAATAATCGTAACTTATTGCATCTGTCTTGCGGCGAAACAGATCACCTTCCTGAAACAAGAAGCCGTAATCTTCTCCCATGAAGTTCTTGGAATACGAAAGAGACACGTTACCAATGCAAAGTTCTATCGATGTTCCCATTTAATATACCTTCAAGCCGCAATTAAAATTTTGGCCTATGTTTCATATATTTCATGATGCCTACCCATTCGAAGTTACCATAACAACCGAACTTACTAATCAAGCGTATGCATTCCCTTGTCGATCGCCTTATTCTTTCTCTGCAAAAAACAATCGATTGCTGCGTTTATATTTATGCCTAGGCCAAAGATGTTTGGCTGCAGAATGAAAACTTTATTTAAGTTATTTAAGAGCCCCATATTACGAGCACATTTTGCACCCTTCCCGATTTCGGAAATATTGACTATTAGATTGTGCTGTATGTCTTTGAAATAGGGTTCATTCGTTTTAACTTCTTTTAACAAGCTGATTGCAAGGTCGATATCAGTTTTTACGCCTGTTTTAATAGCTAGAGAGCATCTAGACAACGCAAAATCAAAGTGGTTGGCTAAAGAGAACTCCTTTGTGCGAACGCGATCGAGCGTTGCCCTTGCGACATCGCAATCACCAGTAGACACCAGCGCTCTTGCTAAAAACACCTTTGTTAAATCAGAATTTTCATGAGTAAACGATTTACTATAAGCATCTTTCGCGTTGTACATATCCCCTAGGTACAGATAACAATCACCAACAGACAACCATGTTTTTGCTTTGCCTGCTTCAGAGTAATCGTTGTTCGATGTCTCTTGAAGAAAGATTTTAAGTGATTCCTTTATCTTATCTCCATCAGATGTAAATACTCCGAGGGACATATAAGCATTTGCCAGATGTTGGCGGCCATGGGTGGTCTGATCATTTGAAGGAATTGTTATGTATTTACGAATAGCGTTATTAAGAAGCAGAACGCCTTTTTCAAAATCGTTAAGAAGACAATATTGAACACCAACAGAAGCTTGGTACTGAAGTTGCACTTCGGGATAAGCGGAAATATTTGCTATCTTCTCCGCTATCATGATTTTGTCAACCGCATTGGTTGAAGTGGATTTCACATCCAAATATAAAGATAAAAGGTTCGCGCTGGAAATATCTTGCCACTTGTAAACATTGAGGATTTTTAAGACACTCCTTATGTCGTTTCTATACACGTATAAAACAACTGCGCGATGATAATCAAATTCTTCTTTCCATCGATCTCCCTGAATAGCATTAGAAAAATAATCCAAGGCGGACAAATAATCATTAATGATTCCACATTTTTTATAACAGAAAAAAAGCAAGTCCAAAAGTTCTGATAAAGCCAAGATGTCCGTTTCTAAGAGTCTGTTCCCCGCAATCATTTTGGATTTTAATAACGGAACCGTGTGAGCTCGATGACATAACCGATACCAAGTTATATGTGCTCTTACTATTTTTAACGCAGCGCGATATTCTTTTCTCTGAAATAATTCATTACTATTAAAGGGGCCTTTTAAATATGAGTTCTTACAACAGTCTTTAAATCGCTTCCCTGAACCGCAAAGGCATTCAGATCGAAGCGTTGGTTCATATTGCTCAATCATAAATTTACCCTACATAAGACTAATGGAAAAACACTACCTACTTATCATAACCCGCCCTGAAAACCTTCTGGTGAAACTGTGTTCGCTTTCTCAAAAAGTCCATTCTTAGTCAGTAGCGCTGTCCAGACAGAAATAAGCTCAGGCGGAAGGAAGATAATTTCGGATGAAATATCCCATAAAGAGTTGGGAATATCAGTTTTCTTTATTAAACGCTGCATAATGAAAGCCCGTAAAGAATACGGGACAGAGCCCTATTTATACTTTCTGGGCCGCCCGGGATGTCTTTGGTGAAGAATAACCCCCATCATTCGCTCCCAGCTCTCTCTTACTGTTGCGCGGGTCAGGATGTTACTCTGCTTCAGGTAGCACTTCGCATTCTCCAGTCAGTCCAGTTTCTCTAATTATCGGAAGAATGGCAAGGTAAAATTGGAGAAATAGGATAAGAGGCTGATCGTACAACGTTACTTGTACAGTGGCCGCCGACCAAAACCCTTTGGACGTCAACGATGCAACGGCCCAATAAGTACAAGTCGATAAGTTCTTTGAAGTCGGCAATGTCCGGCTCCAACCTCATCGACCTCAAAGACCTTGCCGACCCCAAAGACCTGATAGACCCCATGTCATTATTTCACTAATTACGCTTCAGACTATGCCCCGGGCCGGTGGCGATGGTGCGGTCAAGCGAGGCGACCATGCCGGCGATGCAGCCGGCGCAATCGGCCGGCGCGTCGCTGATGCAGATCTTGTTGGGGTACAGCTGATAGAGCGAGCGGTATCGGGTTGGCGTCACGTTCGGCATGAGCACGTTGGCCCCGCACTGCAAGGCCTTCTGGCGGCCCTTGGGGTCGATCGAGCCCATGGCGGTCGTGGCCGGGATGTGCGTGTTGCGGGTGACGATGCGTATGATGGCGAGCGTCTTTAGTGTCAGCTCGAGCGTGCCGCTGGCCGCGTCTTTAAGCGGGGTGCACGGATTGGCGATGAAAGGCCCGATCCCCACCATGTCGAGGTCAAGCTCTTTCATGAGGAGGATATCGTCGGCGATCATCTCCATGGTCTGCCCGGGGAGCCCCACCATGATGCCGGAGCCGACCTGGTAGCCCAGCTCCCCCAGCCAGCGCAGACAGCGCAGTCTTTCGTCATAGGACGAATCCGGCTTGAGCGCGCGGAAAAGCTTCTCCGACGAAGTCTCGAAGCGCAAAAGGTAGCGGTCCGCCCCGGCGTCTTTAAGCGCGGCGTATTCCTCGCGGGTCTTCTCGCCCAAAGAGAGCGTGACCGCCACTTTAAGTTCGGACTTGATGCGCGCGATGAGGCCGCACAGGTCAAAGAGCGGGTACTGATCGTTCTCGCCGGACTGCAGGACCACGCTCTGGTAGCCGATCTTGGCAGCGGCCTGGGCCGCGGCGAAGACTTCCTCCACACTCATGCGGTAGCGCTTAAGCTCGCGGTTACTGCGACGGAGGCCGCAATAAAGACAGTCCCGGCCGCAGCAGTTGGAGAATTCGATCAAGCCCCGCAGGTGCACGGCATTGCCGCAATGCAGCCGCCGCACCCGGTCGGCCTCGCCAAAAAGCGCCGCTGTGCGGTCTTCGTTCAGCTGTTCAATAATCTCGTTCTTGGTCATAAGAACCTCGGCAGCTCCGGGAGCTGACTAAAAACCTCTCGTCGGAACGAATTTCGGCAGCTCCCGGAGCTGCCGAGGTCATCTAAAGATAGAGGTCGCGTTCGCCCTTTTTGATACGCGCGTGGTACTCCAGGAAGATGTCCAACGCCTTGGGGTTCTTCGCCCGGATATCGGCCACCTCCCGCTCGATCAAAGGCTGAGCCAGGCGCCGGGTCTCCTCGCCGGCAAAATCGTCCAGCCACTCCTGGAAGGTCAAAACCGCGTTCAGCTTGCAGAACTTGCCTTCAGCGCCGCTGCGCAAGAGGTCCATGATGCACTTGCCCGTGCGGCCGCAACGGTACCCGGCCGTGCAGAAAGACGTGATGTGCCCCATCGCCGCCAGGTCGCGCACGAGCGTATCCAGTGAACGCGTGTCACCCAAAATGAACTGCTGACGGTCCTCGGCCTGCCCGGTGACATGGTCGGAATATCCGCCGATAGCGATGCGCGAAGAAGCGTCCATCTGGGTTATCCCTAAGCGCACGGCCTCGTTACGGATCGCGGCCTTCTCGCGGGCGGTGATGATCATCCCCGTGTAGGGCACAGCCAGCCGGATCACGAGCATGATCTTGCGGAAATCCTCGTCGCTTACAAGATGCGGCCAGTCCGGCGTGATAACGGAATTCAGCGCCGGCACCAGGCGGGGAAAAGAGATCGTGTGGGCGCCGATGCCGAGCCTCTGCTCCAGCTCCTGCGAATGCTTAACCAGCGCGAGAAGTTCGAACCGCCAGTCGTAAAGCCCGAAGAGCGCGCCGATCCCGACGTCGTCGATCCCGGCCTCGAGCGAGCGATGCATGCAGTATAGCCGCCAGCGGTAATTGCCCTTGATGGTGTCAGCCGGATGCAGGCGGGCGTAAGTCTTGCGATGATACGTCTCCTGAAAGACCTGGTAGGTGCCGATACCGGCCTCCCCGATGCGCTTTAAGTCCGCCACCGGGAAAGGCGGGGCGTTGACGTTCACCCGGCGGATCGAGCCGTGGCCGTGACGCGTCGGCACGCGGACGGAATAGATCGTCTCCAGGCTGCGCACGATATAGTCGACGTCATTCTTGGGATGCTCGCCGTAGACCGCAATGAGGCGCTTGTGCCCGATCTTGCCGGCGAGCTCAACCACCTCGGCCTTGATCGCTTCCTCATCGAGGACCCGGCGCCGGGCCTCGCGGTTATCGCTGTTAAAGCCGCAATACGTGCAGCGGTTGACGCAGTAGTTGCCGAGATAGAACGGCGCAAAGGTGACGATGCGATTGTCGTAGATCTTGAGCTTGACCTTGAACGCCGTCTCGCGCATCTCCTCCAGGATATCGGGGTCGCGCACGTTTATAAGCAGCGCCACCTCCTCAAGCGACAGGTCCTTAACCGAGAGCGACTTGGCCAGGATCTCCCGCACGCGGGCCGGCTCGGGCTCCCCGGGCGCGCGCGCCAGCAGGGTTTCCAGGGCGTTGTCGTCGATAAAATCGCGGCCGTGGTCCAGGTAGCGGGTGATCTCGTCTTCCTTCACCCTCTCCTTTTGCCAGCTGCGGATGCTTTCCATAGTATTGGTTACCATACATGCCTCTTTCACTTAAAAAAGTCTACAAAGTCGATAAAGTCTGCAAGGTCTGACAAAAAACTACTAAATAGCGCCGGGCAAAACAAGATGCTCCTCCCAGCCTCTTAGACTTTATAGACCTTGTCGACCTGTGAGCGACGTTAATAGGTCAATAGTCAAACGCTGCCACATTTATACAGTCCAAGGGGTCATACGTCATAGGGTCATCAGTCATACAACCGCCCTGTTCAGCTACTCTCATTTCTATGCCCTATGACTTTATGACTTATGACATTGCGACTTATGCTCGCCCCCGCGCTTTCTCGAAGGCTTCCAGTGCCGCCGGGAAAGGCGCGAGCACCCGCGGCAACACGCCCTGCACAAAGGAGATCGCGACACCATAATTGGTCACCGCTACGCCTTTGTCCCTGGCCTGCTGGATGCGTAAAAGCGTCTCGCCGCGCGTCAGCATGCAGGAACCGCAATGCACGACGAGCGAATACTGCGCCAGGTCGGCGGGATAGTCCCGCCCGGCGTAATGGTCGACCGCCAGGTCAGCTCCGACGTATTGCCGAAGCCAGCGCGGGATCTTGACCCGCCCGATATCGTCTTCGGCCGCGTGGTGCGAACAACTCTCCGCCACCAGCACCCGGTCGCCCGGACGCAGGCCTTCGATGGCAGCCGCGCCCCGCGCCAGTTCCACCAGGTCGCCCTTGAAACGCGCAAAGAGGATGGAGAACGTCGTGCACTTCGTCCCCGGCGGCACATCGGCCACCATTTTCAATACCACCTGCGAGTCGCAGACCACCAGGTCCGGCGGACGCTTCAAATTGGACAAAAACGAAGCCAGTTCCCGCTCCTTCACCACCGCCACCGCCGAGTCGTTATCCAGCGCGTCGCGGATGGTCTGCACCTGCGGCAGGATCAGCCGGCCCTTGGGTGCCTGCAGGTCGATCGGCACCACCAATACCACCAGCCCGCCCGCCGGCAGAAGATCGCCTACCAGGGCCGGCGTACGCAAGAGATCCTCCGGACACAAACGTAAAAGCTCGCGCTTGAGATCCGCCAAGGCTGCCTCGCGGCCATCTGCCGCCAGACTGGAGACGACCAGCGGACGGCCCGCCTCCTGTTCGACCAAAGCCAGGAACTCCGCCGACGGCGCTAAAAGGTCGGCCTTGTTGACCACGACCAAAAACGGCTTGCCGCGCCGCCGCAACTCACCCGCCAGTCCATACTCGTGCTCGCCCCACGCCCCCGGCTCGGTAATGAGCAAGGCCACGTCCGTGCGGTCGAGCGCTTTCTGCGTACGCTCCAGCCGCTTGGCGGACAGGGCCGAGACATCGTCCAGGCCCGCCGTGTCGAGAAATACCACCGGCCCCAGTGGCAACAGCTCCATGGACTTCTCCACCACGTCCGTCGTGGTGCCCGGCACGGGCGAAGCGATAGCCACGTCCTGTCCAGCCGCCATATTGAGGAAGCTCGACTTCCCCACGTTGGTCCGGCCGAAGATGCCGATATGCAGTCTTAGGGCTTTAGGCGTTGTTTGCATCCTTACCTTTCAAAGGGACCAGATGATTTCGGTACAGCCAATTCAACACGAAGAACGACGCCGGCACCAGTGCCGCCCACCGCAGCAGGCACATGATCAGAAAATAGCTGAGCCTTTCCAGGTTGTAATTCTCCCCGTCGCAACTGT
>JAAXVU010000082.1 GCA_013335325.1 Candidatus Omnitrophota bacterium | reverse complement strand
TATACTCCGCAGAAGTTGATGGAAAGGCTTTATGCCGGATACGTCGACGCTTACAAGATCTTGGTCATGATAGGATACTCTCACCAGCAATGGGGACAGGTGGAAGCTTTGTCCCAGACAGCACTAAGAATTCCTGCGAATGAGGCTGATCGGGCTTTCTTCTTTTATTTTTTTGGGGCAGCCGCTTTGCATTCCGGTGATACTACCGTAGCGGCGAGGGCTTTTGAAGAATGTTTAAAGTTGGATTCAGAACATGTCGAGGCATTGGCAGGGACGTGCGCTATATTGAAAGCCGCCGGACGTGAAGATGTGGCACAGCCTTTTGTCGATAGGCTTAACGCAGAGCGTGACAAGAAAGACAGCTCTCTGCCCGGCCCAGGGACTTTTAGGGTCAAAGTGTTTTAAACTGCTCGTTTTGGCTGCTTGTACCCATTCGTAATGCGTATGGAAAATAATCAGCAAAAAGTTTCGCTATCAGACAGGGTGGCCATCCCGACGTTGTTCGTGCTCTCGGCGATAGTCTTTCTGCTGTTACTTTGCCTGGGCTGGCAACGCTGGGCGGATGTGTTGATCGACTTTGGTCGTGAGCTTTACGTTCCGTGGCGTATAGCCCAGGGCCAGGTATTATATAAAGACATCTTTTATCTTTATGGACCGCTGGCGGCGTACTGGAACGCGTTTTTGTTCAAGTTGTTCGGTACGCATGCACTTACATTGTGGCTATTTGACTTACTGCTTTTGGGATACCTGACGGTATTATTGCATCGCCTGGTTGCTCTCATGTCCTGCCGGTTGACTGCTGCTTTCGCTGTACTGGCTTTTACTGCCTTTTTTTCTCTGGCCCATTATTCCTGGGTCGGCAATTACAACTACCTGGCGCCGTATTCCCATGCGCTGGTTTATGGTCTGGTACTAGTTCTGACTATGCTGCTGGCCCTGTATCGATCCGCTACGTGTCCTGGGGGCGGCGCGATGTTCTTGCCAGGTTTTCTCGCCGGGCTGGCTTTGTGGACCAAGTTGGAACCGGCGGCGGCCATGTGCGGCGCCTTGTTGATAGCGTTGGTAGTGCGTTGCGTCAGGCCTATGGGGGCCGGTTTCATTAGGCGGGCAGGTGCTTTTGCTGGTGGATTTATCTTGCCGTTTGCGGTTTGTGTTGTGTTCTTTTGCAATGTTCTGGGCATAAAGGCAGGTTGGGAGGCGTTGATGTCTCCTTTGAAGGCTGCGTTGGCGCCCGGGGTTATTGGCAATCCTTTTGTACGTGACATGTCAGGTATGGGTGATGTTTATGGCAGCTTGCGTCAGCTTGCTTGGGTGTCTCTCGGTTACGCTACGGTCATTTTAGGGGCACTTATCGCGGCATTACTTGTCAGCCGGGTGAAGACTGAAGTTGGCCGGCGTTGGGCTCGTTTAGCTGCAGTCGTAGGCTTTCTTCTGTGTTTTAGTGTTGCTTCCCGACGTATGGACTGGAATGTAGTTTTTTTGCCTTTGCCCATATTTTGTTTGTTGTTCATCGGGGTTTCATTGCTTTGGAAGCGTGAGGCGGTTGACAGCCATCAGTGGACACTGTTACGTATGGCTTTTGGTTGTTTTGCGCTGCTTTTGCCCGGCAAGATATTATTGCAGACGCATATTTATCATTATGGTTTTGTTCTGGCATTGCCGGCGTTCATGGCCATGTTGATCTTTTTGATGCATGATGTTCCAGCCTTGCTGCCAAAGGCACGTTTTGATGCCCGTACATTTCAGGTCATTATGGGCGGGTTGCTGGTGGCGCTGGCCTGCGTCCATATAGGTTTTTCTCTTCAGCAATACAGTTTCAAGACGTACTTGATGGGGACAGACAGGGGGCGATTTCGTACTTTTGCTGCAACGTCTTTTGCTGTGGGTCCCGTCCTAGATGAGATCATGACTTACTTACGAAGCAATGCCAGGCCGGGAGAGACTCTGGTGGTGATGCCGGAAGGCGTTATGCTGAACTTTCTTTTAGGCATGCCCAATCCGACGCCTTATTACGACTTTATACCGACTACGATCGCTTTGGCGTCCGAGGAGGTAATGTTGCAGTCCTTGCAGGAGCATCCACCTGAATATGTAGTGTACTTGGAGCGTGACATGTCCGAGTATGGCGCCCGATATCTCGGTCGGGACTACGCCAGGACGATAGGCAGGTGGGTGGATTCCCGTTATCGTTTGGTCTTTCAGTCAGGGGTGCCGCCTTCTACCGGACAAGGCTTTGGCGCTATCGTGCTGCGACGTGAGGATTAGGCTGGGTAGTAGGATGAAAAAAATTAAATATTAGCGTACGTTATCAAAAGGTGGTGTTGTGAACAAGCCCAGAACCCTCGTGTTACGGGGGATTTTGACTGATAGAGAGAGTCGCGTTCTTTTGCTGCAGCGTTCCAGTCAAAGCAAAGGCTGGCCCGGTTACTGGGAATTTCCGGGAGGCAAGGTGGATTGCTCAGAGGGGCTGGTGCAGGCTCTGCAGCGGGAGTTTGTCGAGGAGACGGGGCTACAAGTGGATGTGGGTAAATTGTGCGCGGCCTTCGAATGGGAGCGGGAAGACGACTTCTTGATGTATTTGATCTATCAAGTGCGAGTGACGGCTAGCCGGGAGGTGGCAATAAGCCCTGAACATGATGCTTTTGGATGGTATACTGCCGCGGATTTACTGTCTGTTAAGGTTTCACCACCGCTTAAGGACCTCGTGCAGAAGCTTGGACTAAAGGAGCAACGATGCGTTTGATCAGCTGGAACGTCAACGGGATCCGTTCTATCCAGAAGAAGGGTTTCCTGGACTGGCTCAGTAAAGAGTCGCCGGATGTGTTATGCCTGCAGGAAACCAAGGCCAGCGAGGAACAGTTGGATGATCGTTTAAAGAATGCGGCCGGGTAT
This sequence comes from Candidatus Omnitrophota bacterium, assembly GCA_013335325.1. Taxonomy (GTDB): domain Bacteria; phylum Omnitrophota; class Gorgyraeia; order Zapsychrales; family Fredricksoniimonadaceae; genus JAAXVU01. The sequence goes on along the minus strand of JAAXVU010000082.1, from coordinate 6,130 downwards.
CGTTCCTTCTGGTGCTCTGCGGTGAAGAAAGGATATAGCGGAGTAGCTTTGTATACTAAGGCCAAGCCCCTGGAGATCGTGAACGGACTGGGTAGCGAGGAGTTTGACAGCGAGGGGCGTACGATTATGGCGGACTTTGGAAAGTTCGTCTTGTTTAACATCTATTTTCCAAATGGAGGGGCGGGTAACCGGCGCGTGCCTTTCAAGATGGCATTCTATGATCTCTTCCTGGCCAAAGCGGAGAAGTTGCGTAAGGCCGGCCGGCATATAGTTGTGTGTGGTGACGTCAACACAGCGCATACCGAGAGCGATCTGGCCAGGCCCAAGGAAAATATGAAGAATACGGGTTTCTTGCCGGAAGAACGCGCCTGGGTTTCGAAGTTTATCGGTCATGGGTATGTGGATACTTTCCGGCATTACTGCCAGGAGCCGGGACGTTACACCTGGTGGGATTATAAGACCGGGGCGCGGCAACGGGATGTGGGCTGGCGTATTGATTACTTTTTTGTCAGCCAGGGGCTATTGCCGCAATTAAGGAGCGCTTTTATCATGAAGGATGTAATGGGCTCTGATCATTGCCCGGTGGGAATAGAGATATCGGAATAATTGCTAGGAGTAGTTGTGGTAGAAGTTATAATTGTTCCGTTTAGGGGAGGGGTTATGAGGGCCGCCTGGTCTGTATTAATTTTTGTATTCTGTCTGACACCGCTGTCTGCTGTATTGGCTGTCGAGGGATCGGTTAAAGTTGAGGATGCCGGCCTCGGTCAACAGACATTGGAGCTGCGGAGTTCAGGCTTTACCAATGGAGCCGCTATTCCGGTGAAGTATACATGCCGCGGCTCCGATTTTAGTCCTCCTTTGCATATACAAGGGATACCTCCGGGCACCAGATCAATGGCTTTGACTGTGCATGATCCTAATGGTCCGGTGGGAGTGTGGTCGCACTGGCTAGTCTTTAATATTGAACCTAACACGGTAGATATACCGGAGAATTCCATACCTGGCCGGCAAGCTTTGAACGATTTCGGTAACTTTTATTATGGCGGACCTTGCCCTTCGGATGAGCGGGAGCATCGTTATGTATTTACCCTTTATGCATTGAATGCTTACCTGGCGGATGTGACCGAGGGGGCTACCTTGGATACTTTTCAGAAGGAGTTGGTGGGTAAGGTGATCGCCAAGACGGAACTGGTCGGAACATATGAGAACCCGAAATGGCTGAAAGAATGATCTATCTGGGAAGACTTCCGATCGTGGGTTTATTCTGGCGTCGTAAGCCGCCGAAGAACTTATTGCTGGCGCTCTGGGATGAGGCTAACCGTAATCTGGAGCGGTATTATGTGGTTGAGCAGCGCAATTTTATTACGGAACCATTTGATAGTGAGGCTTTGGATGAGGCAAGATTGTTGGGCGGTGTCAAATTTCAGGCTGAGCTTACTGCGTATGCGTCGGCGATCCGTGATTTCAACGTGGCCTTGCAAGATGTGAAAGCTTTTGAGGGGGTTTATGCATCCGGGATTGACCATAAAACCCGGGAGAACGCGGAAATCTTGCACGCTAAGAAAGAGGCTTTGGATGAGCAGTTTAAGAGGTTGTATCCGGTGATTGTGGCAGCGCAGAAAGTTTTACGGGAAATGTTGGTGTAATATTCAATAGATTGAGCTGGTGTGGATTGTGGTTCGGATTCGGAGGCGTGCTAGATAGCATGCTAATTATTGGGGAATGTTATTAAGCGCGGGGAGATGGTATGTCTGCTAAGAGTTATGATTATGTAGTGATCGGGGCTGGCATCATTGGTTTGTCTATTGCACGGCATCTAAGACAAAGATTGCCACAGGCGTCCATCCTGGTTCTCGACAAGGAAGAAGATGTGGGTGCGCATTCTTCCGGACGCAACAGTGGCGTATTGCATGCCGGTTTTTATTATTCAGCCAACAGTTTGAAGGCCCGCTTCACGGTGGAAGGCAACAAATCTCTCAAGGAATATTGCCGGACCAGGAACATACCGGTCAACACCTGCGGCAAGCTGGTGGTGGCCATGGATGAAAAAGAGCTGGAGATGTTGCACGAGCTGGAGCGTCGGGGCGTGCGGAATGGTTCCAATGTGCGTCTCATCAGCGTTGAGGAGGCTAAGGCGTATGAGCCAAGCGTCTTTTCTTACAAGAAGGCTCTGTATTCTCCCGATACTGCCAGTCTGGAGCCGTTAGCGGTTCTGCGGGCGTTAAAGGAGGATTTGATCGCTTTAGGGGTTGAGTTTGTTTTCGGTGCAGAATACCGGGGGCATCAGGACAATGTTGTTGTGACCTCAGGCGGCGACTTTATCTGTGGCAAAGTTGTGAATTGTGCTGGTCTTTATGCTGACAAGGTCGCCCATGATTACGGGTTTGGGAAGCGGTATACCATGATACCGTTCAAGGGACTGTATCTTAAGTATGCCAAGAACAAGACGGACGTGCGCATGAATGTATATCCTGTGCCCAATCTAAGGAATCCTTTTCTGGGGGTGCATTTTACCAAGACAGTTGAAGGTACGATCAAGATCGGCCCGACGGCCATACCGGCCTTCTGGCGTGAGAATTATACTTTAAGCAAGAATTTCAGGATAAAGGAGTGCGCAGAGATCGCCTTTCAGGAAACCAAGCTGTTCTTTACCAATGCCTTCGGTTTTCGTGATCTGGCTTTTGAAGAGATTCATAAATATAACCGCGAATATTTCATCAGCCTGGCGGTCAAGATGGTGCCTTCCATCGACCCCAAGGGCTTTGGCGAATTTACTCGTCCTGGAATTCGAGCCCAGCTTTTGGATAAGGAGAGTCTGGAGCTTGTGCAGGACTTTGTGGTGGAGGCCGACCGCTATTCTATACACGTGTTGAATGCTGTGTCGCCGGCGTTTACCTGCGCGTTTCCTTTCGCGGAATTTGTCTGCCAGGAATATATTCTTAGGTAGCTCCATCTATGGGAAGCCATCCTTAAATAATGTGCAATGAAACAGGGTGGTTGACGACTTAATGTTAGGGCAATATATTGTCCTGCCAATTCAATTGATATAAGGAGCTTAAGATGGAATGTAATGTTTCGATTCAGCCAACCCCAAATCCAAACGCACTTAAATTTGTGCTGAATGTACCGGCCAAAAGCCGCGACAGCGCTGTTTTTAAGTCTTCCGGTGCGGATGCCGGAGCGGTGCCGTTAGCAGAGGCGTTGTTGAAGTTGCCGGCGGTGACCGAAGTTTATTTCAGCGGATATTTCATAACCGTCACACAAAGCGGAAGCGCTGACTGGGATGTGTTGGAGAAAGCCGTGCGTAAGGTTATTCTGGAGAACATCGGAAAGCACAACCCGGACTTTGAGTTGAAAAGGTCGTCTTCTGCGACGCCGGTCAAGGCCCAGGGCGAGTTGGGAAAGATCGAGGACATCCTGGATCGAACTATCCGACCGGCGTTGCAGCGTGATGGCGGAGACTTGCAAGTGATGAGCCTGGAGGGTAAGGTTCTGACGATTAGTTACCAAGGCGCCTGCGGTTGTTGTCCGCATGCTGCGATGGGGACTTTGTATGCTATACAAAATATCCTGAGAGACCAGTATGATCCGGAATTGGTCATAGAGATGGCGTAAGGGTCGGTTGTGGTCAGGATGTTTTTTGTTTGGGCAGTGGAATTAATGTATGAACGATCAGCCTGAAAATATAAAGTCGAATAATATCCCTCTCGGCGGGGAATATAAATATGGTTTCGTCACTGACGTGGAGACGGACAGCGCTCCAAAAGGTCTGAACGAAGACATAATTCGTTTTATATCCCACAAGAAAGGTGAGCCGGACTTTATGCTGGAGTGGAGGCTGAAGGCGTTTCGCCATTGGCTGACCATGCATGAGCCCCATTGGCCTAATTTTGTCTACAGTCCTATCGATTACCAAGAGATTACTTACTATTCAGCTCCTAAGCGGAAGACCGATGGTGTCAGCAGCCTGGAGGAGGTCGACCAGGAGGTCCTGAAGACTTTTGACAAGCTGGGCATTCCGCTGGGTGAGCAGAAACGTTTGGCGGGAGTGGCGGTGGATGCTGTGTTCGACAGCGTCTCTGTGGGTACTACTCACCAGAAGGATCTGGAGAAGCTGGGAATAATATTTTGCCCCATCTCTGAGGCCATGCACAAGGTCCCGGCCCTGTTGCAGAAGTATCTGGGTAGCGTGGTGCCTTACAGTGACAACTTCTTTGCATCCCTTAACTCGGCGGTATTCACCGACGGTTCTTTTTGTTATATCCCACCAGGAGTGCGTTGTCCGGTGGAGCTTTCGACTTATTTCCGCATTAATGCCAAAGGTACCGGCCAGTTTGAACGCACGCTTATAGTGGCGGACGAGGGCGCTTATGTCAGCTACCTGGAAGGTTGTACTGCGCCGATACGCGACGAGAATCAGTTGCACGCTGCTGTGGTCGAGCTCGTGGCGCTGGACAACGCCGAGATCAAATATTCCACTGTGCAGAACTGGTATGCCGGTGATAAGGATGGGCGCGGTGGGATCTATAATTTCGTGACCAAGCGCGGCAAGTGTGCTGGCCGTAATTCCAAGATCAGCTGGACCCAGGTCGAGGCTGGTTCGGCGATCACCTGGAAGTATCCCAGCTGTGTCCTGTTGGGTGATAACTCGGTGGGGGAATTCTATTCGGTGGCTCTGACCAATAACCGCATGCAGGCCGACACCGGTACAAAGATGATACATATCGGGAAGAATACCCGTAGCACAATTATCTCCAAGGGTATCGCCTCGGACTACGCCAATAACAGTTACCGAGGGCTCGTCAAGGTCATGCCGGGAGCGGAGAACGCTCGTAATTTCTCGCAGTGCGATTCCATGCTGATCGGCAATAACTGCAGCGCCAATACTTTTCCGTATATCGAGGTTGAGAATCGCACGGCCACTCTGGAGCATGAGGCTACCACGTCACGCATCAGCGCTGATCAGATCTTCTACCTGCAGTCACGCGGGCTGGACAAGGAGCAGGCAGTATCGCTGGTCATTAATGGTTTTTGTAAGGACGTCTTTAAGACGCTTCCCCTGGAGTTTGCCGTGGAAGCGGTCAGGTTGCTGGAAATGAAGCTGGAAGGCAGCGTCGGATAATCAGGGAAAGGTCGAGCATGCTTAACATAAAAGATTTGTACGCCAGTGTGGAAGGGAACCCGATCATACGCGGGCTTAGCCTATCGGTGCAGGCCGGCGAGGTGCATGCGGTCATGGGCCCTAACGGTTCGGGTAAGAGCACTCTTTCGAAAGTCCTAGCCGGACATCCGCAGTATGTGGTAGACAGTGGCGAGATCCTGTACGATGTCTCTGGTGTTATGACCAATATCGCAGGGATGGAGGCGGAGCAGCGCGCCCGCGAAGGGATCTTCCTGGCGTTTCAGTATCCGGTGGAGATACCAGGCGTTCCGACGGCCGAATTCTTGCGGGCGTCCTACAATGTCGTGGCCCGGCACCATGGGCTGGAAGATATGGACCCGATGGACTTTGACGCTTTCGTGCGCTCAAAGATGGGTGTCCTCGAGATGGATGATAAGTACCTGGACCGGGCAGTAAATGTGGATTTCTCGGGCGGCGAAAAGAAGCGTAATGAGATCCTGCAGATGGCTGTCCTGAATCCTCGCCTAGCGATATTGGACGAGACCGACTCTGGTCTGGATATAGATTCCATGAAGATCGTCGCCAACGGCGTGAATGCCTTGCGCAACAAGCGTAATGCGATGATTGTGATCACCCATTATCAAAGATTGCTTAATTACATCAAGCCCGACGTGGTGCACGTACTCTATCAGGGGCGTATTGTAAAGTCAGGTGGTCCTCAGCTGGCGCTCGAGGTGGAAGAGCGGGGATACGATTGGTTGGTAAAATGACACAGTTAAACGAGACAGCGCCTTTCTGGAACACCTTGCGCCGCTCCTGCGGTGGCGCCGGGGAAGCGCCTTGTCTTGTTCATTTGCGGGAACGCGCTGCTGATTTCTTGGGATCAGCTGTTCTGCCCGGCACGAGAGATGAGAGTTGGCGCTATACGGATCTGAAGGATCTGGCCCGGCAAAGTTTTTCGCTGGTTGAAGCGGTTCCGACTTCACTAGTTGGCGCGCCGGAGGGATG
>JAAXVU010000204.1 GCA_013335325.1 Candidatus Omnitrophota bacterium | reverse complement strand
TTGCACCGCATGCGCGTGGCCTTGCGCCGGCTGAAAAGCGCGCTGTCCGATTTCCGCGATGTAATTCCACCCAAGGAGTACGCGCCGGTCATATTGAGCATTAACAAACTTTTGCGCGTCCTGGGCCAGGCCCGGGATATGGATACCAAGATCGCTTTCCTCAAGGCGCTGCTGGAGGACCCGCGGGCGGCCCGCTACCGGGAAGGCATCCTGGAGATCATCGATGAGCTGTCCGAAGACCGTAACGAAGTCCAGCCCAAGATACTGAAGAACCTGGCCCGCCTGCAGCAGCGCAAGGTCTTGCGTTCGGCGCTACGCTTGAAGCCGGCCCTGGATGAGACGGGCATCACTTTAGACGAGTGGGCCAAGAATCGCGTGTTGGCCCGGCTGGAAAAGCTTTTTGGTCTGGAGCCTTATGTCCGTAAGCCTGCCTGCCTGAAAGAGCTGCATGATATGCGTATTGCAGCCAAGAATTTACGCTATTCGCTGGAGAATTTCCGCATTCTTTACGGCCGTCGGGTGGGGCCTTTTGCTCTGGCGGCGAGCAAGGTGCAGCGATCACTGGGCGAGTTGCATAATTTTGACGTTTGGCTGGGTTTGATGAAGATCCTCGGCGACAGTTCTGGCCGGGAACCCTCTTTCCGCAAGGCCGTCACCTTCCTGCGCAAGGAATGCGAAGGCCGGCGCGCGGCTTCCTATCGTGATTTCGTTCAACTGTGGTCCGGTCTGAAGCGCCGGAAGACCTGGGCGCGCTTGAGTTTCTTCGCGCTGGACAGGCCATGAAGATAGCGCTTATCGCCGACGTGCATGGCAACCTGCCGGCGCTGGAGGCTGTCTTGCGGCATGCCCATGATAAAGGCGTCGACGAGTGCTGGAACCTGGGTGACATGGTCGGTTACGGTCCTTTCCCTGATGAATGCGTCGCTTTACTGCGCCAAAGTTGCCGGCAGCACGTAGCGGGTAATTACGACCGCAAGGTTCTTTCCAAGAAGAAGCTCGAGAAGATGCGGGAACGGGCCAAGGACAGGGACAAGCTTTTCTCCCTGGAATGGACGATGGGCCATCTTTCGGATAGTTCGCTGGATTTCATACGGTCATTGCCATCGGTGCAGCCGGTGGAATCGGACGGACGGCGAGTGCTTTTGGTCCATGGCAGTCCGGAGAGCGATGATGACGGGTTGTCTCCGTCTACGCCGGCAGCCCGCCTGGAAGAGCTGTCCAGGCTGACCGATGCTGAGCTGGTGCTGTGCGGGCACACGCATATTTTCTTTGATCGCTTGGCGGCCGGTGTCAGGTTCGTGAACCCGGGTGGCACGGGCCGGTCCTTTGATGGCGATGCGCGGGCGTCATATTGTCTGGTGGATATTGCCAAAGAGATAGTGACGGTTGAACATTTTCGCCTGGATTACGATGTCGACGGGCTGGCGCAGGCCATGCAGGACCGGGGTTTCTCTGAGCGCCTTGTTCGTTCTCTGCGGGAGGGGCGCGGCCTGGATGAAGTCGACGATACCGCTGGCTCGACCGGGGCGCAAGAGGTTGTGGCGCGGGCGTTGGAGGTCGGCATCCGGCACAAGTTCGACCAGGGGCATGCCTTGCAGGTTACGGCCCTGGCTTTGAAGATCTTTGACGGTTTGAACGACGAGCACGGCCTGACGAGCCGGGAGCGGCTGTATCTGCAGTGTGGCGGACTTTTGCATGACGTCGCCTTCGCGCAGTCCCCGGACAAGCATCACAAGGCTTCGCGGGATGTTGTGCTGGAGGCGGCGGAGCTGCCATTGTCGCGGCGGGAGCGGATCGTCGTCGGGTTATTGGCGCGCTATCATCGCGGAAGCTTGCCGGAGAAGTCGCACCGGTATTACGGCAGCTTGTCTGCGCGCGACCGCGATATCGTCGACAAGCTGGCGGGGATCTTGCGGGTGGCGGACGGCCTGGACCGCAGCCATCGCGCGCGGGTTCGGGATGTGTCGGTGGGGGTGAAGGAAGGCACTATCGCTTTGTTGCTGGAAGCGGACGATAATGTGTCCGACGAAGAAAGGTCAGCGTTGTTAAAAGGCGACCTGCTGCAGAAGGTATTCAGGAAGATACTGGTGGTGCGCAAACGGTGAACCAGGAGTGTCCAAATGGTCGGGAAATATTTCGTCGGGATAGATGTAGGCGGGACCAAGGTTTACGGCGGGCTGGTGACACCGGCGGGCGAGATCCTGACGGTACACAAGTGTCCGACTCCTGCGGGTGCCGGGGCCAAAGAGATCGTCGGGTTGATAGTCAAGATCGTGCGGGCGCTGGCCCTGGAGGCCGACGTGCCGCTCAAGGCCGTGGCGGGAATAGGGGTTGCCATTCCCGGTATAGTCGACAATAAGGGCAAGGTCGTGGTCACGCCGAACCTCAAGCTGGGTAACGTGGACTTGAAGGGCATCCTGCGCAAGCGTTTCAAATGCGGTATCGTGGTCGGTAACGACGTCAACCTGGGAGTTTTGGGCGAACGCTGGCTGGGTGCTGGCCGCAAGGCGGAGAATATCGTCGGAGTTTTTCCCGGCACCGGCATCGGCG
>JAAXVU010000081.1 GCA_013335325.1 Candidatus Omnitrophota bacterium | reverse complement strand
AAGTCTTTGCCCTTCAGGTCAGGCTCTTCGCCATGAGCGGGGATCTCCACCGCCAAGGCGGTCACGTATCTTAAATAGTCGTCGAGAAGGCCGCTGCGGATGAGGAACTCGAGGGTGCGTTTCTGGATCTGCCACTCGGTATCGTCCGGATACAGCAGGTGCAGGATCTCGTGGGCGAGGACGCTCATAAGCTGCACCGGCGGCGCGCGTAAGGCGAACGCGGCGTTGACCTCGAGCTGGCGCTTGGCGGCATCCACCACTTGCGCCACGCGCTTGTTGCTCGTCAACGCTACCGAGACCACTGCCGGCTCCAGCTGGGCAGCGTTAGAATCGTACTTCTTCAACGCATCCAGCGCCGTGACAACCTGCGCCTGACACTTTTCCGCCGCCTGCTCGGCCGCCAACGGCGTCAGGGCCTCCGCCGCCGCCCGGCCGACTGCTTCCGCCGGGGCGGTTTTGACCGGACCCGGATTTCGTCTTTGTCTATAAATATGCGGAGTGCCGAATTCTTCAGGCACTTCATCCGGCGCAAAAAGGTACACATTTCCATCCGGCCATTTGGACTGTACGCGCCAGTCCTCGGCGACCCATCCTCCCAATTGCGGTAAACCAAATAGTTCATACAACACCATATCTCCGGGCCGACGATCTTCCTGATCGACCTTTTTAAACCTGTCCTGCCAGTCCGGATCAGAAGGATCCAGAAGGAAAACATCCTCCAACAAATCCGGCCTTTTTTGGCGCAAATACGCCGCCCAATTATCCACGGACACATCTGCGGTCTTTTCCAATAGTGTAAAACCTGGCAGCTCGCCAATCACCTCACCTGCCGAACGATTACCATCGGCGAGAACATGGTAATCATGCTCAAGCACGCCGGCCAACTCGCCAATAGCATGTAGTTCATCTGGCGATAATGTTTTCGCTTCCCAGGCCGCCTCATCAGGCGTCACATGCTGAAGAATATGTTCAAAATTGCCCAGTCCGATACCTCTCTTAACGAACCTGACACCAGGACGTGACAACATGTTCCACAATACTATGACCCCTAACAAAGACCCCACCACCGCCACGAGCGGCAACAGCCCGATACTTTCGGACAAGCCCGCGAGCGAAACTACCGTAGACGGCAGTCCGGGAGCCAACAGCGGCGCGGATAGCGCAGCCTGACTGCTCAACAGCATCCCGGCAGCGATACCGCCAAGAACCGCCCCGTCTAGATCTCTATGGCGAGCGCCATTTTCAGAAATGTCTCCTCGATCCAACGCGACACCCGGGACAACTTCCGGCTTAACAGTGGCCGGAGTCAACGCCTCCTCAGTAGCCCGGCCGACAACTGCATCCGGAAAGGTCTGCCCGAATCGTGCATGCAGCTTTATCCTGAAAACACACGGACTTCCCCATATACTCGGCACAGCAAATACAGGATGCCTGTAAGCCAGCCAATCACAAAACTTGGATTCCACCCTTCCGTCCGGCGCGACAATCCCCACATGCCGTTTCTTGCCGTCTCGAAAATAAAAAACTATATCCCCGGTTGCGCGCTGATCAAAGTCGATGTCGTAAAGTTCATCTTCCCAGCCCCGCTCAACAGGGGAAAACAGCTTTTCCAGACTTAAATCTGGCCGAATAAATTTGAAATAAATATATTTATAACAATCCATATCAGGCACCAACTGCTCATCAATCATCAAAGTCGAAAAACCTTTCAAAGACCCTATCGGGTCATTCTCGGAATACTGATAACAAGGTGTGTTAGCTAGCCACAGATCCAGCTGTGACTGCATCTTCACTTGATCCGCTATCGACAACTTGGCTGCATCCTGGGCCGCTTGGGCAATTGCTGTTGCACTATCCATTAGCTCGCCCAGACCCTGCCTGTATGGAATGCCAGCATCAGTCCACTCCGCCACTGTTGTTTCTGTATTATCCCGCGCTTGCAATGACCGCTTCGCACCAGATGCGCCAACTATCATCGCTATACACAACAAGCCAGCTGCCGCCGCTACCGGTACCAGCCCCAGGCCTCCGGATAAAGTCGCCAACGGAATAGCTCCGAGCGGCAACCCCGCCGACAGAGGCGCGGATATAGCGGCCTTAGTGATCAAGACCATCCCGGCGACAATTCCTCCAATCACCGCTCCGGTCCGGGCCGTCTTACGCGCGTTATTTCCTGCAAAGGCTTCTTGATCAAACGCGACACCCGGGACAACCTCCGGCTTAACAGTGGCCGGAGCAATAAACAATGGTTTTATATACGCAGTTCTGTCCAGATCCTGTTTCTTCCAGGCCTCGTCCTTCACAAAGCTTTCCATATCAAAATAGTAGACCGACTTTCCGTCGCTCTGGAGCACCTTCTTCCGCAAGGCCCGAACCCGCGACAGGGCATCCACCACCAAAACCGGCCTGCCAGAACGTAGCTGCTTGTCGGCATCCTTCTGTTCCAGGCTGATCACTGTAAATGGCTCCAACATGACGCGTGTAGTCTTCTCCTGCCGGACCTGATAGCCGCATATCAGGTCCGCTATTTCAAAAACATGCTCCTTCAGCGCCTGTATAACAGACATTGAAATCCCGTCCGGCGACTGAGCCAACTTGTCAATGACCCTGCCCAGAGGACGCGTAACCTTAATGATCTTCACAAAATCCCGGAAAGCATGATGTCCGGCTGTCAGCGCCCACATGCTATACAGGAAGCCTACCGAGAACGGCGCTAAAGTCTTCCAGTTGAGCAGTTTGTCAAAATTAACCTTCGGATATCTTTTACTGAACATCCACGCTATGCCCAAGCGCATCAAGCCGCAAAATAACAAGGCCAACAATCCCGCCAGCGTCGCCATAACCGGGAACATCGTAGTCCCAACCAGGGATGCCGAGACAAACTCTATATTTCGCAACAAGCTGCCGGCGTAAAGCTGCAAGAACGGCCTTAATAATAAATAGCCCACTCCCAACTGCTGCATGCCCTTGCCGAATACTTCCAAACCCAAGAATATCTTTAAAAGATTTGCGTACGCGCTGTGCTGATCTTCCGACATCGATGCAAATTGATGCTTGATAAAGTCTGTGAAATGCTCTTTAGGCTGCGTTTTCGCGATCTTCTCCTGAACCCACCTGACGAACGGCATAACCAAGAAGGTCGCCAACACGGCCACCATTACCCCGCCGGACAAGGCCGCCATGACCGACGCCAGAGTGAGCTTACCGGCTGCCGCCAACGCCGCCTGCCAGGCGAAGGGGATCTGCGCCACTACTAGTACTGACGCCAGCCCCAGGCGACGAACCCACTGCCACCGTCCTTTTGTTTGAACGCTTGCGGCCGACTGAACATCCGCGGCCTGGCCGGCGGCAGCATCCTCGAACAACGGCTTTATGTGCCGGGCCAGCTCGTCCGTGGTGGATCCCGTGGACTGCGCCAACCCCTCCAGCTCCACAAAGTACATCCGGCCGCGCTCAACGTCAGACTGACCATCCAAACGGCGACGCAATTCTTCGATCTGCCGGGCTGAACCCACCCACAGGACCGCGTCCGCAGAATTCCGTATTTTCTTGTCCCGCTCCAAATAGTCCGCGGCCGACAGGATCGCGAGAGACGGCTTCACGCCCTGGACCGCGTTCGGCAAAGACGTCTGGACGAAGGACAGGATACCTTCCGCCGCCCTCAATATCCCGCTCCTTAAAGCATTGACGGTGGCCATGTCCGGCTTGCCCGACGCATGGAACGCATGCTTTAACGCCTTGCCGAACTTTCGGGCGGACCTATTCAGCCACCATAGATCCCGGAAAGAATAGCGCACCGGCAAAAGGGCCCAATAGCTGTAAAGCAGTCCGATATAGAACGGCGCCAGAACTACCGGGTTCAATAACCTCCTGCAATCTATATCGGGATTTCTAAAATGAGCGTACACGATCGCCCCGGCCCGCAAAAGGCCGCATATCAACAGACTGAACGCCACGACCGCCAGTTCCGGCACGCCGGTCGTCAGCAGGCCCAAAGCATACTTGGCGATGAAGACCACTCCCGGCACGGCATATTGGAGCGCTGTCCCGATAACTTCCAGGATGCTGAACTGCTTCACCAGGCCCGCTATCGCCTGTCGCTCAGCCTCCGGCAGCATGGCAAAATGGGACTGAATGAACTGCAGCATATTCTGCTTCTTGACCAGGCCTTCCGTGACGGCTTTGCCTTGCCCCATGATCTGGCTGACCACTTCCTGCGCGTTACGCGAGATCCGGTAAAGCTGGCGATCCTGGGCATCGATCAATCCTTCTTTTTCTACTGCACTATGCAGCCAGCGGTCCAGCTTCTCAAAAAGACCGCTGTCCAGCAGGCAGACCGGGCGCTGCTCGATAAGTTTGGTTTGCATCAACGTAAGGTATTCAAAGAAGAAGGCCATGGCATCCAACCCGGCCTGCGTCAACACTACGCCGCCGGCATGTTGCGCCATCACGACGTTACGAATAAAGTTATCATTGAAATGTACCGCTCTATACGCTTTTGTCTGCTGGGCCTGCAGGGAAGCACTGCCGTTAAACAGCGCGATTATCCGGGCATCCTCCGCCAGATTGCCCGTCAAAATATCTTTACGGGCCGCGCCAGCCACTGCCGCCTCCACACTATCGCCATCATCCGGCACCATCACGGATACATCTCGACTTCTGAACTGCTCGGCCATGGCGGACATGTTCCGGAATTGCCTTGCGCCGGTCCGGGTCCGCGAACCAAACAACGCCACCGCCGGCCCAAGATCGGACATGGCGGCAAACCCTTCCCGGAACTGCCGTTCTATATCTTCTATCTTGATCCCGTTACGACTAAGATCATGCGGGCGTGACGCAATGACCTTGTGCGCTTCCAGATAATTCACTACCGCTTCCTCTTCATCCAGCATCACGATCAGGTCTTGCAATGGCTGATGGAAGAGCCCCCGGTGTTCCATCTCTTGCAGCACCTCCCACAAGCCTTGCCAAAAATAAGTGCCGTACAAAATAATGGGATAATCACCGATCAGACCCTGATCTTTGAGGTGCAACATATAAAACAATTCATCCAGGGTACCAAACCCGCCAGGGAGAGCGATCGAGGCATCCGACAAAGCCAAAAATGTTCTTTTGCGGGCAAAGAAATGTTTAAAAGGCAATCCGCCGTTAAGATAAGCGTTCTGCAACTGCTCCCTCAACGACTCTAAAACCATTCCCAGTGAAGTTGCTTTAGGATCAGCATCATTAGCTCCTTTATTCGCAGCCTCCATCAATCCCAGGCCGCCGCCGGTGATAATGCCGTAACCCAGGCCGGCCAACCGGGCTGATAACTTTTCCGCTATGACGTAATACGGGCTGCTCTCGGTGATGCGGGCTGAACAGAAAATATTTATATTCGGCTGGTTCAGATGATCAGGGGCCAGCTCCCGGTAAAGTTGAAGCTCTGCTTTGGACTGTTGGATGAACCTATCCTGCTTGAGCGACCGGGATAAGATGCGCGCCTGGAAGTCCTGCACCTTCTCTTCCGACCAGACCGGATGCGTTTGATGGGTTCTTTCGTGAGCAACTATCTCGGCCCACAGGGCGCGGGCCTCTTCTTCGCTGCATTGCAGATTAGACGGTATTAGAAAATCGGTGCGTCCGGTCAGAACTTTGACTATATCTTCTTCGCTCAGATTATACTGCGGCGCGACGTCAGTAGTGGCAACGTACCACTGCCTACCGGCAGGCGGAGCGGTCCTCAGGCCGTTTCTCACCTGATATGCCAGATACTGCTCCAGCACATTCAGCAGACAGGCATAACGCCGCAAGATTGCCGCGACCTGCGCATGCTCATTCTTGGCGGCCCTATCCGCCGCCATGGCCGTCTCGATGGATGAGATCGCTTTGACCTCGACCGGTGATGTCTGGCCATCCGCCGCCTGGCCATTATCATCATCCGCAGCCGACGACTGTTGCACGCCGGCGACTCCCAGATTATGCAGAATACGGTAAACTTCCCGCCGCAAAGCCGCGCTCAATTTACGCGAATCCATCTTCTGCCAAGCCAAGCCTTCGATAAACCGCCGGACCTCAGTGGAATCCAGCTGTCGGACAAAGTACTTTTGCCAGGCCGCCTGGTCCGGATTGACTGACAGCGATATGTCATATCCCTTGGCGCGCAGATATATGGCGAACAAGGCCATCTCGTCGAAGTTCGCCAGCTCGCCGCAGACGCAGACCGGGATATTATTTTCTTTAGCGATCTCGAGCGTGCTGACGATCTGCTCCAGCACGACCCTGTTCATCAGGGTCTTGTCAGTCTCCACACCCTTTTCGCGGTCCAGCATCAGCACCGACGCTTCCATATCGTTACTGCCGATGTTAATAACGCGCACCGTACCTATGGCCTTAATGATATCCCGCAATTCCCCTACCGCCTGCGGTGTCTCCACCATCACGCCCAGGCCCTGAAGGACCGGTACGGAGAACTCCCGCCGGACATCTTCCACAATCTTGCGCAACTTGCGGGCCTGCGCCGCCGTGTTCACCAGAGGGAATATCACCTGCACATCGAGCCTAGGCTCCTCGCCTTTGGCCAGCTGCGCACGGAAGCGAATTTCCGCCCGGGCGATGGCCCGCAGGGCAGCCTCCAGAACCTGTCGGCCGATATCGCTCGATACATACCACTCGGTCCCTTCAAACGGACTTCCATCGTCGATACCGGGCAGCTTCAGATTCTGCCGGTCGCGGTCCGGCGTACGGATAACGACCTTGACCTGACGCCCGTAATCCACGCCCACTTTCTGCAGCTTGACCAGCTCGGAATAAATGGTGTCAGCGATCTCATCGACCCTGGTCCAATCTCCACGGGCTACCGCCATCAACAGGAACTCGAACCGCCACAGCCCGATACCCGCCAAAGCGGCCCGCCCGATCAGCCGCGACACCACGCCCATGTGTTCAAGGTTGTCCATGTTGACCGCCTGCGGAGCTGATTGACCGTCCCGGGTCTTACCGGCGGCAGACATCTCCTCGACTACCCGCGCCATAACAGAACCAAGCGACTTGGCATACTGACTGTATACTTTTCTGGTACGCTGCGACGGGTTGATAATAAGCTTTCCGGCATGCGCATCCAACAGGACCGGGGTGCCTTCCGGCACATTCCGGAAGGCCGAGCCCTGAGCAATGTCGCCGTTCAGATAGGCCCCGGTCAGGACCACTATCCCGTGCGAGCGGGCCAGTATAGCCGCGTGCGCGGTGACCGTTCCCAGTTCCGGTACGATCGCCGCCAGTCTATATTTACGCGTTAATATATAGATCGACATCGGGGTCATCTCACGCACCAACAAGACCACCTTGCCGTCGGCTATATCCTTACGCGCTGTCTTCTCTTGCCAAAAGCGGTAATTCTTCAGATCGTAAAGCAAGACTTTGACTTCATTGAGGAATTCCGCAAAAGACGGCGCCTCTGCAATAGCTTCCCGGATAGCCAAGTCAGTCGCCCCAATAGCGCTAATAGGCCGCCCCTCCTGCCGGCTCTTGTCGATATTGCGCTTGGCCCTGTCCCCGATATCCTGGAATAACATTTCCCCCACCAGCAGGAAATTATCGTCGGCACCGCGGATATCCGACATGCTATTCTCGCTCAAAATGCTAATGTTCATTTCGACCACATCATTAAGCAATGAAAGCTCCCGACGGACTGCAGATTCCATATCAGCCCTTTCCGGCAGATACATGTCTTCCGGACCAGGCTCATATTCTTTATTCTCTACCAAAGTCACGCCCTCGACGATGCTGTGTTCCGCACAAGGGCTGCCACGGTAAGACTGTTCGCGGCCTTCCAGCGGTACGGCCCTAAGAGCGGCCAGCAAGTCTGCAGATACTTCGACGTCGTAAACCCGGGGGTTCGAGACAACGCGCAGGGTCGAGGCCAGAAGCTCGTCATTCTTGCTGAGCGCATTGACCATCCCTGCTAGCACAGACTCGTCTGCTGCCGCCCCTGCCACAACGTAATTTTGATAACTCCCCAACGCTCCAGCCAGAAACTGCAGGAACGTCTCCTTCTCGCCCAGATACAAGTCCGCGATCTTACGCAAAACAGCGACGTGTATTACCAGCCGGTCTTTGTCCTCGCCGAAAAGCGGACCCAAGCTGCGGGCAAAGGCCGCAATGGCCCCGCCGGTCCGGCTGGGATCGTTGGTGATCTCTATCCATTCCGGCAGACGCTTTACGTAGCTTAGCTCGTGCAAAAGGTCGGCCAAAGCCACCGCCTCCTCGGCGTCCAAATAGGGGCGCAAGGTACAGCACATCGGCTTGCCGGGTTGAACTTGTACCGCAAAAAGTTTCCTCACTTCTGCCCCGACTGCCGGACCTGCCAGCCGATACGGAGCCACGCCGACATCGGCCGCCGCGGGAAGCAGCTTGGGTGTTTCCGCTGTCTTCTCTGCGGCCGCCGGCTTCACAGTCTTGCTTACGGCCAAGGCCGGAACCACCTCGTGCAAGCCTCCTTCCAGTGATATCTCCGGCTGCCAGCCCAGCTCGCTCGCTGCGCTGGAGATATCCATGCGTATCTGAACGTCGCCGTTTTTAAAGCGTCCCGGTCGGGTCTCACTGCCGACGATCTTTGCGATCGATCCGGCCAAGTCGCTGGAGGTAACGCTTCTGCCGCTGCCCACGTTAAACAACCCGCTTGCGCGCCGGAGCAAGGCCAGTTCGACAGCCCGTACCACATCCTCAACGTGGATGTAATCCCGCGCTCCGTCGGTAAGCTCTATCTCCTCCTGGCGCGCGATCCTGGCCGCCAGCACTGCGATCATGCGGTCTTTCTGCATATCCGGGCCATAAACATTGGCCAGCCGCAAGGTCACCACCGGCGCCTGCAAATAGCGAGAGAAGAATTCTTTAAGCAGCTTGAGCTCAATGTAGGGATTCAGATTGGCGAACAGCGCCGCTGTTTCGTCCTGGGCAACATCGCTGGTGCCGTATACCAGGCTGGTACCGGCATTGACCACGACCACGCCTTCCCGGCGGGCCCAGGACAACAGGCGCATATACCAATCGCCGATCTCGGTCTCCACCGAATAGGCCGAATGCTTGGCGGCAATTCCCGGATAGCTGTACCCGGTCAGGTTCACGATCCGGGCGATCTTGTGCTTAAAAAGAATATCGGCCACTGCGGCCGGGTTCCTAAGATCGCGCAAATAATACGTGAT
>JAAXVU010000080.1 GCA_013335325.1 Candidatus Omnitrophota bacterium | reverse complement strand
CGGGCGGTTGCGGACGACCGGAGCATATCGCGCAGCTCTTGCATAAGGCGCCGGCGAGCGCTGTGGCGTGTGCTTCCATCTTTCACTACGGCTTGTACGACGTGGCAGGTGTCAAAAGGCACCTGGCGAATAACGCTGTTCCGGTCAGTATAAGGCAGGCTTTATGAAGATCGTCATTATAGATTACGGTTTGTGCAACCTGCTTAGCGTGCATAACGCACTTAAGTCGTTTGGAATTGATTCGCTGGTTTCGCCCGACCCTGAGCCGCTGGCGGATGCCGACGCGGT
The DNA here is from genome assembly GCA_013335325.1 of Candidatus Omnitrophota bacterium. GTDB lineage: Bacteria > Omnitrophota > Gorgyraeia > Zapsychrales > Fredricksoniimonadaceae > JAAXVU01. The sequence continues at coordinate 8,959 of JAAXVU010000080.1, read as the reverse complement.
GATCCTTCCGGGCGTCGGTGCTTTCGAGGATGGAATGAAAGGGCTAAGGTCCCGCGGTTTCGTCGGGCCTGTCCGTGAATTCGTACAGTCGGGCCGGCCTTTCCTGGGTATTTGTCTGGGTATGCAGCTTTTGATGGATAAGAGTTACGAGTTCGGTGAACACGAGGGTTTGGGGCTGGTCTCCGGTGAGGTCTCTCCGCTTGAACGAGCAGATGCATCGGGACAGGCCCTCAAGATCCCGCACATCGGCTGGAACGGCCTTTGGCAGGGGGGGCGTCCCTGGCCGGGCACTCTGCTGGCTGACCTGTCCGACGGAACTGAGATGTATTTTGTACATTCTTTCCGTGTAGTACCCAAAGATCCGGCGCATGTTTTGGCATGGACCAGCTACGGTGGGCGCCGGTTTTGTTCAGTGGTAGCCAAGGCCAATGTTTATGGCTGTCAGTTTCATCCGGAAAAGAGTTCCGTTATGGGATTATCCATATTGAAAAGGTTCATAGGTCTTAAAAAAGAGGTGCAGTATGTCTGAACAGGAAGCCTGGTACGGCCTGCCCAAGGAAGTGAAGTTCTGCAAGGTGTGCAACATCACCAACCAGCGACCGAACTCCGTCAACGAGTACGAGCATGTAAGGGACTCAAAGAAGAAGACAATCTATTTCAATGAAGAAGGTGTCTGCGGAGCCTGCCTGAACAAGGAACGGCAGCATGCCGCCATCGACTGGAAGCAACGGGAAGAGGAACTTTGGGAATTGTGCGACCGCTACCGCCGCAACGACGGCCGCTACGACTGCATCGTACCGGGCAGCGGCGGCAAGGACAGTGTTTACGCGTCGTGGCTGCTCAAGTACAAGTTCAAGATGCACCCGCTGACGGTAACCTGGTCGCCGCACCTGTATACAGATGTCGGTTGGCGGAATTTCCAGAGCTGGGTCCATAAAGGCGGGTTTGATAATTATCTTTTCACTCCCAACGGCAAGGCGCACCGTCTGCTTACCAGGCTGGCGGTGCAGAATCTCTTGCACCCATTCCAGCCTTTCATCCTGGGACAGAAGACTTTCGTGACCCGTATGTGCGTGCGTTTCGATATACCGCTGGCCTTCTACGGCGAGATGCCCGGCGAATACGGGACTACCGACGGGCTTACCAAGGCGGACGAAAAGAAGTTTTCCGGGCATGCCGGTTCGGGTTTCAGCCTGGACATGCTAGGGGACGTCGACATCATGGATCTCAAGCTGGGCGGACTGCCGATCAAGGAGATCATAGAGAAGCATGGTGCGGAACTAAATGATTTTTGTGCCTACCTGCCGATGCAGGGCAAGATGGTCAGGGAAAAGAATATAGATATTTATTTCCTGGGCTACTTTGTCAAATGGGACCCGCAGGAATGCTATTACTTTTCTGTCGATAAGATCGGTTTCGAGGCCAACCCGGTCAGGACTGAAGGGACGTATTCAAAATATAACAGCCTGGATGACAGGATCGACGGCTATTTCTATTACACATCATGGATCAAGTTCGGCATGGGGCGGGCCATGCAGGATTCGTCGCAGGAAGTCCGTAACAAGAAGATCACTACGGAAGAAGGCAAGGCATTGATCAAGAAGTTCGACGGAGAGTTCCCGACCCGTTATTACAAGGAATTCCTCGAGTACATCGGCATGACGGATGCTGAATTCCGCGCCAAATGTGATGAGTTCCGTTCGCCGCACCTGTGGGCCAAGGTGAATGGAGAGTGGAAACTGCGTCATACTCCTAGCGGGGATGGTGTGGATGACTAAGGGCGGCCGCAAGAAAGTTATGATAGTAGGGCTCGGTTCTATCGGCCGGAGGCATGCCCGTATCTTTCGCGACGAGTTAGGATGCGAGGTGGCGGCCATGCGGTCTCTGGGGAGTGGCAATGGCCTGGGCGTTACGGAGCTGCGCAGCTGGAAAGAAGCCGGCGTTTTTTCTCCGGATGTTTGTGTGATCACCAATCCGACCAGCCAGCATGTTGTGACCGCCCTAAAGTGCGCGGAGCTGGGTGCGCATCTTTTTATCGAGAAGCCACTCTCCGACGGTATGAGCGGAATAAAACAGCTTAAGGAAGTGTGCCGGCGAAAGCGCCTGGCCTGTTATGTGGCCTATCCGCTCAGGTTCCATCCGGTCGTGCTGAAGGCCAGGGAGCTGTTGGCCAAAGCCAGGCCTCTGTACGCCCGTGCGGTCTGCGCCTCGTTTCTGCCGGACTGGCGTCCGGGTCGGGATGCCAAGTCGGTCTATTCCGCCAGGCGGAAAGAAGGCGGCGGCGTCATACTGGATCTTTCGCATGAGTTTGATTACCTGGCTTATCTGCTTGGGCCGGTCAGGAAAATTTCCGGCGCCAAGGGGCGGCTGGCCGACGTCACCGTGGATGCCGAAGATTACGCAGACGCCTCGCTGGTTTTTGCCGACGGTACGCGGGCAAGTGTACATCTGGATTATTTCTCCCGTACGGTGCAGCGGGATTTTCATATCGATCTCGAGGACGGTTTTATCCGTGGTGACCTGGTGGCCAATACATTACGGTGCTTGCGCGACAAACGGGAGCGCAAATTCTCTTTCAAAGTTGAACGCGACGATTATTTCGTTGCGCAGGCGCGTTATTTTCTCGGAAATATAAGCAATGGGCAGGGCATGAACAGCCTTGCGGAGGCAGTACCTTTGCTGCAACGTATTCTGGAGTTTCGTCATGGCAGAGTCTAGGATCCTTTTAACAGTGGCCGCCCGCGGTGGCTCGAAGGGCGTCAAGAACAAGAATATCCGCGAGCTGTGCGGAAAGCCGCTTATCGCCCACACCCTGGATCAGGCGAAACGCTGGGGGAGGGCCTCCAGAATAGTCTGTTCGACCGACTCAGAGGCCATTGCCGAGTCGGCCCGTCGTTACGGCGCGGAAGTTCCATTCTTGAGGCCGGCGGAGCTGGCGACCGACAATGCCGGCAAGGTTGGCGCCCTTAGGCATGCCTGGCGGGAGACCGAGCGGCTTCTGAATGAAAGATACGATGTGCTAGTCGACCTGGACGCCACGGCCCCAGTGCGGGAAGTAGCCGATATCGAGGGGGCGTACCAGACTTTTATGGCCAAACGTCCCGATTCGGTGGTGAGTGTCACGCCGGCCAGGCGCAACCCGTACTTCAACATGCTCGAGGAGCAGCCGGATGGATATGTGGCGCTGGCCAAGCGGCTGGCCCGTCCGGTATTGCGCCGGCAGGACGCGCCGCGCATGTTCGACATGAATGCTTCGATTTATGTCTACTCCCGGGATTTCCTGCTCGACGACAATACTATCTCCGCTGTCCAGGGGCGCACCCTGGCATGGGTGATGGACGAGAAGTCCGCGTTTGATATTGATACCGAGGAAGACTTTATTTTTGTGGAGTATCTGGTGGCAAAGGGGCTGGTGAAATTATGACAGATTATCAGGCATTGTTTGCTCTTCGAGGAAGAAAAGCGGTGGTGACAGGCGCCGCCGGACTGATAGGCCGGGAGATCGTCGCGGCTCTGGCGCAGGCCGGCGCCCATGTTGTGGCGGCCGATGTTGACGCGGACCGCGGCAAGGCCCTGGAGCAGGTATTCTCCGGTGGCGGTCAGGTGGTTTTCCGACGGCTGGACGTGACCGATCTGGATGCGTTAAAGCAAAATATTGCGGGACTGTCTGCCGAATTGGGCGGAATAGATATCTGGGTCAACAGTGCCTACCCGCGTACGGCTGACTGGAACGCGGCGGTCGAGGATATCACCGTCGATTCCTGGCGCAAGAATGTCGATATGCAGCTTAACAGTTACGCGCTTTCTTCCAAGTATGCGGCGGAAAGCATGAAAGGCCGGGGAGGAGCTGTAGTGAACCTAGCGTCGATCTACGGCGTGGTGGGGCCCAGCCTGTCCATTTATGACGGCACTGGGGTGAAGCCTTTTTCCATGATCTATGCCGCCGTGAAAGGCGGGATCGTCAATCTCACCCGTTACATGGCGGCTTATTTCGGCGGACACAAGGTGCGGGTGAACGCGGTCTGCCCTGGCGGTGTGTTTGACCGGCATGATCAAAGTTTTACCGACAACTATGGCAGCCGTTGTCCTTTGGGACGCATGGCCCACCCGGAAGAGGTGGCGGCGGCGGTGCTGTTTTTGGCTTCGGACGCATCCTCCTATGTTACCGGAGAGGTGCTCATGGTAGACGGTGGATGGACGGCGGTGTAGTACGCCGTTATTAATGTGTTATATCAGCGGAGACAGGCATGGTTATCTGGCTTATAGGATTATCCGGCGCTGGGAAGAGCGTGGTCGGACGTGCCTTGACCGACAGGCTTCGTTCGATGGGACGCCCGGCGGTATTTTTTGACGGGGATATCATGCGTGAACTTATGGGGAATGACCTCGGCCATTCCATGGATGACCGTTTCAGGAATGCCGAGCGTATTTGCCGTTTGTGCAAGCATCTGGATGCGGAAGGTGTGGATGTGGTTTTTGCGGTCCTGTCTATCTTTCACTCTTCCCAGGACTGGAACAGACAGAATTATTCCAGATATTTCGAGATATTCCTGGATGTGTCGATGGAGACCGTGGTCCGGCGGGACTCCAAGGGATTGTACCGTAAAGCTCTGGCCGGGGTGGTCAAGCAGGTGGTGGGCGTGGATATCCCTTTCCCCAGGCCGAAGAACCCGGACTTGGTTATAGATAATAACGATGAAGACGGAAACTTCGCGGCGATAGTGGAGCGTATTTGCCAGGGTCTGCGGGATAAGAAATATATCTGACGGCTTTGAACAAGGCCGGATCGAATGGATAGCCAATGATGAACGGCAGAGAAATTGTGACGGTCTTAGGTATGGCGCTGGGCGGCTTCCTTTCGCTGGAACTCTTCTTATATGCGCTTTTGTGTTTCTTAAGAAAAGATTACCCGTGGCTTATCATGGAAGCTGACGAGAACCCGCTCTTTGTCAGGAAGGACTTGGAGAAGTTCTTCAGGCATGGTTATGATCCTGAGCTGGGCTGGGTGCGCAAGCCCGGCACGTCGGGACGCGAGAAGGGCCGTTCAGGACAAGTGGAGTATCACATTAACCATGTGGGAGCGCGGCTTAATCCGGGTTTCGAAGACAAGCCGGCGATAATTTCCTGCTACGGCGATTCCTTTGCTTTTTGCCGTCAGGTGGGTGACGCTGAAACATGGCCGCATTATTTGTCCAGGCTGACTGATTCGAATGTGCTTAATTTTGGCGTAGGGAATTACGGGATGGACCAGGCGCTCTTGCGGATGAAGCGGGAGTATCGTAACTGTCCTACTAAGATAGTGATACTGGCGGTAGTTCCGGAAACAATTTCCAGGGTTTTGAACGTTTGGAAGCATTACCACGAATATGGCAATATCTTTGGTTTCAAACCTAGATTTGTATTGGAGGGCGGACAGCTAAGGCTGGTGCCCAATGTGATAGATGAGGAGGAGAAGTTTTTTAAGGTCGGGGAGCATCTGTCACACTTGCGCCAATATGATTATTTCTATAACAGGAAGTTTCGGGCAGATATTTTGCGGTTCCCCTATACGTTTTCCTTGCTAAAGACCTGGCGGCGCAATCTGGTATTAGTTGGCAGGCTGCTGCTAAAGCATGTCTTCCGGATGTTGAAAGTCCGGCCAGATTATGCTGAGTATGTACACGATGTGTCAGTTCTCCGCCGGAATATTGAGATCTGCGAGCATCTTTATCAGGATGCTGAGATTGAGACATTAATGGTCAAGATCCTTGAAGAGTTTGCCGGCTTTGCCAAAGCGGAAGGTTTCTCTCCGGTTTTTGTTTGGCTGCCGCAGCAGAACGATATCAAGATAGTGCAGGCGCGCGGGAGTTATTACAGCCGTTTCCTGGAGCGGGCCCGGGAGGTCCTGCCAGTGGTGGATATGACCGGCGAATTTTGCGAGAGTGACGCTGCCGCCGGTATCTATTCAAGCGACCGCTACGGCGGACATTTAAGCGCACACGGAAACGAGAGAGTGGCCGAGCGCATTGCAGAGTCTTTGCGCCAAGGATCAGGTTGCGCTGTCGCCAGGGGGCGTGCTTAAGGAAGGCTGAATTGGCTAAGGGGCAGTTTAGATAACGGAGATCAGTGATGGCCAAGAAGAGAAAAATAGAGTTTGGAGTGACCGAAAATATTGCCAAGAATCTGGTCTTTATTGACGGTTTACCGCGCTGCGGTAAGTCCTTGTTCAGCGGCATCCTGTCTTCCCTGGACAGATTTGAGCATATCAAGTTCTTCAGCCTGATAGAGCATATAGTCCCCAGCGCCGCGGTCGGCGCAATAGACATAGGCTGCGCCAAGGCTATACTCAGGCTGAACCTGAACGAGTTGATCTATAATTCCTTTATATCGCGCAACGTCAATTTCCGTCCGGATGATCAGACAGGTATCTGGAATTACAAGGATCCGAAAGTTTATTTCCAGCGTCTTTCCGCTCCCGAGGGCGACAGCGTCGTGGAAGAGATCCGCAAGGGCAACCATTTCGTTCCTTTTCAGACCCATGATCTTTTGTCTAATCTCTCTACACTGGACAAGCTGGAAGTAGATTACCGGATGCTTACACTGTTCCGTGATCCGCTGGATGTCTGTTATTCCTGGTGGAAACGTGGATGGGGGGATCGGTTCGGCGCCGATCCACGTGCCTTCACGCTGCTTTTGAAACAAGGAAAGGACACCTTGCCTTGGTACAGTCTGGAGGAGCCCAAGCGTTGGCTTAGGGCCAACCCGCAGGAAAAGTGCGTATTGAATGTGCTAGATATATATAACAATTCCTTAAAAGAATATAAAGCAGCCGCTCAGCCGGAAAGGCTCTGCCCGGTATTCTTCGAGGATTTTGTGCAGAAGCCGCACCAGGAATTGGACAGGATCTGTGGATTTTTGAATACCAGTCAGACTGATTTTACCGAACGGGCCATCAAGCTGGCGAATTGTCCACGGGTCTTGATCCAGGCGGACAAGGAACGCAAATTGCTGGAATTGAAAGGCGCCGTCGAGCCATCTTTATGGGAACAGTTGATGCGTTTGACCGAACAATATGAGGCGGGTCACTGCGGTATAAAGAAATTTTAAGCAGAATGTCTGAATGCTATCCGGAGTCGGGGGAAATTAAATGGCCAGTTTTGGCACCAAAGCGGAAACATTAGCAGCCCTTATGGGGCATTTGCAGCAGGGTTGTTTATTGCCGCAATATTATTTCTCTGTGGCCGAATGGCGCCGGGATCAGGATGGCGTCCTGGCCAGCCTGCGTGCGGCCATGCGCGGCGCGGGAGATTCATTCATTGTCCGCTCGTCGGCACAACGGGAAGATTCAGCAGATAAGTCGCTGGCCGGGGCCTTCAAGTCGGTCAAGTGTGTGCCGCTAGATAACGAAGCTTTATCGAAGGCGGTGAAAGAAGTTGTCGACTCCTACGGCGTCCCCGTTAACGACAAAGACCAGGTCCTGGTGCAGCCTTTCTTGCGGGACGTGATCGTGAGTGGAGTGCTTTTTACCAGGGACATATCGACCCTGGCGCCGTATTTCGTTATCAACTTTGATAGCGTATCCGGCAGTACCGATACCGTTACAGCTGGACGCACGAATGCTGTGCGTACGCTGATCAAGTTCCGTAATTTTGAGAATGCGCCGCAGACTTCTTATCTGGATAAGCTGGTGGCCGTGGCCATAGAGTTGGAAGGCCTGCTGGGTTCGGACAGCCTGGACATCGAGTTTGCCGTCGACGCGAGGGAGCGTGTGTACGTGCTGCAGGTCCGTCCGATCGTCAGGAACGGCAAGGTCACCATCCCGGATGTGGAAGTCGAGAAATATCTGCGCAAGATCTATAAGAAGGTGGAGAAGCTTAAAGAACGGCATCCGTATCTGGCTGGCGACGATACTATTTTCGGTGTCATGCCGGACTGGAACCCGGCGGAGATGATCGGGGTCAAGCCCCGGCCTTTGCCGTTGTCGCTCTACAAGGAGCTAATAACAGACCGCACCTGGGCCTACCAGCGCAGCAATTATGGTTACCGCAATGTTCGTTCCTTCCCGCTAATTGTGACTTTTTTGGGAATACCATACGTGGACGTGCGTGTAAGTTTTAATTCCTTTATTCCCCAAGGCGTTAGCGATGAGCTGGCAGAGAAGCTGACCAACTACTATCTTTATTTGCTCAAGAATAATCCGGCGAGCCATGACAAGATAGAGTTTGATATCATTTTTTCCTGTTATGACTTTACGATAACCAGGCGCTTGCAGGCCTTGCAAGAGCATGGGTTTACCCAGCGGGAAGGCGAGGCGCTATTGACGTCCTTGCGCCAGCTGACGAAGAAGATCGTCGAGCCTCAGGATGGCATCGTGAAGACCGATCTGTTGAAGATCGAGGACTTAAAAGGCAGACAAAACAAGGTTGCGGCTTCGAAGCTTACGAATCTGGAGAAGGTCTTCTGGTTCGTGGAAGATTGCAAGCGCTATGGCACGTTGCCCTTTGCGGGTCTGGCGCGCGCCGGTTTTATCGCGGTGCAGATGCTGAATTCCCTCGTACAGGTCGGGGTGATAAGTGAGGCAGAAAAAGGCATGTTCATGTCCTCGCTAAATACCGTGGCCAAGCGGATGCTAAAGGACCAGCAGGAAATGCCAAAAGAGAAGTTCCTGGACATTTATGGACACCTGCGGCCGGGGACTTACGATATTTTGTCTTTTCGTTATGACGAAGCTTATGAATATTATTTCGACGGCCCGGTACCGACGGCCAGGGAGTCGGGGCAGTTCGCCTTGCGTCCCCAACAGGCGGCCGCGGTCGACGAGCTGTTACGGCAGAACGGTTTCTCCATATCGGTAGTAGACCTGTTCCGTTTCCTCCGGGAGGCCATAGAAGGTCGGGAGTATGCCAAGTTCGTATTTACCAAAAGCGTCAGCGAGGTGTTGCGGCTGGTGAAGGAGATCGGAGCGCAGTACGGGTTTTCT
>JAAXVU010000203.1 GCA_013335325.1 Candidatus Omnitrophota bacterium | reverse complement strand
ACTAAAAATATCAAAGAAGTATATTATCTAAATAAGTTCAATTGGTAATTGTGTGATTGGCAATATACGATCCAGCGCTCATCAAAGCGGTTTCGTTTGGCTTATTTACGAATTAGAGGGTTACGAGGCAGGCCGGAAATCAGTCAAGTCTTGGACGGTCAAGAAGATTCAGGAGCGCCTTGATGTTGGCAATAAAGCAAAATAAGAAGCAACCTTCCAGGGGCTCAGGCTTAGTAGTGGCGGATGCGGTGCGTTCTCCCGGAAAGCGAGCCCGTTCTTCAGCCCCCAAGGCCGCCAGCGCTCTGGAAGGATCCGCAGTAACCACTCCCGCACAGTATGTTTCGACCTCAGGTGAGCAGCTTGCCCAGTGGGATAAGCTGGCGGCTCTCGGACAATTGCTGGCGAACGTAGCCCATGAGATCAATAATCCGGTGGGATTTGTATCCAACAACCTGGAAGTGCTGCGCAATTATGTGGATGTGTATTTGAAGATGCTTAGCCTGACAGTCAAGCTTCGGGAGTCGGTGGAGAGAAAGGCCTGGGCCGAAGCGGATGCAGTGGCGGCAGAGATCCGACGTTACGAAGAATCCGTCAATCTGGATTATATGATCGAGGATGCCGACCAGCTGCTGCGTCAGTCCCAGGAAGGTATCGGCAGGATCGGAAAGCTCGTCGGCGACCTTAGGGCGTTTGCGCGGGAGGATTCCTGCCGGAAGGATGAACTGGTCGCGGTCGAGCATATATTGGATACGGTTCTGGGAATGATCCGTGCGGATCTTCAGGGCGGTATTGACGTGCGCAAGCTTTATGGAAATACGCCGGCAGTCAGTTGTAACAAGAACAAGCTGGGACAGGTCTTCATGAACTTGCTTATGAATGCGAGGCAGGCCATGCGGGCCAAGGGTTGTATTGAGGTAAGGACTTATGCCCTGGACGGAAACGTCTGTGTTGAGATAAGCGACAACGGGTGTGGCATTGCTGAGGAGCATCTTGACCGGATATTTCAGCCGTTCTTTACTACCAAGCCTTCCGGAGAGGGGACTGGTTTGGGATTAAGTATCAGCCGGGACATTGTCACCCAGCATGGCGGTCGGATCGCCGTGGCTTCCCAGGTGGGCAAGGGTTCAGCGTTTACAGTGACCTTACCCATACCTAAGGGGACGCAGGGCATACGAACGAATTAGCTGCGGGGCAGCTGGGTAGGCGCAGTCAGGAAAGGTTTCCATTAAAGATGACGTCAAGCTCAATACAGTGTTCTTGATGGCAGGTATGATACAGGAAGCTATGAAACCATCCTTTGGTTTGCTTCGGATGAAGACGGGTTGCCAGCGGATCGTCCTGTGCGTTTGCTGGAGTCTCTGGCTACAGCATTGGGCCTTCGCTGCGAGCCAGGGATCCGTCTTGCCGTCTATGAGCGCCGAACTTCCGGTATCTGCGGCAACCTCTCCGGTGAGCGCGGTTGCCGGCAAGCCTGCCTACGGCGGCACTTTGGTCTGGGGTACCACCAATTCTCCGACTCTTATAAATCCCATCTTGACCCAAAACAGCGTATCAGCATCGCTGGTGGGCCTTATTTTCAACTCCCTGCTACGCAGTGACAGCCACGACCAGGTCGTGCCGGACCTAGCCGAGTCCTGGGAATTATACCCCGACGGCCGGACCTGCGTTTTTCATCTGCGCAAAGGTGTGCTTTTTCATGATGGAGTGGAGCTCACGGCGGAAGATGTCAAGTTCACTTATGATGCCATTGCCGACGAGAGGAACCAGTCGCCGTTGCGTCTGGTGGCCAAGGTCGACGGAGAATGGCAGGTTGTGGATCGCTATACTGTCCGTCTGGTGCTGCGTTCCCCTGACTCTTTCATCTTGCGCAAGATGAGCAAACAGATCGCCCCCAAGCATCTCTTACAAAACCAGGACATGTCTTCCGCCGCGTTCAATTACCGACCGGTGGGGACAGGGCCTTTCAAGTTCGTCCAGTGGGATCGCGTGAGTAACAAGATCGAACTGGCAGCCAATACCGACTATTTCGAGGGCCGGCCGTATCTGGACAAGATCGTCATCAGCATTTATCCGGACAGCAGCCGGCTGTGGGCCGCGTTGATGCGCCGGGAGGTGGACTTTGTCCGTTATCTTAATCAGGATGATTACCAGGTGCTGAGCACCGATGCCGCTTTCAGGACTTATGCTATCCAGTCTGACTACACTTGCGCCATAGTCTATAACCTCAAAGACCCTATCTTGTCGGACATCAGGGTGCGGGAGGCTATTGCCATGGGCATAGACGTGGAAAAGATATTGCAGGGTATCCCGGCCAGCGGCATGGCGAGCTCCGGACCATTTCAGCCCAACATGCCGGGGTTTAATCCGGACGTGCGGCTTTTACCGTATGACCCGGTGCGGGCCAGAGAGCAGCTCAAGGCTCAGGGCTGGCGGGATGACGGCAGCGGCATATTGCACAAAGCCGGACAGCCGCTTGAGCTCAGGATGCTGGTCGACAGCCGCGGAGAATATTTTCAGAAGATAGCCATGCTGGTCCGCCAACAGCTTTCAGAGATCGGGATTCGGACGGTGGTCCAGTTGTACTCCA
>JAAXVU010000079.1 GCA_013335325.1 Candidatus Omnitrophota bacterium | reverse complement strand
GTTGAAGCAGTTTCTGATCGTTGGTTTCGTAATTCAACAACGTCCGCAGTATCTCCAGATTTTCTGCGGACAGCTTCTGGCCTTCGTCGATTACAAGCACAACGGTCTTCTTTTCTTCGATACAGCGTTTGAAAAGATATTTCTCGACGGCATCCCTGTAGTCCACCGTTGAGCGGAAAAATGGTGATATGCCGAAAATCTTGGTTAAATGCGCATAGAACAGATTTTCCGACCGGAAAGACGGGTCAAGTATCATATGAAAGATAAAGTCATCCGCATCTTCGGCGAAAGCTTGTATCAAGGTGCGGCACAAGGTCGTCTTTCCCGTCCCGACATCACCCAGGATCAGGCTTAGCCCGCGTTTAAGTCTTATGGCTATCTCGAGCTGGTTCAACGCTGAGATATGATTGGCTGATTTGTAGAAGAAGTCCGGGTCAGGGTTAGTCGAAAACGGTTCCTGTTCCAGGTTAAGCGAAGACAAATAGTTCATTGCGGCTGCCCCGCCTTCTTTTCCATGCCGTTGCGGGCGTGGCTCTGGACAAGTGGAATAAGCAGACGCGATAAAGACAGGCTTACGCGTAGCTCCGTAGAGTTCGTGCCCATGGGTTTGACAATATCCAGTTCGTCGATAGAAAAGTAATAAGGCGCGCCTTGCAGTGCCTCCAGAAATGCCGCTATCTTTTCAAACGGTGCGTCGAAGACCAGCCGGACCGAGAAGGTATTGAAGTGTTCCTGATGTTTCATGGCCGCAGGCTTCAGTTCGGATATGCGCAAATCCACATCGGTAGCGATCTTTTCGATCTCCGAGATTATCTTTGATACGCTTTCCTCGTCGGTGCCGGTCTGCCGGAATGTATCCCGATAATACGCTTCCCGGGAGGCGGACTTTGTGGCTTTCCGGATTATAAGCCGGTCTTTCTTCAGGCTGCGTTCCATGCTTATTATTTGTCCGGACACTTCCCGGGTCCGGTCCTGCAAAGGACGGACGACCATTTGCAGGGTCGTGTAAAACAATACGGTCCCGATGCAAACCGCGAGGATAACCTTTTCTCTGTCCATCAGACTGCGCATACGATTACGAGGCCTGCTTAAGTTTGAACTGGATCTTGAATTCCACCATATCCTGATTGTACAACTTACGTTTGGCCGTAAATTGCAGGGTCACGTCGGAAAAATCCGCCGTAGAGACCAGCCGCGACTGGAACAAATTGACAGCGCTGCCGGACTGTGCGTAACCACCGAGCACCATGTTGCCAGTGCGGTCAATATTCATAGACCTGAGAGTTATATCCGGCGGGATCAGCTGGTAGAGCTTGGTTATGATGTTGGAGAAAAGGAATCTTTTGGCTAGGTACGCATCAACCGAGTCCAGTAGGCGTACTTTTTCCCGGGCCTCACTGGCCGACCCCTCGAGAGTGAGCGACTGCGCCTTGAGTCTTTGCTGGATAGCCAAACCTGAGAAAAGGTCTGCCCCGCCAAAGGCTATAAATGCAGCCAGAAAAAGACCACCAGCCAGGGAGAAACGCCATATCTGCCGGCGTCTGGTGCCAACGGTGCTAAGGTCATGTGCCTGTTTGGCGATCAGGTTGACCAGCCTATTGGGATCGGCGCAAGCCAGCCCCAAACATACGGTCATGGACAAACCCGGGTTAGTCTGCAGCCGGTCCGTGCCTTCTATCTCAACTCCGACGATGTTCTCTATAGGAGCGCAGGACACAACAGGCATGCTCAGCTTGTTAGTCAATGCTTCTATGATCTCCTTGCCGACAGGCAAGGTGGCAACCAAAAGTATATTGACGATGTCATCGCCAAAGCCTTCCTTGCGGTAAAGTTTGACAGTGAGCTCTACCTGCTCGGTCAACGCTGCCAGTGACTCGGGGCTAAGGCTGGTTACGCCGAAATTTATAACCCGGGAAAAGAGCAGCTGGTCTTTATGGACAAAACAGGCCTCCGTGTGCATGAGGTCCAGATTCAATATCAATACTGGACCGTTACCGCTGGCGCTCCGACGGGTGCGATACCATTCCGCCACACCCAGCGAACTTGGCACATACTTGGTCGGCATAGCGCTGGCGTTGTCAAAGAGCCTGGAATATTTTTCGCTGACGTCTTTGTGTACGATATAGGTTAAAAGGCGGGAATATCCGGCCTTCTCCTTCTCCAGGATATCGTAACCGTAAACTACATCCTCCGGAGAATACGGCAATATTTGTCCTATTTGCAGGGGCAGCATCTGGCGGATCTCGCCTTCTTCGAGCGAAGGGACGCGCAGGCGGCGGATCGAGGTGAGGCGTCTGGGAAGGACCACAATGAATTGCTCCGGAGCTATGGCGCGGGCCTGGATCATGTTGTGAATAATGGACCGCAACTCGTCGTCAGTCTTGCCATCCACCGGACAGGCCTGGTAATCCGTCACCGCCAGCTTGCCGCGCCCGAAGCGTACCTGTAGCAGCTTGATGTGCGTGTCGGTTATTTCAATTACAGTGCGGATATTTGACGCCATTGTTCCCTTTAACTTTGATATTAACTGCTGCTGACCTGCCAGGAGAGTATCGCCCTGGTATGCAGGTCGACTATAAACTCGCCACTAGCCTGAACACCCGTATAAGAATCTTTGGCTGATACAGCGAAGCGTACGGCTTCCGGAGCCATGGACTTGTAGGTCATAAGTGTGAAAAAGATGGCTTTCTCACCGGCATTAAGTTTCAGGCTTTCGGCATCCATTTCAGTGGAGGTTGCGCTGGTTCCATCCTGTGAAACATTTCGGTATTCCATTATCTTGCCAACCAGGGCATCCGCGTCGCTCAGGTTGGTATTGATCTGCGTGGCGCTGATTGCCCGGGCTAGCGCCAAAAGTACCGGCTTGGCAGCTGTTTTAAGATTAACACGCAATCCTCCGGAACGTGGAAAAATAGTGATGAATGGCCGAAGCGTATCCAATATTCCCGGCGTCATTCCTTTGACCAAAAGCAGTTCTTCCACAGACTCAAGCGGACGGTTCTTAGAATGGTACGGCCTTTTCTGGGACATATAGAAATCGTCCTCTCCGTCCTGCTCGCCGGAAGCCGGGATATTGTCAGCGTCCTGCCAGTCAACCACCGACAGAGATATTTCCTTGGCCATTGACGCCTCTATCCCCAGTCCGAGCAATAGTTCCTTTAGCACCGCACAGTTATTGGCTGTCAATCCGTTCAGGTTTAGCCGGGCGGCCTCATCCTGGAACCAGGTCGTCGCGGGAGCCTCGTCTGCCTCGGTCGATACTGGGCAGCTCAGTCTGAAAGAACCTGTGCCCACTGCCTCCTCCAGGATTGTGGTGGATGATGCAATTCTGGCCTGGTGGTTGCCATCAGTATCGGCAGTATCATTCGAGAATTCATTCTTAAGCCGGGCCAGGGCAAAGTTAAGCCCTGACCAGACGTACCCTTCAGTCCTTATTCTGGCGCTTTGGTAGCGGGCCAGGGCAACGTCCGCCTGCGCGCTTCTGCCCATGATGAAGGCGAGCGCGCTTAAAAAAGCCACCAGCCACAAGACTAGTACCAGAACTATACCGGAATCATTGGTGAGGCGTGAACGGACGGCCAGCTTTTGAGGGTCTTGGCAATTTTTATAATCAGTGCATTTCACAGTAGTCATAGTATTTCTTTATTGGCCAGCCTGGCTGACGCTTATCGGTATCAATGCAGACTTATCAAAGGATACTGTCTGTGGCCCATTTTCTGAATAGTCCAGGACGCCAAAGCTCAGTCGGACCACTGCGGGAAGACTGGAATTATTCCACTCCGTACTCCAGGACAGGCCGCTGCCGTTGGAGATGCTACGGGCGTAGTCTAGCTTGAGAGTGTCCGGCGCTATTCTTGCGACCATAAGTTCTTTTACGGAGTCTGATGGGAAACCGCCGGCGAGAAACTCTGCAAAGCTGGCTTCTTCCCGTACCAGGGCCAGGTCCGCGATGGCAGTCTGGCTGGACTGTGTAACGCTCACATTCTTTTTATAATGCTCGCCAAGTATCGTCTTCTTGACCAGCCCCTGTCCGGGGGTTTCCAAATAATAGCGCACAGCTTTGAGGGCCCCGTGGTCGCGCTGTATAAAAACCAGCGAATCGTTTCGGCCGTCGAAGGCAACCTTGTCGGGATAGGATCCGGAAAAATCATAGGCGACCGCTTTTCCCACGTCGCGCGCGAAACGGTTCAGAACTAACTGCGACTGGCGAAATACAGTCTTTTGTCGGTCGAGGCGCCGGCTAAGCATCATACCTGTCCAGAATGTGCCGTAAACGCACAGGCTGACAAATGAAAGCATTAATAGGCCGAGAAGAACTTCGACCAGGGTAAATCCTCGTCGGTTCGAGAATGGTCGGTCATTTATCATGCTGACTTGAATGGTCGGGCTCATAGACACGGTTTTGCGTCGGCCGCGGTTATTAAAGTAAGGCTTGTGCTGCCCCGGCCCCATTTCTCCGATATTGTCAGAGTTTGCAGTCCGGCTTCTCCCTGGAAAGGTTGGGCATCTGCTAAACAGCTGAAGACATAACCCGGCTCTCCACCCTGGACAGAGCTTCTATCCGCACTGCAGGAACATCCCGCTGCTGCCAGCAGTTCCGCCATTCGATTTTCCAGCCGACTGCTGGCTTCCATGAGCTGTCCGGCCCTGGCGGAGGCCCGGGAAACTCCGGCAAGCGACTCCAGTATGACAACGACGCTAACGGACAGTATGGCAACGGCAATGAGGACTTCTACTAGTACAAAACCAAGCCTGGTCGGGCTTCCAGTCCTGTTAGTCTCCGGCGGCCTTTCTGACCTTAACTCTGATCTCTGGCGTAAGCAGTAACGATTCATTGCTCGGTCCATTCCGAAATGCTGACGTTGGCGTATTGTTCCCGGCTAGACACAAGATAGCAATCTTTCTCCAGACAGACGGACAGCTCTGCGTGTCCAATGCTTCCGTCCGGAAGGAAAGCCACTGGAAAATCTTCCGTACGCACCTTAAGCCCGGCCGGAATATCTACTGTTTGTCCGAGTTTGCCTGCAAGGCGGACATAAGTCTCGCCGGTCTTATGTTCCAGCCATAAAGACTTGCCATCGGCGTCAGAAATAAGTCGTAGCTCTTCAGCGCTGGTCATGGCGCGCGTCTGGGCTTGCTGCATCAAATTCCATACAGCATAAGCAGAATTCTTAAGTAACCATTTTTCCTGGAGGCGGAACATGGCTGGCACCGCCAGCCCGGCTGTCACGGCCAAAAGCATTACCGCCAGCAAGATTTCAATCAGAGTAAAACCGGCCAGTTGGTTGCGGCCCATATCTGCCTCCGGCCTGACGCGCCGTCACTGCTTACTGTTGGTATCCCAGTTGGTGATATCGTCGGAGCTGGCAACGCCGTCGGCGCCCAAGGAAGACAGATCATAGCTTTCAGGATTATGCGTGCCCGGACATAGATAGATGTATTCCTTGCCCCAGGCATCCAGCGGTATCTGTTTCTTTTTAAGATACGGACCGTGCCATTTGTCGGTAGCGCTCTCGGCAGTCGTCGGCTTTGTGCTTAACGCCTGAAGGCCCTCTTCGGTAGACGGAAACTTGCCGTTATCCACCTCGTAGAGATCCAATGCTGTGGCCAGGTTGCCGGCGATATCGGCCCTGGTGGCGGACACCCGCGCCTGCTCCCCGCGGCCCACCAGGTTCGGCACCACCATGGCTGCCAGTACGCTAATGATGATCACGACGAGCATTATCTCGATCAATGTGAACGCGTTCCTGTTTCGAAAATATTCTGACGCCATAGCGCCTCCTCGTATTTCTGCTTAACGGATTAGCTGGTTCATCTGCATGACCGGCAATATCACGGCTATCACGATACATCCGACCACAATGATAACAGCGGTCAGAACCAGCGGCCCCAGCAGGGACACGCCAGTCCTTGTCATTTGTTCAGCTTCACGTTCGAATAGGTCTGCCACCTTGTACAAACCTTTTTCGAAACGCCCGGTTTCTTCTCCAACGAAGACCATGCCGGATACCATCTCGGGGAAGAAAGATACCTGCTGTAGTGCATTGCCAAGTGACATGCCGTGCAAGACTGCCGACGAAACCACAGACAACTGTTCCTTGAGGACCGTATTGCTGACCGTCTCTCGGGCGATATCCAGCGCAGGTACCAGGGCAACCCCGCTTTCTATAAGAGTACCCAATATCCGGGCGAACCGTCCGGTCTCAACCGCCTGAATATAGGGGCCCACTACCGGCAGACCCAGTACGAACGCGTCCAGCTGTCTTCTTCCCGACTCGGTAGCGCACCATTTGTGCCAGACGATAGAAATGCCAGCTCCGGCCAAGAGGAACAGCCACCAAAACCGGGCCAACACATTGCTAAGTCCCATAAGTATCAGCGTCGGCAACGGAAGCGATTGGCCAAAGTCTTCGAACATGACCATAAAACGCGGGATGACGAAGGACAAAAGTACAAAGACCGTTAAGCAGCCGATGGTCAGGACAAAAAGCGGATACGCCAGGCTGGAGCGTACTTTGCCCAGCACCTCCTGCTCTTTCTCCAGCGTGACGGCCAGGCGGCCCAGCACCGCCTCCAATCGTCCGGCCATTTCGCCGGCCTTGACCATGCCGACGTAATACGTGGAGAACAAATTGCTGTTGCCGGCCAGTTCTGCGGAAAAGGAGGCGCCGTTACGGATGTTCTCGCCCATTTGGTGGATAACCTGTCGGAATTCCGCATTGCTGGTTTTTTGTGCGGTAAGCTGCAGTGCGCGAAATATCGGAACCGACGCCTCCAATAGGTCGCTCATCTGGCGGGTGAAGAATACGATATCGCTCTTCTTGACGCGTATGGCAGAGTGTGTCGGCTGGAGATTCAGCCGGTCAATACCCGACGAGGACGGACCGGACTGTTGCTCCACTATCGTTAGCGGCGTCAGCCCCTTACGCATGAGCTCGGTCACGGCCTGACTGCTGTCCGGCGCTTCCAGCACGCCTTCCACCAGCTGGTCCGGACCTTCCTTGGCGCGGTATTTGAATTCTGGCGACATGGTTAATTGACCTTGTCCGCTGCCGTGACTCTTAGGATCTCATGGTAAGTAGTCAATCCCAGCCGTACCTTATCCCAGCCGGATTGGGCCAGCGTTCTCATCCCGCTGGCGACGGCTGCCTCGCGGATGCTTTCCGCTGAGGCGTGCTCCAGTACCAGCTTGCGGATCTTATCGTTGAATAACAGAAATTCATAAACAGCTTGCCGCCCCAGATAGCCGGTACCGCTGCACTGTTCACAGCCTGTCCCTTCGTAGAGCACGACCGGCCGGGTGCCGGCAGCGTCATCCGGTAGGGCATGTTGGTGTCTGGCAGGTTTCTTGCAATGCGGGCAGATAAGCCGAACCAGCCGCTGGGCGATAAAACATTCCACTGTGCTGGTTATAAGATACGGCTCTACCCCCATGTCCAAAAGACGTGCCACTCCGCCGGCGGCGTCGTTGGTGTGCAGGGTCGAGAACACCAGGTGGCCTGTCAGCGCTATCTGGATCGCGATCTCGGCGGTCTCCACATCCCGGACTTCTCCTATCATCATGATGTCCGGATCGTGCCTCAGCATTGAGCGCAAGCCTTTGGCAAAAGTAAGACCGACAGCCGGGTTGACCTGTAGTTGGGTCACGCCTTTCAGCTGATACTCCACCGGGTCCTCGATAGTGATGATCTTGTAGTCCTCGGTGTTGATCCGGGACAGACAGGAATATAGCGTAGTCGTTTTACCGCTGCCGGTAGGCCCGGTCAGGAAGATAATACCCCAGGGCTTTTTTATCAGCTTCTCCAGGATGTCTTTTTCGTCGGGCCTGAGCGCCAGGTCTTCCAGGGAATAAAGTTTGGCGGTATTGAGTATGCGCAGGACCAAACTCTCGCCGAACTGCGTCGGCAGGAAGGAAACGCGCAGGTCCAGATCCACGTTCTCCGCCCGCACCTTAAAGCGCCCATCGTGCGGTACGCGTCGTTCGGCTATATTCAGTCCGGACAAAACCTTGATGCGGGTAACGATGGCGTCGCTGAAATGGCGTATGTCTGGCGGGACTTGGGCGTTATGCAGCACTCCGTCGATACGGTAACGGATCTTCAGCTCGTCCTCGTAGGGTTCAATGTGGATATCCGTGGCCCGGCTCTGATAGGCCTCCATCAGGATCTGGTTCAGGAACCGGCTTATCGTGGCCTCAGAGCCTGGGTCATCCAGGCGGTTTATCATAAGCCCGGTCCTGGCAACCGGTCGTACGCTGCCCATCATTTTTTCGATGGTGTCCGCCCCGACACCGTAGTATTTCTGAATGGCCTCGGCAATGTCTTTTCCCGAAGCTTGGACGGCTCTTAAGGGACAGCCTGCAACCGCTGATATCTCATCTAAGGTCTGAATATTGAGAGGGTCTTCCGTGGCCACTGCCAAGCCCTGCTCATCGCGGGAGACTGGTATGATCTGGTAGAACAAGGCGATCTTGGCGGGTACTTTTTGTATAACGTCCCGGGGGATCTCGAGGTTCTTTAGATCAATTGGTTGCATAAGGAATTGAGTCGCTGAATAGGTCAAGATCAACTGCTGCTTCACGGGCCTGGCGCGGTTCGCGCTTTATGGTCAACTTAGTATTTAGTATATAATTTAAACAAAGAAGAGAAAAGGAATTATTCTCTTATTCGGGCTACCTGGCCGGTTCAAAGCGCAACCGTCTGCTGGAAATGCTGAAAGGAAGCCAGTGTAAACAGTAGTCAGCAAATGGTAGCACGGCTGGCTTAAGATCCGCTGTGGCATTCGGTGCAGTTCATTTCTTTCCAGTATTCTTCGTTGCCATCATTGAAAGGATGCCGGAATGGCAGGCCATCCACGCTCTTATCAGTCTGACCTGCCGGCCCAATCGGTCGTAGGTGAAGGTCACGTCGGGGGTGGTATCGGCGTAGTTGATATTTAAGAGCTCCGCCGTGTTCGGGTCATAAGTGTAGGCCGTGCCCGTCGACCCGCCCCGCGCCCGAAGCTCCGCTTCCATAACGCTCTTTCCCAAGAGAAGCGGAGCGAAGTCCTTGTTCGCCGACCCGTCCTGGCGAACAAGGACAGGTGTTTGTGTCGGGATCACCGCCATCGCGCCTGAAACTTGCACCGACGAAAACCCCGCCGCCACCTGCGCCAGAGCCGGAGAAGGCAAAATGGTTGTCTGCAACATAACCACGCACAACAACCCTGAGATTATCCGTCTGATCTTGTCTTGGAGTCGCCTACATCGCATTGGTCAATTTCGGTGAAAAATACGTGGTTTTTATCCCAGCGCTAATCAGTGCTCAAGCTGCAAG
>JAAXVU010000078.1 GCA_013335325.1 Candidatus Omnitrophota bacterium | reverse complement strand
ACCGTGACCTGCGCATCCTGAGGATGAACGCGACCATGGAAAAATGGTTTGCGGATGGCCTGCCGGCCACAGGCAAGAAATGTTTCGAGTTGTGCCACCACAGCAGCAAGCCCTGCAACCTTTGTCCGATACAGCGGACCCTTAGCACGGGCAAGGCGGACCGGGAGGTGCTGCCTCGGCGCGGGACCGGCGGCAAGATCGCGGGCTGGCTGGAGCAGTTCAGCTTTCCGTTGGTGGACCGGTCTACCGGCGAAGTCGTGGGGGCTATCGAGTATGTGCGGGACATAACCGAGCGCAAGAAGTCGGAAGACGCCCTGCGCAAGGCCTACGCCGATCTAAAGAGCATGCAGGACCAGCTACTGCAGTCGGAGAAGATGGCTACCGTCGGGCAGTTGGCGGCAGGCGTGGCGCACGAAGTCAACAACCCGACGGCGTTCGTGACAAGTAACCTGGAGGTTCTGGGCAAGTACGTCAGCGATCTGAAGGTGCTCCTGGAGAAGTGCGACAATGTCGAGTACCATCTTAGGGCGTCGGGTACAGAAGGGGCGGGCCAGCTGGCCGACGATATCCAGATGATCAAGGAGGGGCAGGAGCTGGACTTTATCCTTTCCGACCTGCCTAACCTGATAAACGAGTCGCTCGACGGTATGCATCGGATCCAGCGGATCGTGGCCGACCTGCGCACTTTTTCACATTCCGACGAGGGACACTGGGAAGAGGCGGACCTGCACGAGTTGATCCAGTCAGCGCTCAATATAGCCTGGAACGAGATCAAGTACAAGGCGGACGTGGTGAAAGACTACGCCGAGCTGCCGCGCATCCAGTGTTATCCGCAGCAGCTTAGCCAGGTATTCCTCAACCTTTTGGTCAACGCGATCCAGTCGATCGAAGCCAAGGGGACGATCACCCTGCGTACGCGACTGGAAGGCGAGATGGTGTTAGTCGAGATCGCGGACACCGGTTGCGGCATGACCGAGGAGGTTCGCCGGCGGGTTTTTGAGCCGTTCTTCACGACAAAACCAGTCGGCAAGGGGACTGGGCTGGGCCTTTCGCTGGCGTATAACATAATCGAGAAGCACGGCGGGACTATATCCGTTACCAGCCGGCTGGGGGAAGGTTCGACATTTTCTGTGCGCTTGCCCAGGGGCTGATGTGTCTCGATGGTCTTTGTGGTATGAGCCCTGGCATAATAGGGCGGTTCTTAGAGTCGGCAGGAGGTCGGTGCCGGATGGCACCGTGTGAAGGCAACTACGGAGGTGTGTATGAAGACGGCTGGTTGGGTTTTATTCTTTTCAATAGTGTTGGCGCAGTCGGGTTGGGCTGAGCCGGTTCGCCTGGATGCGACGATAACCGGGGAGACGGGGCCGCTTGCCGGCACGGTCGACCTCAACAAAGACGGTAATCCTGACCGCTGGCGTTATTCTCTGCGTGACGGAAGTGTCCTGAAGATCGAGCGCGACATCGACTATGACGGAGTTGTCGATACCCGGCGATGGACGTTCTTTCGGGACAAGAGCCAGGAACACATCGAAAAGATCGTCTACGCCGATGTTGCTACCGGCAAGGTTGGCAGAGTGGATTCCTACGATAAGCTCGGGTTCCTTGCACGTATACAGCTTGCCACCAACGATGACGAGCTGGTGGATGTGGATATCCTCTGTCACGGCAATCAGCTGGACAGTGCGGAGGTCGATTTTAACGGGGATGGGGTATCGGATTTTAATCTGACTTTTGATAACAGCAACTTTGTTAAGGCGGAATTGAAGACGTCAGATGCCGCAGGCTTTGATCTGGAGGATATCGAGGCCGTCAAGCAATGGTGGAGCACGCACTACCCGCGGCAGTTCGCTGCTGCTGCCAAGGTGGCGAAGCGTTTTTTTAAGGATAAGGAATAGTGGAAAAGGGCCGGCTGATGGCAGGCCCGGGCAGCGTCGGCGGTAAGCTGAAACAAGTGAAAGCGAGGACAGCAATGAAAGTCGGGGTATTTCAAGTCATAGTGGCGGTGGTTTGTCTGGTGTCGGCGGGCGTACCGGCCTGGGCCCAGGCGCCGGACAGCGCGACACGGCTGTTAGAAAAGCCGCAGCCGCCGCAGTCCAGGCCGGTTACGAAAAGGAAATATGATTATTCGCCGGGGCGTGATTGTCGACGGATGGGGCGGTTAGCCTACCGCTTGTCGCTTGACAACGAGCAGGCCGGGCGACTGGCAGAGTACTTGCGCGGTCAGCGTGAATCCATACAGCCGCTGCTGGAGCGGGTGCGCGCCCTGCGCCAGGAGCTGGGCCGGGAGCTTGCCAAGTCGACGCTGGACATGGACGAGATCGGCCAGTTGCATGGGCAGATCAAAGAGGCCCAGGCCCGCATCGCTGATGCCCGACTGGATGCGGCCATTTCGGCCCGCAAGATCCTGACTCCGGAACAGTATGCCCGTTTTCTCAGCATGAGCCAGGGGCGTGAGGCCGGTGGTTGCGGCGGGTGCGATATGAAGATGCGTACCAAGCGCTGGCACAAGGGCGGTGGTTCGGACCGGGCAGGCGCTGAAGTCGGGTCGTCGCGTCATTCCGGCGGCTGGATCGGGGATGAGTTATTCCGGGGCGAATAACCCCGGGGCTGCGTCGCGACGGTTGTGATGCTGGGCCGTCTGTTATTTCCGTAGCCGCGAACCCGCCAACCCTGGCAGCGGTATCTGTTGAGGCAGCGGTAAGGTGCGGCGTCAAATGATCTGGTGTGATCAGAACTTATTAAGGAGGAGCATATGGACAGGATGCACGGTTTGGTATTGCCTTTTGTGCATGCCGCAATGATCCTGGCGGTAAGTTTCTTTGTGCTGTTCGCCAACAGCCGCGTCGAATCGAAGCGGCTCAGGGCTTTCGGTTATGTGGTGGCGGTAATTCTCTGGCTGGCCGCGCTGCTGACTATCGGCGGTATCGGGCGGTCCGCGTTCAGGCAGGGGCAGTGTCCCATGGCGCAAGGCCATATGGGGCGGTTTGCTCCGGATGGGCGTGGTATGGCGGGTCGTCCTATGCCCATGCATCGAGACGCGGACTTTGACGGGCAGGACGATGCGCGGCCTTTCGGTGATCTGGAGGCTCCGCCTGTACCGCGGGCCATGCCGGCGAAGTAATGTGTCGATTTGCCGTCGGGCCATAGCCTGTAGACCCATATTATGGCATGCGGCCCGACGGGGCGTAGTGAGGTCCGAGGCAGCGTTTATCCCTTCTCTAGGCTTCTCCGGCGATATTTCTTCTGTTTTTTCTGTTTTTCTCTTGGAAATATACATTTTAGATGTTATAAATATGTATAATTACTTGCTGCGACGTTATTCTTTGCAACCTTAGAGAGAATTATGGACGTCGGATCTCAAGTTATACATATCGGATCCTTTCTGGCATGCCTGCTTTGGGTGCGTGTTTTTCCGTCGTTGTGCTGTCTCCCATCTCGTAATACTTCAAATTTCTTCCCATTTTCGACTTCGTTGTCCTTAAAGGACATTTCTTTTGGATCAAGCTTCTTCTTCGGCAATATACGGATGAGGCCGGCATTGATCGTGTTCCGGGGCGGTGCTAATTCTTGGACCGCCAAGGGTGCTGACCTTTTGCTTTCGGAGTAAGCGGGGCCGTTTTAAGCCGGACAATGCAGCAGCTGTTCGGTCCTGAGCGGCAGAAGAGCGAAAGAACTGTGTAAAGGGTTATTAATGAGAGATAACTTTATTATTGGATCGACACTCTGGTAAATTGGCCGGGGTTATCCAAGAGCCCATTCTGACCGTACGGTTGGAATGGGTTTTTGAGCTGAAAGGGTACTGTATTTTTCTCTGATATAGCAACTTTTTCCGAAAAAGTGCGATTATATAGACGGAGATTGCGTTTTGTTCTGTTGACAAGGTCAGTGAGCGCGATTTGTCTAAGGCGGGGATTCAAGACGATCGGGAGACCAAAATGAAAGTGCTGGTTACTGGCGGTGGGGGTTTTCTGGGGGCTTCTTTGATACGTCGCCTTCGTCAGGAAGGTTACTCTGTGCGGGCCTTGCTACGCCGTAAGGAGTCGGCCTTTAACCTCGATGGAGTCGAGTTGGAGGTTTTTATCGGCAACGTGCTCGATAAGGACTGTCTGGCCAGGGCAATGGTGGGCGTCGACTATGTCTTTCATACCGCGGCTGTATTCCGCGGCTATCCTTTCTACATCCGGCATCCGGAAGAAATTTTTCAGACTAATATTGAAGGAACACGTAACCTGTGCGAGGCGGCCTTGGCCGCCGGGATCAGGCGTGTCGTCTATACCAGTTCTGCTGCGGCCGTGGGCATGCGGGAAGATGGTATGCCTGCTGACGAAACGGTTCCGTTGAACCTTTTGGACCGGCGCTCTTTTTATGAACGGTCGAAGGCCGAGTCGGAGAAAGTGGCCTTGTCCTATCATGCGCTAGGGTTGAATATAGTCTCGGTCAACCCCAGCTTTCTCTTTGGCGTAGGTGACTCCCGGCCGACACCTACAGGAGAGATGATCGTCAAGTTCCTGAACCGCAGTTATCCCTGTTATTTCGATGCCTTGCTTTGTGTTTCGGATATCGATTCCACAGTGGAAGCGCACTTTAAGGCGCTTTCGACCGGAGAGAGCGGGCAGCGCTATATAGTAGCCCATGGTCGGCATTATACGCTGGCTGAGATATTTAAGATGTTGGAAGAGATCTCTGGCGTGCGTGCGCCTTTCTTAAAGTTGCCACTTAATGTGGTGCATATATTTAGCTTGCTAAACGAGGCAATATTGGGACTGCTGGGGCTGGGCGGCAAGGTGGGGCCTGTGATCGACAGTGAGACCGTGCGCTATTTCTCTCTTGGTGCCCGATATGACGGCAGTCAGGGCCAGCGGGTGCTCGGATTAACCTTCAAGGATTTTCGTGAAGTGTTGTCTGAAGAGGTGGCTTGGTATATGAGACATGGCTATGTGCGTAGGTCGTCGAAGATTGGATATTATAGAAAGATAGGCAAGCTTAAGACATAGTCTATTGGGCAGTATAAGAAAACAATGTGATTTCGAGGAATGCTATGCGTATATGTCTAACTGGGGTTACTGGGTTGTTGGGAAGCAACTTTCTTGCAGAATGCATAAAACGTAATTTAGATTCATTGGATAATTTAGAGCTAATCATATTAGGTCGCATGAGGGGACAGGTTCCGTTAAAAAAAAGGATTATGCAGACAATCCTTGGTAGGGATGGTCTTGCATATCTTCAGGTTAGCGATTCGCAGAAAGGCTTCTTAGAGCTTTTCTTAGAAAGGCAAGTGGTCTATTTGGATTATACCTTAGAAGATGAAAGGTGTGGTGTGTCCGCTGAATCTTTACGTTTGCTTAGGCAGAAACATGTGGATTTCTTCTTTCATATAGCTTCTTTGACGGACTTTCGTAGTTCTACTAACGTTCAGATTGCTCTTAATCAGGTTAATTGTATTGGTACAAGGAATATTCTTCAGTTGCTTGATGATATGTCTGTAGGGGAGTTTGTTTATGTTGGTTCGGCATATTCTTGTGGTTTAGCTCAGGGGATTATATTGCCTAATCACGTTAACTTCTCTGCTAAGTTTAGGAATCCTTATGAGAAGACTAAATTAATGGCTGAAGAATATGTTAGAGAATATTGTGCGACAAAGAAATTACGCTTACGAGTCTTTCGTCCATCTACAATATGTGGTCGACTTATGGAGGAGCCTTTTGGCTCTGTGACGAAGTTTGATGTGTTTTATTCTTGGGTTGCTTGGTTTATGCGTTTAAAGATGAAAGCGGGGATTCATTTGGATAAAATATATGAAACGCCATTAGATCTGCCAGTTCGCATTGCATGCAGAGAAGATGCAGGGTTAAATATTGTACCTGCCGACTTTGCGGCGAAAGCTATGTATAAAATAACTATTGGTCGCGCGAGCTGTGATAGTTGTTATTTGGTAAATGACGCGGAGACTCCCCACAGGGATTATGTTTCGTGGATGATTGAGTTCTTGAATATTAAGGGGACAACATTTGTAAATAAAGTTCCAGAAGATGCTCGTAATGATTATGAATTATTTTATTATAAGACTATTGGACAGATATTTACTCCATATGTAATATCGGAACCGATGCTGTTTGATACAAGTAATATATCTAGCGAGCTTTCACGAGATGGGTTGTTATGTCCGAGAATTGATAAAACAAACTTTTTCAAATTGTTGTCGTTTGCTAAAGAAGCATCTTTTGGTCTGAAATCTTCATGCAAGTAAATCTTTTCTCTATACCTCCCTTTTTAACTATGGCGGTAATTGCCATAATTGCTTCCGCAGTATTTATGCACAATCCTAAGTCTTTGACTAATAGATTGTTTGCATTGTTTTGCCTGAGTTCTTGCGGATGGCTTTTCGGTTATTCTGTAATGTATAGTTGTTCCAGACCTGATAGCGCTATATTTTGGGCACGTTTGGGATTTTCATTTATTGCTTTTATTCCCGTCCTGGCTTTGCATTTTGTTTTGTCCTTGATACAGAAAAGGTTGGGGATTGTTTTATGGTTCCTTTATAGCACAATACCATTTGCACTATATTTAGGGTGGACTAAATATATTTATAGTGGTGTCGAGAAATATTTCTGGGGCTATTATCCAGTTGCAGGGAGTTTCTATATATTCTTTCTATTGTTGTTTATTGTGCTCTTTACAGCTTGTATGATTCTATCGTTTAGAGCCTCTATTAAAGCAGTAAGAGATGGAATGTTGGTTCGAGCACAACAACTTCGTTATGTATTTTATGCCTTTATCGCAGGCTCTACGGCCATTGTTGATTATGTCGTGAAATACCGTTTGTCGATCTATCCCTGGGGATATTTATCTGCGTTTATCTTTATTGCATTAATAGCATACGCGGTTATTCGATATCGACTTATGGATATACGCGTAGCTTTTACTAGTGTCGGATTATTTCTGGGCGTATATGCATTGGCACTAGGGATACCTTTTTATCTTTACATAAAAGAGTACCATCTCGCTGCTTTGTGGTGCGCGATTATCTTGGCTACAGTGGCGCCATTTACTTATATTTATGTTCAGCAAAAAGCGAAAGAGAAGTTGTTATCTGAGCAGCGTGCATATCAAGAGACTTTGCGACAGGCTTCGGCTGGAATGGGGCGGATTCGTGATTTAAAAAGGTTGCTAAATTTGATTGTGTCTATTTTGACACGTGCTGTCAGGATGGAGCATGCTTTTGTGTATTTGTGGGATGGTTCGACAGGGAGTTATAAGTTAGCTTCGGCACGGCGTTGCCGAGCATCAGGAGAGGTTGTTGTTCCAGAGTTGTCAGCTAATTCCAAGATAGTAGAAGCTTTTGGCAAGTTTGCAGATCCTTTGATATTGGAGGAAGTGCGTAGCCGGGCTGCAGATGCACAGGACCGAGATATGGATGCATTGGCGGCCGAGATCAGTGAATTGATGGGGGCGCTGATCTTTCCCATCTATTCGCGCTCCGAGCTGATCGCGGTGGTGGTGATGGGCAAGAAAGACCGCGGCCGTTTGTATACGGAAGACGACCTGGCCACGTTCTCCATCCTGGCCAACCAGGCCGCCTTGGCGATCGAGAATGCCAATTATTACGATGATATGCGGCGTACCCAGGAACAGCTCTTTCAGGCCGAGAAGCTGGCCACGGTTGGGACCATGGCCGACGGGTTGTCCCATCAGGTCAATAACCGTTTTCATGCTTTGGGTTTTATTGCCGGCGACCTGCTGGATACGGTTGCCCAGTACGAGAAGGATCCGGTACGTTTTCCGCTGCCGGAGGTGTTGGAACAGCTAAGGAAAGGGCTGACGCGTATCGAGGAGAACGTGACCCAGGGCGCCCAGGTCGTGCGCGGGTTGCTGGATTATTCGCGCAGCAAGACCACCGAGAAGAGTGCGGTGGACTTAAAGAAACTGCTGAACGCTTCGCTCGATATGGTCGGCCTCAAGGTGCGTTTAAGCGATTTTAGCCGGGAGATCGACTTCCCGGAGGGGTTGCCGCCAGTGTTCGGTCATTTTGTGCAGTTGCAGGAGGTGTTCTTTAACCTTATCGATAATGCCCATTTTTCCATGATGGACAAGAAGCATGCCGGATCTGTCCAAGGTTACGAGCCGCGCATGACCTTTAGTGCCCGGGCGGTGGACAATAAGATCCATATAACCGTTACGGATAATGGCATGGGAGTGCGGCCGGAAGATCAGCGGAAGCTCTTTATGCCGTTCTTTACCACCAAGGTTTCTTCCCGTTCCGGCAATGGCCTGGGCTTGTTCGTTATGCGTAAGATAATTGAAGAGGGCCACGGCGGGGCGATTCGTTTCGCCTCAGAATACACAAAAGGTGTTGAAATTCAGATTGTCCTTCCCATTGTGATTATGTAGAAAATATCGATCTGTGTTCCAAGGTCGGATCTTTTAATAATTATATTAAAGAACTTAGATTGATATCTATATACAAACGAGATATCTGCTTGAACTCATTGCTATATTTTCAAATTTGTTTGATATTGGGAAGCATTTCTGCTCTGGCTTCTGGGGTATTTGTCTTTATTAGAAATAGAGGGAGTTTAGTTAACAAGACATGGTTAGGAACTGCCTTGACTTCTGCCATTTGGAGTTTAGGTTATTGCGCCATGATTTCATCAGCAACTGAGCAAATGGCTTGGTGGGGCTGTTGGGTCTTGCATGCCGCTTCCGTATTCATTCCAGCGTTACATTTACATTTTGTTCTAGCCCTGCTGAATCGTCATAGAAGAGGAGTTCTAATCTTTGCGTATCTTTTCTCTTTGGTTTTGTTTTTAGTCAATCCAAGTAAGTTATTTATACAATCTGTAGTTCCTAGATTTGGATTTCATTATTGTTGCACTGCGGGCCCAATATATATTGCTTTTGCTGTTTATTTTTGTGGGGCAGTCTTGTATTCGTGGTATCTGCTAGTCATGGCTATCATTAAACAGAAGGGTGTGCGAGCTCTGCAGCTTAAGTATTTTTTTGTTTCTTCTTTAGTAGGATTTATTGGGGGTGGTCAGGTCTTTTTCTTAACATTTAACATTTCTATTCCGCCCATATTAATCTGTTTATTTGCTATGTATCCGCTTGTTGTATGGTATGCCATTGTTAGATATCGCCTAATGGATATTCGCGTGGCGGTCACTAGCGCCGGGTTGTTTATGGCTGTATATTTGGTGGCGCTCGGCGTGCCTTTTTATTTTTACAATACCGGCCATCCGTTCCCCGCCTTGCTTTTGGCGGTTGTGCTGGCCACGATCGCGCCGGTGATTTATGCTGGACTCCGCAAGCGGGCCGAGGACAGCCTTCTGAAAGAAGAGCGGGCGTATCA
>JAAXVU010000077.1 GCA_013335325.1 Candidatus Omnitrophota bacterium | reverse complement strand
TCCGGCACTGGACCGCCGGGCCCGTTACCTGAAATATTTCTTCCTGCTAACGCTGTTGGCCGCTACTTTCATCCTGGGCAATACCTCGGCCGCCAACATTGAACCCTTCGTGACGCTGTTTTGCGGACACGGGACCCGGCTGGCCTGGGCGCTCCTCATACTCATGCTTATCCTGTCCATCTTCCGTTTCCGCTTCTGGTGCGTCTACCTCTGCCCCGTCGGAGCCCTGACCGGGCTGACGGCCAGGCTGGCGCTGTTCCAGATCCGGCTTAAAGAGAACTGCTACCAGTGCCGTCAATGCTCGAGCATCTGTCCGGTCCAGGCGATATCGCACAAGCCCGACAGCGCCACTACTGTGGTGGTAGATAACGCCGAATGTATCCTGTGCGGCCGCTGTATACGCGGCTGTCCGGAAGGCAAACTGACACTGAGTGTCTGCCATGAAAAAACAAGACGCGCTGTTTAGCGTTACTTTGCTCCTGTCGGCCGGGTTGCTGTTCGCCGTTCTGGCGGACAACATCCAAGACGACCTGGTCGCCCGCCGGTCCGTTGCCGTACCTGCGCAAGGCGACTCCGGCCCGGAACGCAGCGCCGAGCTACGCAAGAAACTGGAAGCAGCCGGACTGACACTGCACGCCGGCCAGTACTGGAAGGAAGCCAATTAAACCGCCGCCCGTGTCCTGACGCGGCCGGCCTTAAAGGCGAGCCACCATGCAACACGTAGAATGCCTGCTCTGCCCCCGACATTGCCGCATCCCCGAAGGCGGCCGCGGTGACTGCCGCGTCCGTGCCAACGTGGACGGCAAACTGTTCAGCCTGGTCTACGGCAAACCCTGCGCGGTGCACGTCGACCCGATCGAGAAGAAACCTTTCTTCCACGTCTTGCCCACCTCCACCTCTTTCTCTATCGCCACCGCCGGGTGCAACCTGCATTGCAAGGGCTGCCAGAACTGGACCATCTCCCAGCGCCCGCCGGAAGAGACCGACAACCTGGACCTGCCGCCGGAGGCCGTGGTGCGCGAGGCTTTGCGCGCGGGCTGCCGTTCTATCGCCTACACCTATTCCGACCCGGTTATCTTTTACGAGTACACCTTCGACACTTCCGTGCTGGCCCGCCAGGCCGGCCTGCTTAATCTCCTGCACACCGCCGGCTATATTGAAAAGGCCCCGCTGGCCGATCTCTGCCCGGAGCTGCACGCGGCCAACGTCGATATCAAGGGCATGACTGACGACTTCTACCACCGCATGTCGCGCGGCACCCTGCAGCCGGTCCTGGACTGCGTCCTCGCCCTGAAGAAAGCCGGCATCTGGGTCGAGATAACCAACCTGGTCGTCCCGACGTGGAACGACCGCGACGAGGACATCCGCGCCCTGGCCCGCTGGGTACGCACTTACGCCGGCAAAGACGTGCCGGTGCACTTCTCGCGTTTCTGGCCGATGCACGAGCTCACCAACTTACCGCCCACACCGGAAGACACCCTGGCCCGCGCCCGGAAGATCGCCATGGCGGAAGGCCTGCAATACGTCTACATCGGCAATATTCAGTCGGGCAACGGCAACAATACCTACTGCCCGGATGACGGGCAGCTCTTGATCGCGCGGGACGGCTACGAAGTGACGGAGAACCATCTTGTCGACGGCAAATGCGAACGCTGCGGGACAGCGATACCCGGCATCTGGAAATGAGGAGACTTATGGAGACTAAACTGGATGAACTGCAAACGCGGCCTGCCGGAGAGAATGCCGGCCTGGACCGGCGGGATTTCCTGAAGCTGTGCGCTGTCGCTACAAGCGGCTTATTCCTGAACAAGGTGTCGGGCTGGCTCAACCTGCTCGCGGGCCAGAAGCCCCCTCTGAAAGAAGCCCGCTTCTACCGACGGGCCGATCACTTGGCTGGTTGATCCCGTTAACTTCTAACGGTAATTCTCACAAACGCCGGCCAGACCGCCAGCTGCAGTAACCCGCAAAAGATACAGGTCAAAGGCAACCCCCATAACGGTATAAAGAATATCCCGGCCAGAAGCGCACCCAGAGATGCGCCCAGCACATCGGCGGCATAAAGCCGTCCTGCCTGACGAGGGTCGGCAGCAGTGAACTGTACCGCCAGGGCGAACTGCGCCCCGCCCACGCCTCCGGCGAGGAACGCAAATAACGCCAGGCCTGCGGCAATGACCGCATCGACACCGGTCCGGGCGACAATGGGCAAGCCCGCGCCTGTCAGAACGAAAAGCAGGGCCGCCGCCGCGATCGTCCGGCTGACAACGAGCGGGACCTGCTCGGCCCGTACCTTCCCGGCCCTCCCTGCCCCGACGAAGACTCCGGCCATGAACAAGGCGGTGATAATTCCGATCCCGGCGTAAACATAACCGTAAAACGACTGAAAGGCCAGCACGACCGCCAGCTGACCGGCCATCAGGCAGAATCCGGCCGCCGCCACCAGCAATCCCGACGACATATTGCGGCGCTGGCGACTGAAACAGGATAGCGCTCCCAAGAACAACGGAAAGAACCACAGCCAGACCCCCTGCCCGCGGAAAGCCGCAACCTGCGCGGCGAAACCGGTACGAAAATTCGTGGACCAGAAGACCAAGGCCGCCAGGAAAGCCGCCGGTCCGGTGTCGCGGTTGACCGTCGTGCCTCCGGCCATATTCTTCTCGGCCTGCGCCACCCGGCCGGCCTCCAGCCTGAACCGGAAGAAAGCCTCCCGGACGAAACGCGTCTTTAGCCCGCGCTCCTTGATCCGCGCGGCCAGCGTGTCCGGCTCGACGGAGATCGTGCCAGGCGCTTTGGCAGCCAGGAAAATGTGCCGGTCGCCGGGCACGGAACGCACCTCGCCAAAGACCTGCCCCAGTGTCCGGCGCAGGATCCGCAGATATTCCTTACCCTCCCGGTTAAGATAATTCTCCGACGAAGTCACGCTTAAAGCCAGGATGCCGCCGGGAGCCAGATGCCGGGCGGCTTCGCGAAAGGATTCCACGGTGTAATAACGATTTACCAAAAGGGTCAACGGGTCGGACAGGTTAAGAATGATCACGTCGTATTCTCCACCGGACCGGCGCAGGAACCGCCGGCCGTCAGCCGCGAGCACCCGCACCCGCGGTTCGGACATGGCCGCGGCCACGTCGGGATTATGCCTGCGCACCAGGTCGATGGCGGCCGGGTCCAACTCGACATAATCCACCGACACGCCCGGGTGTTTGAGCGCTTCCCCCAGGCCGCCGGCCAGGCCGCCGCCGACCATAAAGAGCCGGCGCGGGGCCGGATGGGCCAGCAAAGCGTAATGCACGTTCTCCTCGGCGGAGAGCGCGTCTCCGGTGGTGGCGACGTGCAGGCCGTTCTCGAAAAGGCTTAGCTCGCCGTCTTTCTCCAGCAGTTCCAGGTTGCCGTAGACCGTGTCCCGGCTTTCCACCACCCGGAACCCCGGCCACTGCGCGGCGCGGCTTAAGGTGTCCAGGCGGTCCGCTGTCCCGCTCCCCAGAAGCCACGCCGTCAACAACGCTCCGGCGAGAAGCGGCCCGCGAAAAGCCGGCGACAGTAACGCCGCGGCCAGAAGATGCGCCACTAAAAGAAAGAAGGCAATCCCCAAAGACGAGAGCCAGGGCAGGAAAAAGAATGTGGTCACGAGGCCACCAGCCACAAGACCGGCCGCTTCCCCGGCGTAAACCCGGGAGGCATCGGCCCCATCCTCCACCTGATCGCTGCCGGCAACCAGGGCCGGGAATAGTACTCCGTAAAAAAAACTCAAGGGGAAGACCAGCGCGGCCGCGCACACCCCGGCCGTCAACGGATCCAGCAAAAGGCCAGGTGTGACCCCCAGCCAGAGCCGTACCTGGCGGGCCGCCAGGACGGTCAGCGGCACGAAAGATCCCGACACGACAAGCCAGCCGCTAACCGCCAGGCCCGCGCCGGTCGCCCGGGGCCGGAACGCCCCGCCCGCCCAACCGCCCGCCGCCACGCCGATGAGCCAGGCCGCCAGCGCCATCACGAAGATCAATTCATTGCCGTAAAGCGAAGCGACAAGGGTTCGCAGTATCAAAATCTGAGCCGAGGCCGAGGAGAATCCCAGGAGGAATACCGAGAGAAATATAGCTTTCCATTTCATGGCTATATTATGTCACGAAAAGAATTAAAGCGGACTTTTCATCCGTGAAAAGTACGGGACAAGTTATCCCTGCATCCAGAAAGCCATATCCGTGAGGATATGGCTGCAAGGTTTTGGGTCAGGATTCCGCTCCACGACCTGGCGGGATCATTCACAGCAAGACGCCACGACCGCGATGTCGTGGCGCTTCACAACTGCACCGACGGGACGCTGCTGGCCGGACGGATGTCCAGAATGACAGGTACCAGGCCGTCGATGTGGATATTCTCCAGATCCTGCTGGCTGACCGGCAGGACCACACCGTTGCCATCGCGCTTTATCTGCATGTCCAGGTTCGACTGGGCGAAGTCGATACCGCCGGGGACAACTTGTCCCGGCCCAATGGCCGGCACCGAGCCGCCATTCTTCTCTTGGGGATACGAAACTGGTCTACCCTCCAGCTTAAGCATTAATATGTCGCCCCACGCCATGCGATGCATCTTACTATCTCCGGGTAACGTATAGGACAGCCCGTAATCATCAACGTCTACAGGCACAAATCTCAAGTCTTTACCAGTAACGGTTTCGCTCATAACCGTAACCGGCTCTCCTGCCTTAACCTGACCCCGCTCAAATGCATGCCTATATAGCTCCGAAGTGATCCATTGTCCACTATACAATACATCACTGTCCTTCTGCACGTTCGCAGCGCCACTCTTAATCGACAAGGACTTCACCTTGATCCTCAAAAGATCAATGATGGTAACAGCAGATGACGCCCAGAATTCAACCCAAAAGTCAGCCGGATCCTGGGAGAAGACGTATTCATAAAAATACGCAGCTCCCGACAGGGAAATAAAGGCAGAAAAAGAGGCTATGGTTTCGCGCAAAATAGTTCTCT
Source organism: Candidatus Omnitrophota bacterium (assembly GCA_013335325.1). Taxonomy (GTDB): domain Bacteria; phylum Omnitrophota; class Gorgyraeia; order Zapsychrales; family Fredricksoniimonadaceae; genus JAAXVU01. The sequence continues at coordinate 4,397 of JAAXVU010000077.1, read as the reverse complement.
TAGACATAAACCACTTTAACTTCTCATTGATGACCATGGAGGCCCCCATAGTGTAAAGGTATCCCTCGAACATATTACCGCCATGCCCATGCCACCATGTTGGAAGTTGCATCCCGCAGAATGGATTGAGAAGTACCCTATAGCTCATAAAAAATCCCACCCATATCCCAGCACCCGCCCCCAGAACTTCGTATATTCGCTGCCACCTGCTGTATACATTGCGACCAGAAAATAATTTATTGAACTTAAGAGGTACGTGTTGGAATCCTCCCCCCGATCGCAACTGCTCATCTGACCCTCGCTGGTACGTAGGAAGTCCAACCTCTTCCAGCTGGTCAAGTTGGGAGCTCATCGCCAGATCTACGCCAACCTGATCACCCCCCCTCGCCGCGTCGATGATCGTAACCTTAATATTCCCGACATTGTCCCGGACCGCCTCGAAAACCGCGGACGGATAATACTTGGCCATGAACTCGATGAACGGCTCGACCAGTTTCCGCCTTACATCCGGGGATACGCGCCCCTTGCCGGAGCTGGCAGGTATACGCAAACCAGGCAGATCCTTATTGCTAAAGTACTTGCTATAACCGTTATTGGACATCTGCTCCCAGACTTGCGCGGCCGACTCATTCATATTAACAAAATAGATGGAATGCTTGTCTACAGCCCCCCCGACTTGCATCAACCCAGGAACCCGGCTGTTCAAGTCTCCCTGCTGGCCCAGGATATCAATACGTACATGCGTCGCATCAATGCGGGACAACCACACAGAATGGCCTGAAAAGTCCAAATCCAACCAAGTCGTAACCGCGTCGATGGCCTCATCGACCTTTTCCGGATCAAAGCTTAATGTATACCCCTTATTGGCCTCGACATACCCGGCCCTTATTCCTGAATCTTTCAGGTACGCCTCCAGCCAGCCCAAATAGGTTATGTCCCCGAAACCGCCAAGAGTGATCTCTTTCAACCCAGCGATCTGTCCCAACAATTTTTCCGCCTCCAGTGCTGGCGTTGTATGCGTCATCGCTGGATCGTCCTCTGCCCTGGCCTGGGCTGGATCCACATCAGCGATCTCCCCACCATCTACCTGTATGCCGCCCGGATAGCCTTTATAAAAGGTCACTGCTCCCTGATAAGTCACAGGAATAAATAGGACCTTGCTGACGTTAGCCAGTAAAGACGGGACATAACCATTCTGCTGCAATACCTTGAATGCGATCTTCATCGGCGCCCCAGGAACCCAGCCTGGAGACGTTTCCAGGCTCATCCGTTCCAGTGTGCCTTTATCCAGCCAGACCAAACGTTTGCCACCGGCATCCTGCAACTCGAGCCCATACCCTCCGGCGACCTGGGTGAAAGGCACTATCAAATGCAGTCTTTCCGGATATCCAGACCGCAATAACTCCCGCTGCTGCCATGTCATTGCAATATTCTGGCCAAAGAACAATGGGGCTGCCGTATTATTACGTTCCCACGAGTATGTTTCCCCCTCCCATTTAGAACTGCCGCCCTCAGCCGCCAACTTAACAAAATCAGCATATTGGCTCCATGCTTGCTGATCCGACGCGCTCAGGACTATTGCACTTCTCACACGCAACGACTGTATATCAGGCAGCACTCGATGGAAATAAGTGAACAGCGCAAGAAAGGAACCAGCAGTCAAAGACGCCGCGATCAATCCCTCAATAGCAGTACGTAAAAATTCACCGCCTTCCCCTGCAGCCGTCCTCCTGCCAGTCTCAACAGCAAGCGTAAATACATTCCTTACATGATCGACCCTGGACATGAACCAGTCAGCCGTTCTCTTCTTTAGCGCCCCGGAATCCTTCTCCACTGTCATGGCTGTATCAAAGCGGTTCTCCGCCCCGCCGGAGAAATACTTGCGGGGCACCACTTCCCGGGTGTAGTGATCCACGTCTTCCCGTATCATGTTGTAAGCGCCCTTATGGAAGGCCTGTACATACCGGCCGTATATCTCCTGGTTGGCCTGCGGGTCCTGGTCGATCCCGCTGACCTTGCCGCGGTCGGCGTAGAGTTGTCCAAGGATGGTCCCCTTGAGCGTGCGCTTGTACCACGTAGCCAGCAGCATGCCGCTGAAGACCTGCCTCAGCGTCGCGAAACCACGCCCCTCGTTGACCTCCCGCTCCAGAGCAGGGATGACCACTTCCTTTAAGACCTGCGATGATATGTCCGCCACGGCCTGCGCCTCGCTGCCGGCGACAGCATTCTTCTGCATGGCCATATGATCCCTCTCGGTCATGACCTTCATATGGCTTTCGAGCACATAAACGGTATTGTTCTTTTCGAACACTACCGCCTTGTCCGGGACGATCCAGACCTTGCTGAAGACGTCAGTGGGGACCTGGGCGGTGCCGAAGCGGCGCCGCGCCTCGGCGTAGACATGGTCCCAGAATCGGTTGCCCAGCGCGTTGTCGGGAGCGGTGAGCGACGAGGTCAGCTGCTTAAGCATGTAGTCCTGGGCCAGCAGGTCGCGGCCCATCTCGGTCAGCCCGAAATTATCCGGGATCATGCGGTCTTTTTCATAGGGGGAAAGGTTGACCCACTGGTCGGCATCAGGCACCGCCAGGGCCGCCAGGAAATATTTGATAAGCCTGGCATATTCGTCCTGTTTCCGGTCGGCGGGAAGATCCTCATCGCCCCGGTGCACCAGAAAGTCGAAATTGAAAGGTTCATTGGGATGTACCGACATCCCGCAGAGGTACGCTGGCGTGAAGCGGGCGCTCAGCGCGACCTGTTCGCCCGGTTGCGACATCCAGGGCATCTGCGCGGCCAACGCTGGCGGCACGACCGTATTCAACAGAAATGGTATCAACAATAAACCCGCCAGAACACGTTGTGCTAGTTTCATATATTTTTCCTATATAAGAGATTAACAATTTCGACCGACAGGAGAACTATAATATAGTTATTTATTCTAATCAACCCTCTTGTGTAGGAACACACAGAATGCATCAATGCAGATATAAACAGAAGAGACACGCACTTTGCTGGTGCAAATGACCAGCAAGGCACGTGTCTCTTATACACGTAGTGCCTGCGTATCGATCGTCTTATTATCTGTTAACGTTCTGCTTGTTATAGAAGTCCCAAAGTATCTTCGCTGCCAGGTCCTTGCCACCCAGGCCGAAAGACAACGCCAGGGCAAAACAGATCGCCGCGAAAAAGATCTGGAAGGTCGTGCTGACGAAGAACGTCGAGATGTTGAGCTGATCCAGGGCCATGACCGTGGTGAAGATCAAGATCGCGCCCTTGGAGATGCTGCCCAGCAATTCCGCGCGGGCCACGTTGGCATTGGACGCCGCTGTCTTGACGATACCGGCGATCAGGTTGGCGATGAACATACCCACGATGGCCACAAAGACCGCTGCCGTCACATTGGGGATATAGCTGGTGACCTTCTCCAGCAACTTGGCCGCCACTGCCAGTCCGATGGAATCCACTGCCACCGCAAACACGACCAGCATGAGCGCCCAATACACCAGCGCGCTAAGCAGGGCCGTGGCTGTCAGGGCGATCCCGCCCTTGTTCAAAAGGTCCGCCAGTCCGATCTTGGCGGAGAATTCATTGAACTTGAGCTGGTCCAACACCTTTTGGACCAAACCGCTTACGACTTTGGCCACTATCCAACCGACCAAGAGTATCAGCAGCGCCCCCATCATCTGCGGAACAAATAAAGCGATCGAATCCAACATGGTCTTTACCGGCTCCATAATTACCTGGTCCCATCCTGACATATCCCCCTCCTTGTAATTGGTTTCTAGCTGGTTCTTTTGGATCGGCATTATTTTATAACAAAATCGAAAAACCGGAACGATAAAGTTTTATTTATAACTATATCTGCTGTGCCGGCTTATAGCTCTACGGGCAGCTACCAATTCTAGCCAGGAGGGCGTTCAATACGGGGTGCGGAGCTTCCACCACTCCGCCAGGTCCGGCAGGATCGGCCGCAGGATCGAGTTGACCGACCGCGGCTCTTTCTTGCGCTGGAAGTCCGCAAATTCGGTGGTAGCCAAAGCATACCGCTGGCCGTTCATCACATCCAGACCGACAGCACGTTCGACATACTCGGGGGCGATATCGCCCGCCACCGGCTGGACAAAAATGAAACCCGAGACCAGGTTGCCCAGAACGTCGCGCAGATTCTCCCTGGCGGCACCGGCCAGCTCTTCCGCAGACATGGCGGAGTCGTCTGCCGCCTTAAGCTCGCGCTGCATTATGTCCAGCGCCTGCGGGTTATTGTCCTCCAGCAGCGAAAAGAAAGGCCTGACCTCGCCGAAGCCCGCCGCTTCCAGCGTGTTCGAAACCACGTGCCAGGTCCTGAGCCCCTCCGTGCTGCGAAAGCCCTCCGCCAGCCCGGGCGTATTGACAGATCGGAC
>JAAXVU010000076.1 GCA_013335325.1 Candidatus Omnitrophota bacterium | reverse complement strand
AATACCCGTTCTGCTGCATCCAGTCAAACACCGTGCCTCCGTCTTTGACCTGTGCGGCCATCTGATCCCGGCTGACAGCTCCAGAAGGCAATAGCGGGCACTGCTTGTTATACAAAAGCGGCGTCCAAGCCAAAATAGCCATGCAGATCCCCAGCCCCAACAGCCAAGCTCGTCTGCAAAACCTGCCAGCCGCCACCGCTGCCACTGGTGAAAAGATAATGAAGAAAGGCAGCTGGAAACGGGGTATCCATTCCTGCCAGCTGACCAGCGCACAAAACACAAGCACGGCCAGGAAGAATACGGCGGAGAAAGATATTAGCAGCCCCATATCTCGCAGCCCTGCTAACTCTGTTGTTCGTGACATACCGCTTCCGGACGGGCCCTGTCGCCTGCTTCTTATAGCTACCAAAAAAGCACTGACCCCGATCCCTATGGCGACCAGGATAAAGAATATCGAATGCACCAACCCGGTGGCGTAATCCTCCCAATTGGGCAAATAGGCCAGCATGAACTCATGCCCGTCCAACGTAAACCGCGGATCGTTCGGAGCAATTCCCAGCCATTGGTGCCCCACCGCCACGACTTTAAGCACAGCACGGTTCAGCCCATGCCATGGCGTCGCCAGCCCGGTAGCGACGCCGCGTATCAAGTTGGATAAAGTGGCCCGCACGTCCACTCTCTGCACCATGGCGGAGCCGCCCAAGCTTAGTGCCGAGAACGGATTAGCCGACAACTGCGTCATCCTTACCAGAAAACCAGCGTGCAGAGCCAGCACAATACCTGCTGACAAAAGCACCAAACCGCACTTGTGACTTGATCGCCAACCGGACCGGGACAGCCCCCACAATAAGAACAAGCCGCCGAGAATAACCGCCGTGCCTTTCGTGAAAACTGCCACCCCGAAAGCCAGCGCCAGCAGTACGCCCCAGCGCCGCTTTTGCGTTCTGGCCAACAACAAGGCAAAAACCGCCGAGCACACAGCCCAGAAGGCGGCCACGTAATCGGTCTGGGTACTGCTCGCCTGCAATATTCCCATGGGAAAAGAGGCAGCGAACCACACGGCACAAAGCTGTACAAACCTTCCGCCACCCAACAGACTGGCCGCCAACGACACGCCTACCAACGAAGACGCCATTGCGTTCCACTGCACCAGATTGGCGAAGCGGTCGGATCCGGACAGTACATAGGTTTGTAATATGGCGTATTCACTGTAAGGCTGGATCACCAACTGCCGGAGCGTATTGGTAGGATAATTGGCGAGGGTGCCGTTGTACGCCCAGTGCGCCACCCGGGCCATATGGTAGCTCATGGCATCACAGGTATTGGGCGGAGACAGCAGCGCCAACAGGCCGGTGACCGCGGCTATACAGACGGACGCGGCCAGAAGCGCTTTCTCGACCGCAGACCAGGGCGCGCCGGCCACTGCCAGGCTCCGCCTGTCACGCGAGCTAAACATGAAAACCAGGCTAATAATAAGGAATACCGACCAGCCGGCCGCCATCGGCAAAGCTGATAAGGCCCCGCAGGCCCCCAGCACCTCGGTCCAGAACACGACCAGCACCGCCTGAATAACCTGGGCCGACAGAAAGGCCGCACGCACATCCCACCCGCGCCGCACCAACGCAGCCCACAATACAAGCAAAACCAGCAAGGGAAGAAGAAACATGATGCAAGGCTCCAGAGCTAACCGCCGCAGAATTGATTTCACCTGACCGGCGAGCTCAATTCCCGCCGGCAGACTCTTTCTGGAAAATATCGTCCAGCCGACGGATCTCTTCCGTGACCGGTATAGTCGGGATCATCCGCTCCGGCAGCGGCGCAAGGTTGATGTAATGTTTCGGTTCCGAATCGAACTCGTAGCGCGCACCGTACTGGAACAGCCCTGCCAGAACCAACAGCGCGCACGTGATGCCGCCGGTCAACAATCGTCGCCGCACAACCGGCAGATTGGTCGCCATGGCCATGTGCACATCCAGCACCCAGCTACCCGCCAACCCAAAGATCAAGAACGACAGCACCGTACCTGTGGCCTGGTTACAAATCATAAAGAACACATATTTCAAAACCAGGCCGAGCACGTACAACAGCACCGACCACTGGCAGGAGAACAAGAAGTGCCTCGCCATCATGTGCTGCCTACGAGAAAAACGGGTTATCAGTGCCCATATCCCAGACCATACCGCCACCACGATCAAGAATGACGTCTCCTGCGCCAGGATCAGCACCACCGGGATCTCCTGCTTGGAGGCCTCGCGGTAATAGACAAAATAAAATACTGCGTAGAACAACAGCAAAGACAGAAACATCTGCCAACCAAGCGCCTGCCGGACTCCTCCTGGCTCATGCCTGCCGGCATCAGGCAGCCGGCGTGCCGGTTCCACGGGGTGGCCGCCATCCCAGACACGCAGTACGGTCTTACCGAGCGAGATAGTGTCGCCGGAAGCCAGAGGAATTATCCCTGTGACCCGGGTCCGTGCTCCGGTAGCGGAGCGGTCAGCCAGGAAAGTGCCGTTGACGCTGCCCAGGTCTTCGCACTCCAGCGCGCCTCCGACGCTGCGGATGCAAAGATGCCGGGCATCGACGAAAGGATCGCTTACGATCACATCGTTGTCAAAAGCGCGGCCGATCCGGATGCAGTCTAGCTCCAGTACGCGGTATTCCACCGGCAGACCAACGTGCCGGTCTATCTCCAGCACTATTTTCCCCATCGGATTTCCCGGTAAAATTTATCCATAAAAGACTTCGCGGTCTCCCGCGTCACGCCGCCCAGAGTGACCTCCGCCACCAGCATGCTCTGCGGTGCGCCCAGCGAGGCCATCCGCACATTGATGTCGTAAAGAAGCGGCAAAAGCTTGTACGGCCGAGCGCAGGTCGAGACCCAGAACGGTTTGTTGGCCACCTTAACCAGATCCGTCCGGCACTGGAAGTTCTCCACGTCCGATTCCGTCGTCTCGTCCATATCGAAACGGTAACCGTGGCGCATCTCTTTCTCGGCCAGTGCATAAAAACGCTGCGGGTCGCGGCTCCGGCTCCGGAGCCAGGAATAGTTCACGTTAACCTGGTGCGTACTTATCGACGGCGAAATAAATATGTCGTCCTTCAGCCGGCAATCCAGATATTGGTCGGTCAGCCAATTCTCAGGACGGTCCTGCGGCTCCCCCCAGCAGGTGAACTCCCCGGAAAGAGCAGTAGGCACCTGGAACCCGCCGAAAGTCTGACGTTCCCAGCGGCCGGCCAGGAGCCCGTGATAATACTCCCGCTCCTGCCCCAGGAGCTGCTCCTGGACACGTAGCGGGGACACCGGATCCTTACCGAGCCCACCCTTCTGCACTTCCAGCCATAGTTTTCTTAAGAATTCCACCGGCACTACAAAGCTCAAGGCGTTTCCAGCGGTGGAGACGTTCACGCCCACCACCTTACCGGACTCATCCAGCGTCGGACCGCCGCTCATTCCGGGGTTCAACGCCAGACTGGTCAGGACCTTGCGATACAGCGCCTTATCCATATAGCCGTTCGATAAACCTTCCACGATCGTCATCCCGAAATCCATCGGGTTGCCGATGGCAAAAAGCTTACTGCCGCGTTCCAGGTCCGACGTCCCCAAAGTCAGCGCCACTCCCTGCGGATGGTCGACCTTGACGATCGCCAGGTCGTGGACAACATCAACATGTACAATATTGGCAGACTGCTCCTCGCCGTCGTTTCGAATAGTGCGGATGTGATATAAGGAAGGAAAGAAAACAGCGCCAGACACCACGTGGTAATTGGTAACCAAGTAACCGTCGGACGAGATCTGGAAACCCGAACCGATGGCGTTCTTCTTGTCGGACTGGGTGCTGACGGCCTGGACCTGGTAAATACCCGACGAGTACTGTCTAAACAGGTTCTCCGCCAAGGAACTGCGGCTTTCGGCCCGCAACTCACTCGCGGCAAGCGCCGCCAGGAACACAACCGCCGCGGCTGCCATTCGCAGCCACCGTCTAGTCAGCCACAGCAATCTGTATTGTCCAGATGTTTCCGCGCAATACATGAACAATCTCCTGGCCTACTGATTACAGGTAACAAGTAACGCCATCTGAACTCAATGCTTCCACCGGTTGGCACTCAAACCCCGAACGACTTGCGCCGGCCAAAATTGAGCAATATTCCCATCATGACCATAAAGACCATAAACGATGTCCGGCCCCAGCTGACCAGGGGCAGCGTGATCCCCACCACCGGGCTAAGGCCGATGGTCATGGAAATATTTATCACCACTTCCAGCGTCAGTATCGACACAATGCCGATGACCATAAAATGGCCGAACCGATCCTTGGTGCGGCGGGCGATCTCCAGCCCGGCGTAGATCAGGGCGAAATAACAGCCCACCAGAAAAAACGACCCCAGAAACCCCCATTCCTCACCGATGACGGAAAAAATAAAGTCAGTGTGCCGTTCCGGCAGGAAATTCAACTGATTCTGCGTGCCGGCCAGCCAGCCCTTGCCCGCCAACTGCCCGGAACCGACGGCGATACGCGACTGGATGATCGTGTATCCGGCACCCAGCGGATCGGCGTTAGGGTTCATAAAAACGAGCAGCCGGTCGCGCTGATAATCCTTGAGGAAATGCCAGCCGACCGGCACCGCGGCCAGGCACACGCCCAGAAAAGTAAGAAAAGGTTTTAACCCTACCCCGCTCATAAAAAGCATTACCACAAATATGCCGAATACCAGAAGCGCGCTGCCCAAATCCGGCTGTTTGAAGATGGGAAGAAAAGACAGCAGCATCAAAAGGAACGGATAGAGCATGTCCAGCTTAAAGGCGCGGAACGTGCTGCGAAAGTCAAAAGACAGCCTGGGATTGCGCGCGCTGTAGTACCGGCTAAGCATCAAGATGACTGCGAGTTTAGACAACTCGGAAGGCTGGAAACTTATCCCGCCGATATTAAACCAGCGTGTGGCCCCCAGTGCCGAACGTCCGGCGAAAAGCACTGCCAAAAGCAGGACCACGCTGACGCCGTAAAGCGGATAGGCCAGGTTGAAAAAGAAACGATGGTGCAAGCGGCTTATAAAATACATGGCGATCACACCCATGCAGGCGCACGCCAACTGGTCGTAGAATATTTTCTGCGAAACGCGCACGTTCTCGTAAGATGCGCTGTACAGCGCAACGAGCCCGATGGCGATAACGATCAGGGTAAAGGTCCATATAGTGCGGTAGGGTGACATTTAAAACCCTTGCGAATAAATTGCCGTCGCTGCCGTGGCCATCATAACGAAGGTCCTGGCAGCTCCGGACCGGCTTGGTGCATCCAGCCCTGCCGGAGCCTATTTTCTTTCCCAGGGCCAGGGACACTCGTACTTGCAGGCGATCTCCGGGTAGGGAGTTTTGATGCGCTTAAGACACGCCGCCTTGCAGCGGAAATTGTCCGCCACCGGGACCAGGACGAACATCGCCACTATGACTATCAGCAGCACCCTCTTCTGACGGTCGGATAGGAAAGTCTTCCCCGTCTCCTTGGCACCCTTCGCTGCTTTCTTGGTCTTTTCCTTACGAGCCATGCTTACCTCATTTCAGTCCAATATTGATTGGAACGTCCGGCCGCTAGACCGCCGGCCCCTACTTGCCGGTCTCGTGTTCGCCGAATACTTCGGCCGTAAATATCTCCAGCTTCGTCGTCGGATCCTGCCAGCAGTCCCGCGGCAGACCCGCCTTCTGCGAACAGAGTTCCGAAAGGAACATCTCCTTGCTCCAGCCGGTCTCGGTGGCGACTTGCGGCAGGAACACCCCGCGCTGGTAACCGCGGCTGACGATAACGCCGTGCCGGCCCATTACGATCGCATCCGCACCCGACGCCACTCGCGGTTTGGAAAGGACCGAGACCTCTACCGATATGTCTTTAAGCTCTTCCGGCTTAACCGGCTGGAAACGCGGATCCTCCGAGGCAGCGGCGATGGCCATATCGTGCACGGTGCGGTACAGCGGCCCCTGACCGATGATGTTGCCGATACAGCCGCGCAACTGTCCGTTCCTGGTCAGCGTGACAAATGCGCCCTCCTCCTGCTGAAGACGCGGGTCAGCTTCCGTTACGCCAGGCACCCGGCCGGTCCGCACGAATTCGTCGAGAGTGGAGCGGGCGATAGCCAGCAGACGCTCTTTCTGCGCCGCAGTGAGCGGCGCGATACCGGCAGACTCCTCCTTTACCGCCGGAGCCGCACTGGCCCCATCCGCCGGATGCGTGAAGGCCACCGAAGCGTAACCTACCACCCGGCTGCGGTCGCCGGTGGCGTCCGCCGAGGTTGCATATTTCAATACCTTGGCCGACGTATATCCGGACTGTTGGGCATAGATCATGGCAGCGGTGATAGCATGAAACGCGTCTACCTCCATCTGGCCGGAAACATGTCCGTTCCAGAATTTCTCGACGTCCATGGCCTCGATGGCGTCCAGACCGCGCCGGTCGATCGTACGGGCTTCCTGATCCACATGAAAATGCGACTGGTCCGAACTGACATCCACCAGAACATCCTGACGATGAATTGCGGCCACGGCCAGCGCCTGGCCGAAAGCCTCGGCCACCGACAAGTCCGGTTGTCCGAATATCACCGGCACGATCATGGCTCCGGGAAATACCTTTTGGATAAATGGAAGTTGCGTCTCCACCCCGTGTTCCTGCTCAAAGACCGCCCGGTCGGCATGGAAGCGCTTGTCCTGGGACAGCAACCGTCCGGCCAGTTCCTCGTCGACCTTGACATCGCCGAGCGGTGTACGGAAAGCCCCGTCCGGCCAGATCGCCACACCCCGGAAAGGAAAATAATGACTGGGCGAAAGCACCACCACTGTCTTAATTGCCTGACCAGCGGCGGCGCGAAAACCGTAAGCCGCCACTCCGCCTGAATAGACGTAACCGGCGTGCGGGGAAATGATGACGCCAATTGCCCCGGATGTCTTAAGCTGACCTGCCTGGGCCAGGAAAGTTTCCACAGCCTTTGACAGCCCGGCCGCGTCACCCGGATAAAAGGACCCGGCCACGTTGGGCTGTTTGATATTATCGTCGGCAGACACAGGTCGCATAGAAGGCACCCCCAGCATCAATATCAGACCCGCCAGGCCGAACCCAAGCGGGACATTAATCTGTCTTCCAGGCATCATGCCTTTCCCCGGAGCTTTCCGTCCCGGTCGCTATATACAAGTCCGGATCCCGCTTCAAGCCTCATTTCGTTGCGGAACACAAACGGTCCAGGCCGAAACGGCCGGAGGCGCTCAAATACCGCAGGCAGGCCAAGGCCGCCGCCAGCATACCCAGGTCAACGAAGAAGACAGCGCCGAGCGGCAAATGCACCAACTCGCCGAAACATCCGCAGTTATCAATTGGAAGCCGTCGCAGGATAGCCTGTCCGACCAGAAGCATCAGGCTGGAGGAGATCAGCGCGGAAACCCGTAAAGTAACAGGCAGCCACAACCCCAGTAGAATAAAAAGACCGGTAAGCAATTCAACCCAGGGGAATACTTCCGAGGCCAGCCGGGCCAATGGAAGCGGCACGATCTGGTATTGCTGAATTATGTAAAGGAAATTAGCCGATGTACCGACGGCCTTCTCAAAACCGGACACTGTAAAGATCGTTCCGACCAGTAACCGCAACCAGACCATGATGCTACCCCCGCTTCCTTCTTGATCTCCCAGACCGGAATTCATTTTCCCAGCCGGGATTCCAGCTCTGCCTTCAGATTATCACCGCCGACAAAGAGTTTCCCGTCGACAACGAAAGTTGGCGTGGCTTTGACCCCGGCTATCTCGCCGTCCAGCTTGTCCGAATTAACCCGGCCAGAGGCCTCTGTCCCGGCCAGACAAGCCCGCAACCGATCCATGTCCAGGCTGACCTTCATAGCCAGGTCGTCAAAATACTGCGACGGGTCGTCCAGACCAGACCAATCGGGCTGCCGGCTGAACAAAAGATCGTGGTAAGACCAGAACTTGCCCTGTGCGTTGGCGCATTCGGCGTAAGACGCCGCCCGTACAGAATGTTTATGGTTCGGTAATGGAAAGTATTTGTGCTGAATAGATATCTTGCCGGCGTAACGTTCCAAAAGTTCATCCAGCACCGGCAAGACCTTGCCGCAGGCCGGACACTGGAAGTCCGTGAATTCGGATATACGCAGCCCGGCGTCCGGCTTGCCTTTGATACGGTCCCCTGCCTGCATCGGGGCCGGTTGCGGATGCGCCTGACGGTAAGTTCCTTTGACGAGTTTTACGGCCAACAAACACATCACGCTAACCAGCGCGGTCAAAAGCCACTTGTTGATCTTCATGTATTCTCCACAAAGTTTAAGATCAGTTATAACGAACGGCGATATTCTAGCACAAATTAGAGAGAGGTGAAGCGGAGGAAAGAAAACTTGCCGTAAGAAAAGATACGGGGGCGAACGCTTGTTTGCATGCTGACGCCAGCCGAACGGTAAAGACTTATGCGCCGGATCCGGCAGCCCCGGCATTAGACAATCCGAGGAAGGATGGCAGATCGACTGCCGGACGTACGCCGATGATAACCGGCACCACCCCCGGCGCTGATTCAAACCGTGCCAGCTGGGCCGGGTCGAAGTCGAAAGAGATCGCTCCGGCTCCCTGGGTCTGCAGATTCATCTTTTCCGGGGTAAAATTGACACCACCGCTTTCGTCCACGATTTGCTGGAAGGCCGACTGCGCGCTGTCCTGGGCAAGCCTGGGCAAGGTGACCGTGAAGGTAGTGCCCTGGCCTTCCACGCTCTCTATACCTAACTGTCCACCGTGGGCTTCAACGATAGTTCTGGCAGAATACACTCCAATACCATTACCATTTTCCTTGCCAAAAGTATTACCCAATTGTCCTATCAAGGGTAATTTGTCGGCAGAGATCCCTTTGCCTGTATCAGAAATCTTGATGATCGCAGCATTGCCGTCCGCAGAGATATCGGCCTTGATCGTCAGAACCCTGTCCCTGCCGGTCACTGCATCCATAGATTCTATTGAGTTGACGACCAGATTCAAGAAAGCCATGGTCAAATGAATATCATCTCCCGAATAATCCCAACGCGATACAGGTTGCCATTCTTTAATTATCTTGACGTTATGACTACCAAAATTCACCTGATTCACGATCCCACCCAGTAGACTGTCCAGATTCAATGCTTGCCTGTACACTTCATTACTCAACATACGCCTGAAGACGTCTTTAAACTGGTCAAAACTGTACTGCTCATTAAATATATTTATGCCTTCAAGCGCTAATGGTTGGTCTCGGAAATCCTGCTCCAGCGCATCTATTTCCGAAACACACTCCTTTACATATTGCGCCACGATCCGTCCCCTGGCCAAAGCATCATTTGTTTCATGCGCTTGAGCCAGGAGCAATTCAATGGTAGAAGTCAGTATCGTTATTGAATGGTTAAGCCCTTCTAAAGAAATTTCCTGATCCGCTGTTAATTTA
>JAAXVU010000202.1 GCA_013335325.1 Candidatus Omnitrophota bacterium | reverse complement strand
CCCAGGACCAGATGGCCCGTCTCCGCGGCCCTCACCGCCAGGGAGATGCTGTCAAGGTCCCGCAATTCACCGACGACGATAATATCCGGGTGCTCCCGCAGGGAACTGCGCAGACCTTCAGCGAAAGAAGGGACATGGGTGCCGACCTCGCGCTGGTGGATCAAAGAAAGCCGGGGCGGAATAATGTACTCGATGGGGTCTTCGATCGTGATGATGTGTTTCTGGTCGCGCTGGTTTATCTTGTCGATCAGGGCCGCCAGGGTCGTGGACTTGCCGCAGCCGGTAGGCCCCGTGACCAAAATGAGCCCCCGCGTCAGCAGGGACAGTTCCTGCAAGACCTCCGGCAGGAGCAGTTCAACCATCGTCGGGATGCGGTAGGGCAAAGGCCGCAGGGCCAAAGAATCGCCGTGCAATTGCCGAAAGGCATTCACCCGGAAGCGCGAGAAGCCGTCGATATCGATGCCGATATCTACGTCGGTGCCGTCATGGAACTCCGCGCATTTCTTTTCCGGCAGAAGTGCGGTGATGATCCGGGATATTTCCTCCAGGTTGAGCGGTTCGGACTGCAAGGCGATCAACTCATTGGCAACCTTGATCGTGGGCGGCTCCGCCGCGGACAAAAACAGATCCGAAGCCTGACGTTCAACCGCCAGCTTCAACCAGCGGTACGCCGGGGTATTGATAAGCTCGACCGGCGCAATGTTGTGGATGGGCAGTGACGGCTGCTTTCCGTGCGGATCGCTTATCATCTCTCCGCATAATTTACAACGCACCAGCGCGGGCGCGCCCTTTCGGGTCAGCTTCTCGGCTGCCTCATTTAAAGATAGGGGGCGCGAGGACAGGTCAAAACCTTCTTGAGACGCATTCACAGCGTCGAATCTGTCATTATTCATTGGGGAATACCGGGCATTGCTTTAACCCGGCCCGCCTTTACCCATACCATTCTTTAGATTAGACCAACCCCGCCGGGATCACGCACAACTTTTGGCCTGTTCTTTCTTCTTACCATGCTTTACGTTCTGCTCGGCACTCAGCCAATAATCCAAGTCGTGACCTGGCTTGCATCCATCCTTTTCCCATAATTCATGCGCCTTTTTCTGGATACACTTGGCCTCATCCGTCTGGTAACAATTGTGTTCTCCCATTGTAATCACCTCCTTGCCCGGCATCTGGTGCAACTTATTTCTTGCCGCTGATCGCTTGCACAATAATAACGATAATCGCGATCACGAGCAGGACGTGAATTAAACCGCCCATTGTGTACGACGAAACCAGTCCTAACAGCCAAAGAACAAGCAAAATAACCGCAACTGTGTACAACATATAAATCCTCCTTTCATTAATAAATAGCGCTCCTGATGAAATCCTCTATTTATATAACTTTGTAAATATATCTTAGGAAGGCACCCGGAATGAATCAATTGTACTGCGGTATAACAAGCGGCAAGCGCTGCAGAATGCACGATGGATGAAGCGATGACCGGGACAGTCCCCGACAGGCCCGACCGGCAGAACGGACCTCCAGCCTCAGCGGTCTGGCGTGAACTGTTCAAGTTGGTTCTGACGAGAGACGCAGGAAGAAGAGCGCGGCCACCGGCTCGCTGGCTGGCTGGTAAGTCCACTGCGGGCTCAAGCCTATGCCCTCGCCACAATTTTTCCGAAAGCATTGATCCCTTTACTTGAGTGAACCGGGCAGACCCAAACCGCTTCCCTAACGGGCTAGCAATGGTGGTCTTTGAATTTGATGTAAGAAATCAATGGTGCTACTGGAGGAAGGCGGCTCGAACCTGTTTACTGAGCGCCCAAGTCATGGCAACGCCTGGATGGAGCGCAACCCAGCAGATACATATTTATCAGCTGCTGATCACTAACTCCCATCCCTGCGCCTATTGTATAAAATATTCCACCACATCGGCCCCAACCGTATCATGAATGGATCCTTTAGCCGGGATGTATATGGATTGTGAAGCCCCCGCATCCTGAAGAAATCATATTCTGCCATAATATTTCTTATTACCATGCAAGAAATTATTACACCAGTATTTATGAAAGACGCGACTAACTCTTATTCATTAAGTTTAGTAAATTTACACTTAGCATCCTTCTTCTAGAATTCAAATAGCCATTAACCGAATCTTTAATCAGCCAATAAAAGCCCCAAGCAGAAAATGTATACGAAAGGTATTTCGCAGCCACCGCTTCTCTAAAAGCTGAAGAAAAAAATATAGTGTTGGTAAGAAATACAAAATTAATAGCAGCAATAAAACGATTAAAATTGTAATACGGATGGGGGTATCTATCTTTTTCAAGCTTCTCGAACACTTTCTTCTCGTGCTCACACAATTCCGTTGAGAACTCACTGACTACAGCAATATAATCCAGAATGAAATCATTCCATGTTTTATCTTTCTTTAAAGCGTTGGCCAGCGTAACGAGCTCCGCTGGAGGCATACTCCAAAACTTCCGCATCGAATTCTCTCCGATCAGCCTTGCCATTACAGACCAAAAAACCGCAGGGTTATACGGATCAATTCTAGTGCCCGGACGCAAAATGTTCTTTTGTGGAACATGCACAAATCCGTCTGAATGCGATCCGATCATTAAAGCATGAAGATGCCGATCAACCA
>JAAXVU010000001.1 GCA_013335325.1 Candidatus Omnitrophota bacterium | reverse complement strand
GCTGGCGATCTATTTCACCGAGATGGATGATGCTTCCATTGATCGTTTGCGGACACTGCTTAAGGTTTGAAGCGGGTCATGCAGATAAAAGGGGCAGGCAATTAAGCACTATTAATTGCCTGTCCTTTTGATTTTAGCGGCGCCGTGGCCAGGACAGAATAGACTGGCCCGGAAGTAGTTAACCGGCTTTGGAATAGCGTCAGATGGCTCACAGACTGAGTGTATCCTTCTGGATCGGGCAGAGTCTTAAGTGCCTTTGACAATGGTACGGCGGCTTGCGGTAGGCGTATCCTTCCTAAAGTAATGTGGGGCGTGAATTTGTCTGAAGCCGCGGACGTCTTTTCTTCTGTTATTGATCCTGTCAGATCATGCTCCAGTCTGCCGGCCAAACTGGCAAGGGTATCCGCTCCCTGATCCAGTCCTGCCCATAAGATACTTGGGCGATGCAGATCAGGGAAGGCGCCTAATCCGGCCGTGCGGATGGTAAAGGCCGGGAAGTCAGCGGCAATTCTATCCATTATAACGTTGATTGAGGCTAGGCTGGTGTTATCAATCTCGCCAAGGAAGCGTAGCGTTATGTGTATATTGTCCGGAGCTACCCATTTTATGCCGTTTTCAATTGGCAGCTTTTGTTGCAGTACTAGCTGCAAGCGGGCTAGTTCTTGCCGGATCGCGGGGTCGAGCTCTACGGCTATGAAAGCGCGTATCAGGTTGCTCATAGTTAGTACTTATGATTATTGGAGACAAGCCGCCAGCATTTCCAGCGCGGTGGCAGCGGCCTGTTGCCGGACCTGGCCGCGAGTGCCGTTAAATACGTAGCGTTTTACTATTGTGCGTCTTTTGTACGAAACAGACAGGAACACCAGGCCAACAGGCTTGCTTGTTGTACTTCCGGTAGGCCCAGCGATGCCAGTAACGGCTACAGAGCAGTCGGCGCCGGTAACGGTCCGAGCACCCAAGGCCATGGCACGGACCACCGGGGCGCTTACGGCGCCATGTCGCTCGATCAAGGCGGATGGCACCTTCAGGAAGTTGACCTTGGCGGAGTTGGCATAGGCCACAAAACCAGCCACGAAGAATGCCGAACTGCCGGGTATATCGGTCAGGGTCTTGGAGATAAGGCCGCCGGTACAGGACTCGGCCACGGCGAGAGTACGGTGCTGGTCTATTAATTTTTGGGCTATGATACGGGGTATGGTCATGGTCAATTCCTACCTTTGCAGGGGGATTATACGGGGGGACAAATGGCTTGACAAGGGTTTCCGTTTCTCTTAATATGACCCCCAAATCAGATCGCAGCACAGGTGTTGGTCCGGTCTTGTCCATCGGCAGTGCCGGATCCGGTAGTTCCGTCGGTAGGAGCGAGTAAAGTCCTTATATATTAAGAATTATCCAAAGGATATGTCAATGTTCCATTCAATCCCCGAGATACTGGAAGAACTGAAGGCCGGTCATATGATCATCGTCATGGACGATGAAAGCCGAGAGAACGAGGGCGATGTCCTGATAGCGGCTGAGTTCATCACGCCGGATACTATCAATTTCATGGCCCGCTACGCCCGGGGCCTTATCTGCGTACCTATGGAGGCCGAGCGTCTGGATAAGCTAGGGCTGCATCCTATGAAGGACGCCAAGAACCAGGTACATCAACCCTGTAATACCGGTTGGGCGATATCGGTGGACGCGGCACATGGCGTTACTACCGGGATTTCCGCTGCCGACCGTGCCTATACCGTAAAGTTGCTTATCGACTCCGAAGCCCAGCCCAAGGATTTTGTCACGCCGGGCCATCTTTTCCCGTTAAGGGCGAAGAAGGGCGGAGTGCTGGTACGTGCCGGACACACTGAGGCCGCAGTTGACTTGACCCGCATGGCCGGGTTGTATCCTTCCGGAGTAATTTGCGAGATCATGAACGACGACGGCACCATGGCGCGCACACAGGACCTTTTGTCGTTCTCTAAAAAACACAATATAAAGATTTGCACCATTGACAGCCTTATCGAATACCGCCGTAAGAACGAGAAGTTTATCCAGCGCGAGGTCGACGTGACGCTGCCTACCAAGTACGGCGACTTTCACATGATCATGTACCGTTCACAGATCCAGGACGCTGAGCATATTGCTTTGACTATGGGAAAGATTGACGGCACCATGCCGGTACTGGTTCGTGTACAGTCGGAGTGTATTACCGGCGACGTTTTTCATTCGTTGCGCTGCGACTGCAATGACCAGCTAAACGAGTCCATGCGGCAGATAGCCAAGGAAGGTGCCGGTGTTCTTTTATACATGCGCCAGGAAGGTCGCGGCATCGGTCTCTTGAACAAGCTTAAGGCTTATGCTTTGCAAGATAAGGGTATGGATACCGTCGAGGCTAATGAAGCTTTGGGGTTTCCGGCTGACTTGCGCGACTACGGTATCGGCGCGCAGATCCTGGTGGACCTGGGGGTCAAGCAGATCCGGCTCCTTACCAACAACCCGCGCAAGATCGTGGGGCTGGAGGGGTACGGTCTTACGGTGGTGGAGCGCGTACCTTTGCGCGTGCCGCATAACGAGCGTAACAAGAAGTACCTGCAGGCCAAGAAGGAAAAGCTCGGACACTGGCTGTAAAGCCGTGCCGGTTTTGGATTCTGGTCAGGTTCCCGGAGCTGCGAAAGGGTACCGGGAGTTTAATTCAGTATTTTCCGACATTGCCCTATGAAATCTGTCCATCTGAAATGCTCCTCTAAGCCGCGGTTCGCGGTTATTGTTTCCCGCTTTAATGAAGGCATCACGGAACAGTTGCTGCAAGCTTGCCTGAATGAATTCTCCCGTAACAAAGTTTGCGAATGCGAAGTTCAGGTAGTTAGGGTTCCTGGGGCTTTTGAGATACCAGTGACAGCTATGAAAATGGCAATGCGGAAGAATATATCAGCGGTTATATGTCTGGGGGCCATCATACGCGGGCAGACCCTGCATTACGAATTGATTGCCGCCGAAACCGCTCGCGGGGCACAGGAAGTAGCCCTGCGTACCGGTAAGCCGGTGGTCTTTGAAGTGCTGGCTGCGGACACTGTGGCGCTTTGTCAGGCTCGCGCCAAGGTAGGGGACCGTGACAACAAGGGTGCCTCGGCGGCCAGGGTGGCCATCGAGATGGTGGAAGTCTTCAGAAAGAACTGAGACATTATGAGAAAACGCAGCATGGCCAGGGAATGTGCCCTGAAGATACTTTACCAGGTTGAGATGACCCGACGCACGCCGGATAAGACAGCGGCTTTCTTTTGGGAGCAGGAGCCTGAGCACGAAAAGGAAGTGCGGGACTTTGCGGTGCCGTTGGTCGAAGGAGTTTGGGAGAACCGCCAGACTATCGATGATAAGATTTCCGAATACGCCACGAACTGGCAGCTCAACCGGATGGCCGTCATAGACCGCAACATCTTGCGCATGGGGGTCTACGAGCTCAAGTTTGCCTCAGGGATCCCGCCCAAGGTCGCTATTAACGAGGCGGTCGAACTGGCCAAGAAGTACGGCGACCTGGAATCCAGCAAGTTCGTCAATGGTATCCTCGACAAGATCCACAAAAAGGAAGTCGCGCCCGTAGTTGCCACGGACCAACCCCACGAGGAGTAAGTAGTCCGCCCTGTGCGGCATTTCTCCACATGAGCGACCGTTACGCTGATCTCCATATACATACCTGTTTCTCCGACGGCAGTGATACGCCGGAAGAAGTCGTACGCAGGGCCGCCCAGGCCGGATTGTCTGCGGTCGGTATAACCGACCACGATACCGTCGATGGCGTAGCTCCGGCCATGCGGGAAGCCGCTTCCGCCGGAATCGAAGTTCTGGCAGGGGTGGAGCTGTCTTCCGACTACCACGGCAAGGACATCCACATTTTGGGCTACCTGTTTGACCTGAATGACAGTCCGTTGGTGAAAAAGCTCCGCGAGATGCGGCAAGTGCGGGTGGATCGCATGAAGAAGATGGTGGCCCGGCTGGCGGAGCTGGGCGTGCGGGGCGTGACTTTTGAAGAGGTGGCTGGTCTGACCCGCTCTGATGCGGTGGGACGACTGCACCTGGCACAGATATTGGTGGCCAAGAAGGCGGTGCCTTCTCTGGAAGCTGCCTTCGAGCGCTACCTGGGCGAAGGCGCAGCGGCATATTTCCCCAAATATTTGCAGACTCCTTTCGAGGCCATCCGTCTTATACGCGAATCCGGCGGTATCGCGGTGTTGGCGCATCCGATGCTGACACAGCGCGACGAGCTTATACCGGCCTTTGTCAAGGCTGGCCTGGATGGCCTGGAAGCCTATTATCCCAATTGTTCTATGGCGGTCGCGAATTTTTACGTCGGGCTGGCGCAGAAGCACGGCCTGCTGGTCACCGGCGGCTCCGATTCTCACGGCAAGGGCAAGACCAGTACCTATATCGGCAAGGCCTTTCTGCCCGGTGTTCACCTGGAGAAGATGAAGGCCCTGGCCGCTCAGAGGCGTACAGTATGATGAAGATCTCTTCCGACGATAAATTCATGCGGCGGGCCTTGGTTTTGGCCGGGCGCGGGCGCGGCAAGACATCGCCTAATCCGATGGTGGGCTGTGTGATTGTCCGGGGCGGACGGGTTGTTTCCGAGGGCTGGCATCGCTTTTGCGGCGGCGATCATGCCGAGGTGATGGCGCTGCGTAAGGCCGGCGCCCGGGCTAAGGGCGCTACGATGTACGTAACCTTGGAGCCCTGTTCCCACTGGGGACGTACTCCGCCTTGCGTGGATGCAGTCCTGAGCGCCGGGATCCGCAAGGTGGTGGTGGCCATGGTCGACCCAAACGCGGTCAACAATGGCAAGTCGTTACGCATGTTGCGCAAGGCCGGGGTGGAGGTCGTCACTGGCGTCGGAGCCGAGGAAGCCGCGCGCCTTAACCAGGCGTTTGTCAAATATATGAAGACGGGGATGCCTTTCGTGGTCGCCAAGTCTGCCCAGACGATGGACGGCAAGATCGCTACGCGTTCGGGCGATTCGCACTGGATCACTTGCGAGGAGTCCCGCGCCTTTGCCCGGCGGAAACGCAATGCTTTCGACGCGATCCTGGTGGGAGTGGGCACAGTCTTGTCCGACGATCCTAGGCTGGACGCGCCGGACAGTCGTATCCGTAAGGTCGTGCTGGATTCCCGGCTGCGTACTCCGGCCAACGCTCGCCTGCTTAAGAACAGTGAGCCAGGGCAGGTCATCATAGCGACTACTCATCGGGCTCCTGCATCGGCCCGCAAGCGGCTGGAGATGGCAGGGGCGCTGGTCTTGCTCTATCCGAAGCGTTCCGGCAGGGTCGACATGAAATGGTTGTTGCGCGAGCTTGCCCGGGAGGGGATAACCAGTGTCCTTATCGAAGGTGGTGCCTCTGTTATTGGCAGCGCGCTTAAGGCAGGGCTGGTTGACTGCTGGCATGTATATATTGCTCCCAAGGTTGTGGGTGATGAGCGGGCCAAAGCTTCAGTGGCGGGTCTTGACGTGGCCAGGGTGGCCCTGGCGCCGGAGTTCAAAATTGTGTCGTTGCAACGTACAGGAAAGGATGTTTTCATAGAGCTATGTTTACCGGAATAGTGGAAGTTACCGGCAGAGTAAAATCTGTCGAGAAACGTGAGAATCTTTTTGTGCTATCAGTAGTGAAGCCCAAGGCTTTCACCGACGTGCGCAAGGGTGACAGTATCGCCGTGGACGGGGTGTGCCTGACGGTTACCTCATTTAAGGGTGGCTGTTTCCATTTTGACCTGATGAAAGAGACTCTGGACGCCACAACGTTGCGGAATCTTAAGCCGGGCAGTGCGGTCAACCTGGAAAGGGCCATGAAGGCCGAGGCACGCATAGGCGGACACTTTGTCACCGGGCATGTTGACGCTGTGGGGTGCATCCGCGATATTCGGACCCTGCCCAATTACGTGGAGTACCGGCTGACGGTCCCGCGGGATCTGATGCGTTACCTGGTGCCCAAGGGATCGGTAGCGATCGACGGAGTCAGTCTGACAGTAGGCGAGGTCAAGCGCGACTGGTTCGCGGTCTATTTTATCCCGCACACCCTAGAAGTCACTACAATCGGCCTCAAGAAAGCCGGTGGCGAGGTCAACATCGAGACTGACCTGCTGGCCAAATATATCCTGAAAGCGAAAGGTTAGGTTATGGAACTGAATATCCAGGAGATCCAGAAGATCATCCCACATCGTTTTCCGTTTCTCATGATCGACCGCGTGCTGGAGCTGGTCCCCAACGAGAAATTGGTGGCGATCAAGAACGTTTCCGTCAACGAGGCGCATTTCCAGGGGCATTTCCCCCAGGAGAAGGTCATGCCGGGCGTGTTGATGATAGAGGCCATGGCCCAGGCGGGATGCATCTATTTTTACTATTCCAAGAACATGCAGGGCAAGGACCTGATCTACTACCTGGCCAAGAGTACTGCCAAGTTCCACAAGGTGGTTACGCCGGGAGACCAGTTGCGTATCGAGATCCGGACGGTCAAGCTATTGCCCAAAGTGGGTTTCCTGGCTGGCCAGTGTTTCGTCAAGGATGAGCTGGTCTGCGAGGCTGAGATCGGTTTCGGGATCAAGGAGGTCTAGTACCCTGTCAAACAAGTGCTTGGAGGTTGCTTTCCTATATTCCCATAGCCGTCGAGAGCGGCTTGAATGATGTCGGCGCTGGTCTCGTGCACTGCGGCTATTGGGACACGGGCCTGTGACGTGGTGCTGGATCGCCAAGTGGTCCTGCTGATTTAACGGCATGTGCTTAATCAAGGAGAAGAGGTCCCTTCTTCTTTTCGTTGAGATATGCAACTGATCTTCTGGTTAGCCTTCTTCCTATTGTGGGCGGTGTGGATGCGCGCGGGACTGCGCATCCGAGAGGCCTTGCTGGCGGCGCAGGTCGTGCAGGCCGTGCTCATAGTTTTCTTCACTGAAATCCTCAGTGTTTTTCAGGCCCTGGCCTTGTGGCCGCTAGTGGCGTGCTGGTCGACCGTGGTTCTGGTCGGGCTGGTGCTTGTACGCCGGATCCGAGCCCGGACATCTACGGCGCTGCCTTCTTTTCCTTCCTTAAATGTTTGGGATATCCTTATACTCACCGCGGTGGGGGTCATTGTGTCCGTTACCGGCGTGATCGCCTTGGTGGCTCCTCCCAACAATTATGATTCCATGATCTACCACATGTCGCGCGTGGCGCACTGGGCGGCCAACGCTACTGTGGACAATTACCCGACGCATATACTGCTGCAGTTGATGGTACAACCGTTCGCCGAGTACGCTATTCTGCAGACCTACATTTTGGGTGGGGCGGATTACTGGGCCAGCCTGGCTCAGTGGAACGCCATGCTGGCTTCGCTGGTCGGCGTATCCCTTTTGGCGGAAATGTTAGGTGGGAACCGTCGCGGGCAGCTTCTAGCGGTGCTATTCACTGCCACCTTGCCGATGGGAATACTGCAGTCTTCCGGCACGCAGAACGACTACCTGGCGACGCTGTGGGCGGTTTGTGTGGCGGTATTCGCACTGTTGTTGATCAAGACTGGCCGTCGAAGATGGGGAGTGCTGTGCGCGCTCGCCTTTGCACTGGCGACTTTCACCAAGGCTCTGGCGGTCATAGTAGCGGTGCCGTTCCTGCTCTGGGCGCTGTTGCGGGTCCGTTGGAGTGTCCGGCAAAAGATCGCGTTGGCGTTCTTTGTCTTAGCAGTGGTACTGGCAGTCAACGCTGCGTTCCTTCACCGGATGGCGGAACTTTCTCCCCATCCCTTTCAAGAAATGAAGTTAGTCGGCAAAGCGGGGGTAGATTGTGTGGACGTCCGTGGAATTTTGTCCAGCGCGGTGCGCGGGGTGGCGACCCAGCTAGCCCTACCTTCGGATCAATGGAACGCCGCGCTACTTTCGGCAGTGCAGCGTGTACACGCCTGGATTGGTCTGGATGTCAACGACCCGCGTTTTACCGTACCGGGCGGACCGTTTCTGCTTTGGCTCTCGGCGCCAGTCCTTGAGGATTTGGCGACAAATCCGGTTCACTCGTGGGTCTATCTTTTTTCGGTGTGTTCTTTGTTATGGCTGGCGGTCTACCGGTTGATAAATAGGGCCAAGAGCCAGAGAGAGGATCCTCCAGGACGGGTATCGGTGCTGTCTTTCACGGCTGCCTTGGCGCTGGCGGTGCTGCTTTTCTGCGCTTTAGTAAAATGGCAAGTCTGGATATCCCGATTCCATCTGCCGTTCTTTGTTTTATTTTCGGCCGCGGCCGCTGTGACGATCGTTGGTCGTGGTTCGAAATTGCGTTCTTACTTGGCGTCTCTGGTCGCCATTGGAATGTGCATTGGAGCGCTTTTGCCATTGTTATTTAATCAGCAGCGTTCGCTTCTTCCTTCAGGGGCGCTTACCAAAGCTGGACTGTCGCGAAGCGTCGAGCGCGGAGGCGAGATATTTGACTGGCTGCAGCGTAACGGATATTTTCGTGAAAAAGAAGGGCGGGCGGGTTATCTTAATATGGTGACCGCGGAAATGCGCGGACGCCTCAAGGCGGCTTATCCGGCTGAGTACGAAACTGTCTGGTCGCTAATTACCGATGACACGTTGTCATTCTCCCGCGGGCTATTTTACACCTCCCAGGAAGAGCTGATCTTCGGTCGGTTCGGCAAGGTCTTGCGGGACGATTTGAGTTATAACGTAAGATTTATCCGACGACAGTTGCAACGGGACAACGGTTGCCGCGAGATAGGTTTTCTCTCGGGCGTCATCGAGTATCCGCTTTGGAGCCTGTTGCGCTCGGATGGCTTTAGCTTTCGCATTGAACACATTATGGTCGACAATGCCTCAGGCCGCCTGCCATATCCTCGCGGTGAGCCGGAACCGTGTCTTATCGTGCAAGAAGGTACGGAAGGTCCCGCTACTATGGACTATCGTGGACGTATCTACCAGCGGGGCACGTACGGTCCCTATCTGGTTTATGTGGACGAAACGATTTTATTGAAAGGAAATGGGCGATAGGTGTAACAGTTAAAGGCCGTAGTTTTTAAGGAGGTCATTTCCGTAGGCGTTGTTTGACTGATGGCTAATTTTGTCGCCATTTACAAAGAACATCTATAAATTTGACGTATTATATTCTCGATGTTAATATATGCCCGCTTTGCTGGTTCTATATCGGGAGGTAGCGCAGGTGGCTAGCGCGCAACGTTCGGGACGTTGAGGTCGGGGGTTCAAATCCCCCCCTCCCGACCATATATATTCAAGACAATTCCTTAGGGGGAGGATTGTTATGAATCGAATTCCTGAAGTTACAGGGCCGGTGGGCAATCCTGCCAATGTGTGGAGCGTCTTTTTTATCCTGTTCGGGGCATATCTTTTCTTGCCAGCTTTCCATGATGTATATTTTGTCCAGAGCAGCGGTGGCTGGCCGATCACTCCAGGTAAGGTAATTTCTGCTGAGCTGGAAAAACGTTGGCCGGACCGTGGCGATACGTTCGAGCAGGGATATCTCGCGCGCATCTGGTACGTATATACAGCGAATAATATTGAGTACATGGGGCACAGTATCCGATTGCACGACGATTATACTAAAGATGTGCGTTCGGTTGAGTCCGCCTTGAAACGCTACCCGGTGGGCCAGCAGATTGATGTCCGCTACGACCCGCGTGACCCGACTATGTCGATAGTAGAGAAAAATTCCGTGCCAGCTGTCGACTGTGCAAAGATGGGGTTGGGGCTTCTGTTTGTCATGTTTGGAGCGCTGGCTCTGGTTGGGTCCCTGAAACAAGAGATTATGGGTCGATGACGGAGCAGTATCATATTATTTTTACCGGTCATGTCCAGGGTGTCGGTTTCCGTTTCACGGCTCGCGACTTTGCCCGGGAGTTGGGAGTTACCGGCTGGGTCAAGAATCTGCCTGACGGTTCGGTTGAGATGCTTGCCGAGGGTGAAGAGTCGGACCTGGTTGAACTGCTTGCCAGATTGAAATCCTTCTTCAAGGGAAATATTCAGGGTGCCAAGGTCCGGAAGACTCCGCGGGCCGCGTCGTACACGGTATTTGAGATCGCCTTTTGAGCCCGGATGATCCATGGACAGGAATCAGGCAAAACAAGAGATCGCACGGCTTGCCCGGGAGATCGAGCAGCATAATTACAATTATTATGTTCTCGATGCGCCCACCATTTCCGACCAGGAATATGACGCTTTGATGCACCGTCTGCTCGCTCTGGAGCAGAAGTATCCCGAATTAACTCTGCCTTATTCACCCACCCGGCGCGTAGGCGTCAAGGTGCCGTCAGGAGTGCGGACAGTACGGCATGAGCTGAAGATGCTTTCTTTGGACAATACCTATTCCGCGGACGAATTACGGGATTGGTATGCCCGAGTTACCAGTCGTTTAGGTGTAGATCGGGTGGAATGCGTGGCCGAGCTTAAGATCGACGGCGTTAGCGCTTCTTTGCTCTACGAAGCTGGTGTTTTGACCGTGGGGGCGACGCGTGGGGATGGCGAGGTCGGCGAAGATGTTACCCATAATATCCGAGCTATGAGGATGGTTCCTCTGTTTTGCGGCGCAGATTCGGGTGGGGCCCCGAGGCTGCTGGAGGCTCGAGGTGAAGTTTATATGGATAGGGCTGACTTCGATCGGATTAACTTAATTAGGCGCGAGTCCGGCAGCGAAGTTTTCGCCAATCCACGTAATGCCGCGAGCGGTTCGCTCAAGTTGTTGGACCCGGCTGAGTCGTCCAAGCGTAACCTGAGGTTCTTCGTCCATTCCTGCGGTCGGCTTGAAGGGGCGGGCCAGATAAAGACGCACTGGGATTTCTTGCAGTTGGCCCGGCGACTCGGGTTTGCGGTCAACCCTCACAACCGTTTGTGTAGCAGCTTTGATGCTTTGAGAGAAGCCTGCCGAGAACTGGAAGCACTACGGCCAACTTTAAGTTACGACGTCGACGGGGTGGTCGTCAAGGTCAACCGTCTGGATTGGCAAAGTGAGCTCGGTGAGACCATGAAGAGTCCGCGCTGGGCTGTGGCCTACAAGTTCCAGGCCTACCAGGCTACTACGCGGGTTAATGATATTGTGGTGCAGGTTGGTCGTACGGGAGTGTTGACGCCGGTGGCGGAGTTGGAGCCGGTGCCCTGCGGCGGCGTGGTGATCTCCCGGGCCACACTGCATAATTTTGACGAGATCGACCGCCTTGGGTTGCACAAGGGCGACCGTGTACTGCTTGAGCGGGCCGGCGACGTTATCCCGAAAATAGTCAAGGTGGTGGAGCCAGGAGGCGACAGAAGGGAACTTAGGCGTTTGCCGACCAACTGTCCGTCATGCCGGGAGGATTTTATCTGCCGCGACGGGGAAGCTGTACAATACCGCTGCGTTAACCCGGACTGTCCGCGGCAACTCGAACGCCGTTTGTTACATTTTGCCTCGCGCAATGCCATGGATATCGTCGGGATGGGGGAAGCGGTGGTCCGGCAGCTAATAGACCGCGGTTTGGCGCGATCGGTAGCGGATATTTACGATTTGACCACGGAGCATCTGCTGGAGCTGGATTTTTTCGCGGCCAAGAAGGTGGAAGCCCTCTTAGAAGCCATTGAGGCGAGCAAGGGGCGTTCGTTGTCCCGTCTGGTATTGGGCTTAGGTATCCCGAATATCGGCGAGAAGGCGGCGGCGCTTTTGGCGCGGGAGTTCCGTACGATGGATGGGATCGTCAGTGCAGGACCGGAAGCGCTCATGGCTGTCCCGGAGATCGGCGAGGTCAGCAGCGAAGCAGTGGTCAGATTTTTTGCGCAGCCGGAGACGCGGAAGCTATTGGAGAGGTTGAAGAAGTCTGGCGTTAGGATGGATGAGCCGGATGTTCCATTGGCCCAAGGCAGGCTGACAGGCCAGGTCTTTGTGTTTACCGGCGAGCTGGCCAACCGGACGCGTGCGCAGGCGGCCCAGCTAGTAAAGTCGCTGGGAGGCGAGGTATCTGCCACGGTTACCGCGCGGACCAATTGGGTGGTGGCCGGACAGGCTCCTGGGTCCAAGGTTGCCCGGGCCAGTAAGCTGGGTATAAGAATAATCGAAGAGAAAGAGTTTGAGGAGATGCTTCATGATGTTATCGGTTGAAAGACGCCGCCGTAGCGCGGCGGTAATGTGTCTGGCGGCGGTGTTCCTGACGGTTTCGATGGCCGGTTGTACCACGTTACGCCGCAAGTTTGTACGTAAAAGCAAGTCCAGTGATTCCAAGGAAGACGTAGTGCCGGTATTGCAGCCCGAGGAGTACGCCCCGCGCGTATATGCGCCCGTCGAGCGTTACCGCGAGCATTACGCTATGCTCAAGGGGTATTTCAGTGACCTCTGGAGTTCCTTGGGCCGGGACGGAAATGTGAAGCGTGAGCGCTACTTGCTATCACAGATTGTAGCACGTATGGATTCCATGGCGGCCTTGCTGCCGGAAATGCAAAAGGTGGATCTGCAAAAGCTAGAGTCCCGGGTGCAGGGTGAAATGGAAGTTCTGGACAAGCCTTTCAGCCTGCGTCGTTACGACGTTGTCTCTGGCGAGCTTAAGGCGGTGGAGCGGGATTTGCGCCGTAATTTCAAGCCGGATATGGTCGACAAGCTGTTGAAGTGACCCAATGAAAGCCCTTATCGCAGAATTTTTAAGTTATCTATCCGTCGAGCGTGGTCTTGCCAGGAATACTTTGGCCGCTTACGGCCGTGACCTGGAGGCCTTTGCCCGTTACCAGGAGGCCAGCCAGGGGGTAAAGTCGCCGGAGACGGTGACGCGTGAAATGATTACAGCCTATATGCAGTCTCAGAAAAAGGCTGGATTGTCGACGACTTCCATCTGCCGCAGTCTGGCGGCCATCCGGATGTTCTACCGTTTTCTGGTGCGCGAGAATTTTACCCGGGAAGACCCTACCGACCTGATCGATACTCCCAAGATATGGCAGCGAATACCCGATGTGCTGTCGCAGAAGGAGGTCGATGCCATGCTGGAGGCCACGCAGGGTCGCGACTGGCAAAGCCAGCGGGACCGTGCGGTGTTGGAGCTGTTTTATGCCAGCGGGGTACGGGTTTCGGAATTGGTGGGCCTCAAAACGGATAGCGTCAACCTGGAGGTAGGCTTTGTCCGATGCATTGGTAAGGGGAGTAAGGAGCGGATAATTCCCGTCGGTAAGCGGGCAGTGGAGGCGCTGATCAAATATATTGAAGGCGGCCGGCGTAAGATATTACGGGGTCGTATTGCCGATGCCCTTTTTGTTAGCCGATTGGGGAAGAAAATGTCACGTCAGAGTATTTGGAAACAGATCAAGCTTTACGCCCGCAAGGCCGGCGTTAAAAAGACGATCAAGCCGCACACTTTGCGGCATACTTTCGCGACACATCTTCTGGAGCACGGGGCAGACTTGCGCAGTGTGCAGGAAATGCTGGGGCATTCAGATATTTCCACCACACAGATTTATACGCATGTCGACAAAGAACGCTTGCGTACGATACATAAGAAATTTCATCCAAGGGGCTGAGACAAGTGGAAAGACTGGATCTGAGAAAACTTGGTCCGGAGGCCGAGGCAGAGCTAAGGCTGGCTGGGGGGCTCGCCGCTGAGCGTGGACTGCGGGTTTTTCTGGTAGGCGGAGCGGTTCGGGATCTGCTACTTGGTCGTCCCAGCCTGGATATAGACGTGGTGGTGGAGGGAGACGGCATCGCCTTTGCCCGGGTCTGGGCTGGCCGGACTGGTGCCGCTTTGCGTACCCATCCTCGATTTGGCACTGCCGTTCTGGAGAGGCCGGATGGCACCAGGTTTGACGTGGTCACTGCTAGGCGTGAGGCCTACAGCCGGCCAGGTGCGCTACCTGAGGTGCATCCTGGCACGTTGACGGAAGACCTCTATCGGCGCGATTTTACTATTAACGCCATGGCCGTATCTATATTGCCCTCAAACTGCGGGGAATTACACGATGAGCTCGGCGGGCTGGGAGATCTGCGTCGAGGCGTAGTGAAGGTCATTCACGCGAATAGTTTTGTTGATGATCCGACCAGAATATTGCGGGCAATCCGTTACGAACAGAGGTTTAGCTTTCATTTATCTGAACCGACGCGGGAAGCGCTCAAGGAAGCCTTGCAGGAAGACAGCTTTGCTAGCATCGCTCCGGTCCGTTACTGGAACGAATTCCGCCGCATACTTGAAGAGGAGGATCCTCTCCCGGCGCTAAAGCGACTGTATGAGCTTGGGGGCTGGTGGCCGAAGGGTTGGCCTCCGACTGCCAGTAGGTTCCATGCGGTGGAACAGGCGGCGGTGTTGCTGACCCGTTATCGGGAACCGCTGCTCCGGCGTGGAAGTATTCTTTGGCGCGTACATCTGGCGGCCCTTCTGGTTGGGTTGGCGGCCCGAGAGGCGACTGGTGTCATGACCCATCTTGGCGTCGGTCGGGGGGATAAACGAAAGATTGCGGAAATTTTGCAATTCGTCGCTGTTCCTGTTATGCTGGACGCAACTTTAGGGTCGTCAGTTCTCAAAAAGGCGTCGCCGGAAGCCTTGGTGCTGGCGGCCGCCATCGCGGATGGGGATAGTTGGTTGCCGGTATTGGAACGTGAGATGATTTCGAGAGGTTGATACGATATGAGTCGCATGGAGAAGTTGAATCAGTTGTTCAAGCGCGAGATAGGCAACATGATCTTGCTGGGGGAAGTGAGCGACCCTCGAATCCGTCTTGTCACGATCACCTATGTCGATATAAGCAAGGATTTGAGCTGGGCCCATGTCGGGTTCAGTCTTTTGGCGGACGACCCGCGGGCTGTGCAGTCTGCAGAGGCTGGACTGGATTCGGCCCGGAGGCGGGTGCGGAAGCTTTTGAGCGAGCGGGTCGATATACGGCACATGCCGGAGATCAAGTTTGTCTACGACAAGACGATCGCGGAGTCTTTCCGCATGTCCCAAACGTTGGAAGGTATCCGTCGGGAGCGTGAAGGGCGTGAGGCTGGCGGTTCCGGCAAGGACCAGCAGGAAAGCGCAATGTCGGAGGAGGAATAATGGAACGGCGGATCATTCAGTCTTTAAGGAAGCATCATAAATTTATTGTCAGCATGCATGTCAACCCCGACCCGGATGCGGTGGCGGCGGCGTTGGCGTTGACGCTTTTTCTACGAGCGCAGGGCAAGAAGGTTCGCATGGTCAACCAGGATGACTGTCCGTCTTGGCTGAATTTTGTGCCGCGGATATCTCTTTATGAGAAGTTCGACGAAGTTAAGCATGGTGCTTTTGCGGCGGAAGTCCTGGTAGTGTTGGATTGCGGCGACCTGAAACGCTTGGGCAGCGTGGCCCGTCTGATAAGGCCGGGTGTGCAGGTGATTAATATCGACCATCACTGCACAAATGAGAATTTTGGCGACCTTAACCTGGTAGAGGAGCAATATTCTTCCACGTCGGAGATACTCTTTAGGCTCCTGAAAAAGGCAAAGTGCCATTTTACCAAAGATATTGCCATGCTCCTTTACCTGGGCATACTGACCGACACCGGCTCTTTTGGTTTTGATTGCACAAGTTCGCATACCCATACGGTGGTAGCCGAGTTGCTAAAGTTCAAGTTTTCCGTGAGTGATATGTACGGACAGGCCTATGAGACTTTACCCCGGCGAGATCTCAAGCCATTTTTGGCGTTGATGAACCGTCTGGAGCTTTTTTATGGAGAGCGCGTGGCCTGTCTGGCGCTGACCGGTCGGGACTTGGGGTCTGTCTCTGATGAGTTTGACTTAAAAGATAAGGTTTTTACCTTTTTACGTTCCGTGCAGGGGTTGGAGGTTATCGTGATATTGACCGAGCAGGGGAAGGAGAAAACGCGTCTTAATTTTCGCAGTCGCGGTTCTTTCGATGTGGCTCGGCTGGCCGGCCAGTTCGGCGGGGGCGGGCATAAGAAAGCGAGCGGTGGTTTTCTGGACCAGGGACTAACCAAGGCCAAAAGCAAGGTCTTGGCTGCTATAGGAAAGGCATTATGACGGAAGGCATAGCAATAATAGATAAGCCTTCGGGCATGACTTCGCATGACGTAGTTGCCCGGGTGAGGCGGATTCTGAAGATCAAGCGGGTGGGCCATGCCGGTACGCTGGATCCATTGGCGACGGGTGTGCTGGTAATTCTTGTGGGTAAATCTACCCGGTTGTTTGACAAATTTGTGGCTTTTGACAAGGCCTATTCGGCGACTATGCAGTTGGGGCTTAAGACTTCCAGCGCCGATATAAACGGCGAGGTTTTGTCGACCCGTCCGTATGAAAAGGTTTCTCGGGACATGCTTGAGGAGGCCTTTAAGAGTTTTACCGGTTCTATTTTTCAGGTCCCGCCAATGGTTTCGGCGGTCAAGCACAACGGTGAGCGGCTTTACAAGCTGGCGCGCAAAGGGGTGGCGGTGGAGCGTGCGCCTCGAAGCGTCCGGATAGACCGGCTGGAGCTTTTGAATTTTCAAAGTCCCTTTGCCGAATTTATCCTGGAATGCTCCAAAGGCACCTATGTGCGGCAAGTCGCCGAAGATGTCGGCGAGCTGTTGGGTTGCGGGGCCTGTATCACGCAGATCCGCAGGATCAAGGTGGGGCCTTTTTCCATTGACAAGGCGGTGAAGCTGGAGGATTTCAATGCGGGTGTTTTACGGGATTGGCCAGTTGGGCAGAACCCGGCCTAAGCTTAAGGATGTAGTAGCCGCGATCGGTGTCTTCGATGGAGTGCATCTGGGGCATCAGGAAGTTATACGGCGAGCAGTGTCCGAGGCTCGTCGTATTGGCGGCACCAGCATGGTAGTGACTTTCCATCCACATCCGGTTGCGGTTCTGCACCCGGAGCGTTTCTCTTCGTACATTACCACACTTTCACAGCGCTTAAAGATTATTTCCGAACTAGGTGTCGACGCCTGTCTGGTGGTTTCTTTTAACAAGCGTTTTTCGGCACTGCGTCCGGTGGATTTTGTGGAAAGATATTTGGTCAGGGGTTTGAAGGTCAAAAAGATAGTGGTGGGGGATGATTTTCATTTCGGGCATGACCGGGTGGGTACTATAAAGTTGCTGAAGGCCCAGGGCGTTAAGAGCGGGTTTGTTTTAGAGGCCAAAAGTATTAAAAAGATAAATAATACTTATATTAAATCTTCTTATATAAGGGAGCAATTGGCCAAAGGATGTGTGGAGGGCCTGGAGCGTCTTCTGGGAAGGCCGTATTCGGTGATCGGTCGGGTAGTCCATGGTGATGGCCGGGGGCGAAAGTTGGGTTTTCCCACGGCTAATTTACAGCAGGAAAACGTTGTTATTTTGCCTGCTGGAATTTATATAGCTCGAGTGACGGTGGATGGAAAACAGTTGAATGCGCTTTTCTATATTGGTCGTAGGCCTTCGTTCAAAGGTGCTCGTGCTCGGCTGGTTTTAGAGGTCTATATTTTTGATTTTAAGGGCGGGTTATACGGTCGTATGATCAATGTGGATGTGCTGAAACGTTTGCGATCCGATATGCGTTTCCCCGACGGAGAATCGCTGGTGGAGCAGATCGGTAAGGATGTGGCCGCGGCCCGGGAATATTTTTCTGCACTAAAATAATCTTGATTGGCTACAGAGTAAATTGGTAAGGTTCCGTGGTTTGCTTGCGGAGCGTCGCCGGCTTGTTTAACGAGCCCGGTAGGCGCTCCGTTTTTTTATTTCTTTTTATTCTAATTTTTCAATCTTTCGCGCTTTTCCCCTCCACTATGACTCCACATATTAGATATATGTCGTCGAGAATTGTGCGAAAAGAGGACATATTTTTTATTAATATTTCCTCCTTTTCCCAGTTGACAGTATGAGGGGCGGCATCTATACTTGTGGATGTCAGTGGTGCAAAGTGGTGCAAAGTGGTGTATGGGCAGGCTGACGGGAAAAACGGAGAACAGCGGTGTTTTACGGTGAATACACGCACAATCTGGATTCCAAGGGGCGATTGATCCTGCCGGCGCGTTTCCGCGAGGTGGCCAAGGAGAATTCGATCGAGAAGTTTTACGTTACCCGCGGGCTGGAACGTTGCGTGTTTATGTTCTCGGAATTTGAATGGCGGATCATTGAACAGAAGCTTAAGGCGCTGTCTTTCACCAAGGAGAGCTCGCGTATGTTTAACCGCCTATTTTTTTCAGGGGCGGTCGAGGTGCTGCCGGACAAGCAGGGGCGTTTTATTATCCCGCAGTATTTAAAAGATTTTGCCTGCATAAAGGATCATACGGTTTTGATCGGGGTATCTAACAGGATAGAAGTGTGGGACAAGGCCACGTGGCAGGAGTTTTTCAGCAAATCATCTCCGGGTTTTGAGCAGACAGCCGAACATTTGTTCGACTTGTAAGGATTGCATTGCAAGTGCAGTGGAAACCATTTGCCAGGAGGTAGGCCATGATTACCGATACCCGTTTCAAATTGTTCTTTAAGCATATGGTCGAGTTGCCGCATTGCGAGTGTGTATTTTGCTCGGCACAGGAAGAACACACTGGCCGAACAAAGATTTATTTGGTTTTTCAGGGCAAGCACAAGATCTATGCTCGCAATGGTATCAAGGGTAACTGGGAGGAAGTGTTGGATCCGGAAGATTATACCCTGGTCTGGGACGGTTTTGAGCAGGCGATTATGGAGCGCAAGGTGCCAAGTTTTGTTGCTTCCGGTACTGATTTCGTGATGGCCTAGCATCCTGTGCGTTGGGGAGTGGCGACTTTGCATGACAGTTACTGTGCAGCATATTCCGGTCATGGCCCGAGAAGTAGAGGGGCTTCTTAATTTGGGGGCCGGGTCGGTTTATGTGGATTGCACGCTTGGTTTGGGCGGACACGCATCGCTGGCCGCGGGGATCATTGGGGCGAAGGGGCGTATCGTCGGTATTGATCAGGATGCTGATGCCATTGCGCATGCGCACAGGCGACTTTCCGGTTTTGTAGGGCAACTGGATATTGTAAAAAGCAATTTTGGGGATATAGATGTCGTCCTGGACCGTCTGGGGATCATGGAAGTGGACGGCGTTCTTTTAGATTTAGGTGTTTCCAGCCTGCAGTTGGACGATGCTTCGCGCGGATTCAGTTACCGCGAGGAGGCCTTGCTGGATATGCGCATGGATAAGGATGCGCAATTTTCAGCCACCGAGCTTGTGAACTCGCTTCCGGAAGAGGAGTTGGCAGATCTTATCTGGCGACTTGGCGAGGAGCGTTTCAGCCGTCGGATCGCGCGCAATATTGTAGCGGCGCGTTCGGCGCGGGCCATCAAGACGACGAAAGAATTATCCGACCTGGTGTTGCGCTCGTTGCCCCGAGGGTATCAGCGGGGGGCATTACATCCAGCGACGCGTACTTTTCAGGCGTTACGCATGGCGGTAAACCGGGAACTGGAGGTTCTCAAGAAGGCTTTGGATACGGCTCCGCGATATCTGAAGATCGGCGGACGCCTGGTGGTAATAGCGTTTCATTCGTTGGAAGACCGGATCGTAAAAGAGAAATTTAAAGAGTTGGCACGTAGCGGCAGCGCCAAGATTTTGACTAAGAAACCATTAAGACCGGGCGATGAGGAAGTCATTGGTAATCCTCGTTCCCGCAGTGCTCGTTTGAGAGCCTTGGAAAGGATCGTGTGAAGATATCGCATTTTCTCAAGTTAATGTTCGTCGTGACAGTCATGTCAGTACTTTATATACATATGCAGATGAAGATATACGATTTTGCCTACCGTGGCAAGGTTCGCCAGCAGCATCTCGAACAGTTGGCGGAGGTGAACGGACGGGTCCGTAACGATATATTGCGGTTACAATCATCCGACCACATTGGACGGGAGTTGCTGTCTGATAACAAGCAGTACCAGTTTGTTGGCCGTAACCGTATAGTGGAAGTGGCAGCTGAACGTCCGACTTGGCCCGATATGATAGCTTCGGGTGCCAAGACAACCGGAGGATTGGTTTCGAAGGTTATGTCGCTGGCCTTTGCGGCGGGTGAGCCCGGTATGTCCCGCTAGCATGGTTGTCTGTTGAGATTGACGGATACGATTGAGCTGTTTGAGACTAGTTGGGCGTTTCAGGCTTGGTCCCGGTAGAGCAAAATTTTTTTGGTTTTTCACTTCATTTCGCGCCTTCTTCTTCTAAAATAAATATAAATATTAACTTTTATAACCAAAGTCACTACCTTGTTTTTCCAGAGGCATCCTTCCAGAGCCGGGTTTATTTTTATATTCATTTTTCTCTGTTTAGCTGCTTTTTCTGTCAAGCTGTCGCTAATACAGATTTTTCGTTCGGCATATCTGGTGGACAAGGCCCAGAAGCAGCATAACCATATGGTCGAACTGGAGCCCCGGCGGGGAACCATTTATGACCGTAATATGCGTTCAATGGCTTTGAACGTGGTGGTTTATTCTCTTTATGCCGATCCCAAGAGCATGACTGCCGAGCAAAAGTCCAAAGCCCAGGCGCAGGTGGCGGCGGCGATGGGGGGTGGTAGTGCTGCGATAGCCAAGAAGTTGGCAAAGGATAAGAACTTCGTCTGGCTGGCACGCAAGATTCCGACGGAGTTCTACGACAAGCTGAAGGATAAAAAGATTCCTGGTATTGGCTTTGTCAAGGAGAGCAAGCGTTTCTATCCGAATGGAGTGCTGGCTGCGCATGTGATAGGTTTTGCCAATATCGACAATATCGGACTTCAGGGAGTGGAATACGAGTACGACCATCTTCTGCGCGGACAGAAGGGGATGGCGCAGTTCTTGCGGGATGCCCGGCAGAGAGACCTTATGATAGAGAAGGACTTTGTGCCGCCCAAGGACGGTCATGACGTGGTTTTGACCATCGACGAGACTATTCAGTTCATTGCCGAGAACGCCCTGGAAAAATCTTTTCGCAAGCATAACGCTCGGGCGGCCAGCATTATCGTGATGGATCCCAAGACCGGCGAGATACTGGCATTCGCCAACCGTCCGACTTTTAACCCAGGGCAGCCGGACGCCACCAGCGTGGAGAGCCGTACCAACCGTGCGGTCGCATTCTTCTTTGAGCCGGGGTCGGTATTCAAGATAGTTACCGCCTCTGCTGCCTTGGAGGAGAACGTTGTAAAGGAAGATGACATCATCTTTTGCGAGAACGGCAAATATCGTGTAGCCAATCATATTTTGGGTGACGCGCACCCCAAGGGCAACTTGACGTTTCGCCAGGTGATCGAGCAGTCGAGCAATATCGGTACCACCAAGGTCGCCCAGAAGCTTGGGCCGGCCAAGATTTACGAGTATGCCCGCAGGTACCGTGTGGGACTAAAGACGGGTGTGGGCATGATCGGCGAGGTGGATGGTATTCTAAAGCCCGTCGGGCGGTGGTCCAAGACGTCTATTGGTGCTGTGCCCATCGGGCAGGAGGTGACAGTCACGGCCATGCAGCTTGTAACGATGATCGCAGCTGTTGCAAACGACGGTGTCTTCATGAAGCCTTATTACATTAAATCTATACGGGACGCCAACGGAGGCGTGGTGGAGGAGTCCCATCCGCAAGTTGTGTCGCGTGTCATCAGTAAGGAGACCGACCGGCGTCTTAAGGAGATATTGCGGGGCGTTGTAGAGAACGGGACTGGCCAGGCCGCCAAGATGACCGACATATCGGCGGCAGGTAAGACCGGGACGGCCCAGAAAGTCGTGGGCGGGGTTTATTCGCATAATAAGTTTGTTTCGTCATTTATCGGTTTCGCGCCGGTGGAAGATCCGAAGTTGGCCATAGTGGTAACGTTCGATGAGCCGCATCCGGCATATTACGGCGGTACTGTGGCCGGTCCAGTTTTCAAGGAGGTTGTGGAGAGTGCCCTAAAGTATTTCGCCGGCAGGAAAGGTGCGGGTACATGACGCTGGGTGAGCTGGTGAGCGGAGTATATCGCGGCGTATTGCCGGAGACCTTGCGGGGGCTGGCGGTGCCGGCAGTCTGGGACGATTCCCGTAGAGTGACGCACGGTAGCCTGTTTGTGGCCATGCGTGGCGCGCTTCGCACCGGAGACGATTTTATCGAGGCGGCTATGGCCGCCGGGGCCAAGGTGGTACTGCTGGACAGGGCTTCCGAAGCGCGTTTTGCTGGCCGTTATCCTGGAGTTGCTTTCCTGGGAGTGGAGGATCCGTCGGCAGCTTTTCGCGTCATGGTGGACCGTTTCTATGGCCATCCTTCTTCTCGGGTAAGGGTCATTGGCATAACGGGCACCAACGGCAAGACGACGATAAGCTATTTTCTGGAATCGGTCATTGCTGCTGCCGGAAAGCGTTCAGGGGTGGTGGGCACGGTCAACTGCCGCATCGGCGGGGAAGTTATTCCTTCACGTAATACCACGCCTGGGCTGCTGGATAACCAGAAGTTCCTGGCCGGGCTGGCCGCGAAGGGCATTGGATATGCGGTGATGGAGGTCTCGTCGCACGCGCTGGACCAGGGTCGAGTGGACAATATTGACTTTCGCGGCGGTATCTTCACGAACCTTACCGGCGATCATTTGGATTACCACAAGACCATGGAAGGTTATTTCGAGGCCAAGAGCCGGCTCTTTAGAGGACTGGGTCCCGACGCGTATGCCGTAATTAATACCGACGATGAGTACGGCCGCAGGTTGTTAAGCATGACCCGGGCACGGGTGTTTTCTTACGGTTTGCGGTCTCCGGCGGATCTTCAGGCTGATATAAAAAAGGTCGAAATCGGAGGCACGCGGTTCAAGGTGCGGTTCGCCGGCAAGACGGTTGAGCTGCGCACGCATTTCATCGGGTATCACAATATCTATAACATGTTGGCGGCGTTTGCCGCCGGGATTGCGGAAGGCTTGGACCCGGAGACGGTCAAGCGGGGCATTGAGTCGTTAGAGCATGTGCCGGGGCGTCTGGAACGGGTGGAGACCGGACGCGATTATTGCGTCTTTATCGATTACGCTCATACTGACGATGGGCTGAAAAACGTTCTGCAGTGCCTGAAGCAGGTACCTCACCGTCGGATTATCGTGGTATTCGGCTGCGGCGGGGACCGCGATCGCACCAAGCGTCCGCGTATGGGCAGGGCGGCAGGTGAACTGGCGGACTATTCCATATTGACGTCTGACAATCCTCGTAGCGAGGATCCTGAGGCCATTATCCGGGAAATTGTGGCCGGTTTCTCCGGTAATGATTATGAAGTTGTGGTAGACCGGAAAGAGGCCATACGGAGGGCGCTGGCGCTGGCGGCTTCTGGAGATATTGTGCTTCTGGCCGGCAAGGGGCATGAGACGGAGCAGATATTTAAGGACCGCACCGTCGAGTTCAGGGAAAGAGATATTGTGGCTGGAATTTTGGCGGAGAAAGGTGTGGCCGCGTGATGGTACGCCTCAAAGGCTTTACTCTGGCAGAGATCGTGGAGGCAACTGGCGGAGTCCTGGTGCAGGGCTCCTCGAGCAGTCGGGTCCGGGGCGTATCTACCGATACTCGCAGTATCGGCCGGGGAGAACTTTTTGTGGCGGTGCGGGGTGGCAATTTCGACGGTCACGACTTCCTGGCAGGGGCGGCGAAATCCGGCGCGACCGCGCTGCTGGTAGACCGGAAGGATGTCGCTTTGCCCAACAATGTTGCGGCGGTCCGGGTTGATGACACGGTTAGGGCTTATGGCCTTATTGCGCGCTATCACCGTCGGCGGTTTTCTATTCCGGTCATTGCTGTCACTGGTAGCGCTGGCAAGACCACAACCAAGGAATTGGTTGCCTCTGTTTTGCGGAGAAAATACCGGGTGCTATATAACAAGGGCACGGACAATAACCATATTGGAGTGCCGGCGACGCTCTTGAGGTTGCGGGCCGGACATACTGCGGCGGTGATCGAGACTGGCACCAATCATCCAGGAGAGATCGACTGGCTGGCCAGTATCGTCGAGCCTACGGTGGCGGTCTTTACCAACGTTGGACCTTCGCATCTGGCTGGGCTGGGTACTCCGGAAGGGGTCTTCCATGAGAAGGCCGCCCTGGCCAAACATGTCGCCGCCGGCGGAACGCTAATTGTGAACACGGACGATGCGCTCCTGGCGGGACTTTTACGAGATCCAGCCGAGCACAAGGTGGTCAGTTACGGCGTGGAGAAGCCGGCAGACTTGCAGGCCGGTAAAGTTGAGGCTGATGCCCGTCGCATTTCTTTTGTGGCGGACGGGACTCGTTTCGAGATAAAGACGCCTTCTAGAAGCAATGTCTACAACGCTTTGGCCGCGATCGCCTGTGGACGTTTGCTAGGCGTACCTACAGAAGATGTTCGCCGGGGGCTGCTGGCTTTCCGGACGCCTCCAGGGAGACAGGTAGTGCATCGTCTGGTAGGACTGACGCTAATCGACGACACCTACAACGCCAACCCTTTGTCTTTCCGGAACGCCTTGCAGACTTTGGGGAATATGCGCGGCAAGGGACGTTCGGTCGTGGTCTGCGCCGATATGCTGGAGCTGGGTGATTCGGCGGAACGTCTGCACCGTGACGTAGGCGCCTTTGCCGCAGCGCAGGGCGTGGACGTTTTATTGACTTGTGGGAGATTGGCACATTTTATAGCACTAGAAGCCCGGGCGCAGCGTCCAGAAACAGATGTCCGCCAGCCGGCGGACCAGGCGGCAGCACTGGAGGAGCTCAAGGGCATCCTCCGTCCGGGGGACGTGGTCTTGGTCAAGGGGTCGCGCGGTATGCGCATGGAGAAAGTAGTACAGGGTCTGACAGAGTATTTGAAAGGATAGTGAGATGTTTTTTTATTTGTCGCAATTCCGGTTCGAATTCTTCCCGTTCAATATTTTTCGCTACATTACTTTCCGCGCCGGTATGGCGGCGGTTACGACCTTTCTGCTTTGCGTCGTGGTCGGGCCGTGGTTCATCCGGCTGCTTAAGAGAAAGAGTTTCGGGGAGAAGGCCGAGCGGCCGGATGTTCCTCAGTTAAAGGAGTTCCACCAGACCAAGTCGGGTACGCCAACTATGGGAGGTATCCTGATCGTAGGTAGCATCCTGTCCGCAGTGGCGCTCTGGGCCGACCTATCCAATCCCTACATACTGCTGACGGCCTTGACCATGCTTTGGCTGGCAGTAGTTGGTTTCATAGACGACTATGTAAAGATCGCCGGCATCAATCCAAAAGGCATGAGCCCGCGTTCCAAGTTGCTTTGGCAGGTGCTGCTGGCAGCCATTGTTGGCTTTTACCTTTATTTTCAAATGAATGTATCCACGCAGCTGGATCTGCCTTTCTTCAAGAAGGCCGCTATTGATCTGGGTGTGTTTTACATGTTTTTCGTCATGCTGGTCGTGGTAGGTACATCCAATGCAGTGAACCTGACCGACGGGATGGATGGCTTGGCCATCGGTTGTACGCTCCTGGTGGCATTGACTTTGGGGATTCTCTGTTACATTACCGGGCATGCCAACTTCAGTCAGTACTTGTTGATACCTTTTATACCCGGGACGGGAGAGCTCACGATATTTTGTGCGGCCATGGTGGGGGCCAGCCTGGGGTTCCTTTGGTTTAACGCTCATCCGGCTACGGTCTTTATGGGTGACGTAGGGGCGTTGGCGCTGGGCGGTACGCTGGGAGTCATCGCTGTGTTCATCAAGAAGGAATTGCTTCTGGGGATACTCGGCGGAGTGTTTGTCTGGGAAGCGTTGTCGGTCATACTGCAGGTCGCGTCTTTCAAGCTGACAGGGCGGCGCATCTTTTTGATAGCGCCCTATCATCATCATTTGCAGAAACTGGGCTGGAAGGAATCCAAGATAATTATAAGGTTCTGGATAGTGGGAATAATTCTGGCGTTGTTCACCTTGACGACGCTAAAGATGCGTTAGTTACAGCGGAGCAGGTCGGTATATGGAGTTGAAGAACAAGAAAGTAACTATTATTGGCGCCGCGCGAAGCGGCATCGCGGCGGCTACCCTGGTGCAGCAACTCGGCGGACGACCGAAGATCACTGACGCCAAGCCGCTGGCTGCTATCGAGCAGGCGCTGGCCGAGGTCGGGGACCGCAGTTTAATTGACATCGAGAGCGGCGGGCATACGCGGGGTTTTGTGACGGACAGCGACCTGGTGGTGGCCAGTCCCGGTGTAAAGCGGGACGCCGAGCCGGTCCGGTGGGCGCAGGAGGCCGGCATCCCGGTCTGGAGCGAGATCGAACTGGCGTGGCGCTATTGCAAAAAGCCGGTTATCGCCGTGACCGGTTCAAACGGCAAGACTACCACGGTAACGCTCATAGCCCGGGTGCTGGAGGCTGGCGGTCGGAAGGTTTGTCTGTGCGGTAATGTCGGTACTCCGTTTTCCCGTTT
This sequence comes from Candidatus Omnitrophota bacterium, assembly GCA_013335325.1. Lineage (GTDB taxonomy): Bacteria > Omnitrophota > Gorgyraeia > Zapsychrales > Fredricksoniimonadaceae > JAAXVU01. Next base: position 22,296 of record JAAXVU010000001.1, on the reverse strand, counting down.
CGTCTTGTCGCAAGACACTCCGGACTACTTTGTGGTGGAGATAAGTTCTTTCCAGCTGGAGTTGGTCGAAACTTTCCGTCCACGTGTCGCAGTATTGCTTAATTTCAGCCAGAACCATCTGGACCGTCATGCGGATATGCAGGAATATTTTGATGCGAAGAAGCGCATCTGCATGAATCAGACACCGGAGGATTTCGTGGTGCTGAACGCCCGCGACGAGATGGTGTGCCGACTGGCCGGAGAAGTCCGCTCCCAGGTACGCCTTTTTAACCGCGAAGGAGAAACGCGCAACCCGGACCACTTGGCAGTGCTGGAGGTGGCTCGCATCGTTGGTGTACCTGACGAAGTTACGCTCAGGGTATTTGAAACCTTTCCCGGTGTCGAGCATCGTCTGGAGAAGGTGCGCTTGCTAAATGGCGTCGAATATATCAACGATTCAAAGTCGACTACGGTGGAGTCCGGACGCTGGGCCCTGTCCAATGTGCCTGGACCGATCATTCTGCTGTGCGGCGGGCACGACAAGGGTATGGATTATTCCGTCCTGCGCGAGCTGGTAGGTAAGACCGTCCGCAAGATGATCGTGCTCACCCGTGAAGAAGTCGCGCGGCAAAGCTTGCACCAAGCGTTTGAGGGAGTGGTGCCTTTGGAAGATCAGAGCGACATGGAGGCGGCGGTCCGTTCGGCCTGCGCACAGGCCCGGCATGGGGAAAAGGTTCTCCTAAGCCCCATGTTCGCCAGTTTTGACATGTTCACCAACTTTGAAGAGCGCGGCAGAGTGTTCAAGGAAATAGTAAACCGGCTCTAGACCGGGGATAAATATGCGTGATATACGGATATCTTTTTTTATGACTTTCATTATCCTCCTGGCATTGGGGGTGGTGATGATCTACAGCTCGAGCGGAATCTACGCCCAGGAGGTTATGCATAACAGCACTTATTTCCTGATGCGGCATCTCATGTTCGTGGCTATCGGATCCGCGCTGATGTTCTGGATAATGACTATCGATTACCGCATCCTGCAGAAATGGGGCAAGCCGCTGCTGGGTTTGGCGATCGTTATGCTGATCTTTGTGCTGATTCCCGGGATTGGCAAGATCTCTTCCGGCGCCCGGCGCTGGTTCAACCTGGGGCCGATAAACTTTCAGCCGTCGGAGTTCGTCAAGCCGGCATTGATCGTCTATCTGGCGGATTTCCTGACACGCAAACAAGCCGTGCTCAGATCGTTCGGCCGGGGGTTTGTGCCGGTGATGATGGTGATGTGCCTTTTGTGTTTGCTGATCATAAAGCAGCCCGACCTGGGAAATACGGTACTGGTTTTTATTATCACGATCTCCATGCTCTGGGTCGCGGGAGGGCGCAAGATTCATATTGGCGCCATCTTCATCCTGGCGATACCGGTTTTGGTCTTTTTGGTAATGACCGCCTCCTACCGTCTGCGGCGGGTTGTGACCTTTCTAAACCCCTGGAACGACCCGCAGGGTGCTGGGTTCCAGCTTACTCAGTCGCAGATAGCGTTGGGGTCGGGTGGGGTCTGGGGTGTTGGTCTGGGTAAGAGCGCGCAGAAATTGTTCTATCTTCCGGCGGCGCATACTGACTTTATTTTTTCCATCATCGGTGAGGAGCTGGGATTCTTGGGGGCCATGGCAGTCGTACTATTGTTCGCTGCTCTGATCTGGCAGGGAACCCGGATCATGAAGCAGACGACCGACTCTTTTGGATATTTTCTGGTGCTGGGTGTTTTGGTCATGATCAGCATACAGGTGGTGGTGAATTTTGGGGTCAGTATCGGAGCTTTGCCGACCAAGGGGCTGCCGCTGCCGTTTATTAGCTATGGCGGCTCTGCACTGATATTTAACATGGCTGCTATCGGCTTGGTGCTGAACGTTTCGCGTACTCAGGACATAGGCGGTTAGGTTATTGTTATGGTTAAGATCTTGATCGCTACAGGCGGTACCGGAGGGCATATTTACCCGGCGTTGGCGGCAGCAGAGGAGCTGCGCAGGCGCGGACATGAGGTCGCCTTTATCGGCGTGCTGGGTTCAGCCGCCGCTACGCTGCAGCAACGGGGATTTCGATTGACCGCCATCCGGGCGCGTGGTTTTGTCGCCAAGAGCCTTACGCAGAAATTCTTGTCCGTGCTGGATATGTTTGTAGCGGTGCTGGCTTGTGTACGGGAAGTTCTCTCTTACCGGCCCGATGTGGTGGTGGGGTTCGGTGGTTACAGTTCCTTTCCGGCCGTCTTAGCGGCACGCCTGATGGCCCGTCGGGCCATGTTCCATGAGCAAAATGTGGTGCCCGGTGAGGCTAACCGGATGCTGACCAGCATGGTGCAGCGAATATGCGTTGGTTTTAAAGGCAGTCTGCGTTATTTTCCCGAGGGAAAGGCGGTTTGGACAGGCACACCGTTTCGCGTGGCTGGCAACGCGATCGACCGTGCGACGGCGGCCCGAAAGTTCGGATTGGACCCTGAGAAGAAGATCATTCTGGTCTTCGGCGGCAGCCAGGGGGCGCGGCGCATAAATGGATGCATACTGGAAGTGCTTCACAATTACGAATGGGCGCGGGACTGGCAGGTTATCCATGCGACTGGCGAGCTTGCCCTGGTAGAGGTGCTGGCTGGATACAGCAATTTGCCCAATGCCCGTTATGTGCGTCCTTTTATCGAGAACATCGACGAGGCTTACGCCGCCTGCGACCTGGCGGTGACCCGAGCCGGGGCGGGCACGGTGACGGAATTGGGCATGCTGGGAGTGCCGGCGGTGATCATTCCTTACTTGGGGGCTAAGAACCACCAGTTGGCAAATGCCCGGATACTGGAGTGCGCGGGCAGCGCTGCAATAATTGAGGAAAAGTCCTTGAGTTCGGATATTCTTGGAGCTAAGATTTTGAAGGTAAGCGAAAACAAATCTTCCCGTCGTGATTTCCAGGAGACTTTGAAAGGCGAGTTCAGGACCGATGCGGCGCTGTGTTTGGCCGATGAGGTCGAAGCGATCGCCGGGTGCAAGCCCGGAAAGTAATATTTTTTATAGGAAAGATACCGTCATGGCAAGGATCAGCAAAGGGACAAAGAAGCAGGTCTACAAGCATTATCATTTTATCGGCATAGGCGGGATGGGCATGGGTAACCTGGCGCTTCTTATGCTGGCCAAGGGTTACAAGGTGAGCGGTTCGGATCTGAAGGAGAGCGAGCTGACCCAAAAACTGCGCGACGCTGGGGCACGTATCAGTATCGGCCACGATATCCGCAACCTGGAAGGCGCCGACTGCGTGGTTTATTCCTCTGCGGTCAAGACCACCAATCCCGAGATGTTCTATGCCGTAAGCCAGCACCTGCCGGTACTCAAGCGTGCCGAGCTGTTGGCGCAGCTGGTCAATAATGAGGTCGGCATCACCGTGGCTGGGGCTCATGGCAAGACCACGACTTCCTCGATGGCATCCTTGCTCTTGATCAATGCCGGGCTTAAGCCGACGACATTCGTTGGCGGAATCGTCAACCACGGTGGCTATAACGCTAACCTGGGTATCGGGCGACACATTGTGGCCGAGGTAGACGAGAGCGATGGCTCTTTCCTTTATTTCGCGCCGCATTTTTCCATCATAACCAACATCGACTTCGAGCACGTTGACTACTACCATACCTTTGAAAAGATCCGCGAGGCTTACGCCATGTTCGTGGAGCGGACAGTGCCCGACGGAGTTCTGATCGCATGCGGAGACGACGCCAACCTGCGCAGTATTCTGTCTACCGGGGGCCGGCGTTACGTCACGTACGGTTTCGGCGAGGATAACGACTGGACAGCGCGCGAGATCCACTGTGACGCTAATGGTTCGTCCTTCGATTGTTTTCAGCGCGGCAAATTTCTGGCACGCTTTTCTCTGACCATTCCCGGTAAGCATAACGTACTCAATTCTCTGGCTGTTGTCGCGCTAGGTCATGAGCTTAAGATCGACCTGCCGGTTATCCAGGAGACACTGCGGGTATTCGACGGGGTCAAGCGGCGTTTTCAGCGCAAGGGGGAGATCGGCGGCATCATGGTCGTCGATGATTACGGCCATCATCCTACCGAGATCGCGGCCACCCTGCAGACGGCCCGGACCCTGGACCGTCGGCGCGTCATAACAGCCTTCCAGCCGCACCGCTTTACGCGCACCCGTTTCCTGATGGATGAATTTGCCGGATGTTTCAGCCTGACCGACCACTTGGTTTTGACCGACATTTATGCTGCCAGCGAGAAGCCGATCGAAGGTATCACGGCGGAGAAGTTGCTGGAAAAGATACGCGAGAAGCGTCCCGATAACCTGGAGTACGTAGCCAAAGAAGGCGTGGTTGAACGGCTGCTGGCTCTGGCCAAGCCGGGTGACCTGGTGCTCACACTGGGGGCTGGCGATGTAACGCATTTCTCGGATGAATTCGTACGCAGGCTGCACGAACGCGAGGCCGGGAAGATCTCGATAGCTTCACCGGTCAGTTTCGGCACGGTGGGGGTGATCATGGGCGGATGCTCGTCGGAGCGCGAGGTATCGCTGCGTTCCGGCAACGCCATCGTTAAGGCGCTGACCGAGGCTGAGTGCGTGGTGAAGTCGCTGGACCTTACTACGGAAGATCCGGCTGAGGTGAAAAGCTTTTTAGCCCGGGAAAAAATAGACGTGGCTTTTCTGGCGCTGCATGGACGTTTCGGTGAAGACGGAGGCATCCAGTCAATACTAGACGAGATGGATATCCCGTATAACGGTTGCGGTCCGGCCGCCAGTCTGGCGGCGTTCAACAAGGGCGTGGCCCAGCGTCTCTTCGAGGCCAGAGGAGTGCCGACGCCAGCGACGTATGTGGTGAATGGTCCGGATCAGCTGGACCTTCCGGCGATAGAGAAGGCCCTGGGAGGGTATCCTTTGGTGGTCAAGCCGGCCTGCGAGGGGTCGAGCATAGGGATCGAACTGGCCCATGACCGGGAAGGTCTGGCTTCAGCTGCGGCGAAGGCATTTCAGCTGGGCCCGGATCTGGTGGTGCAGGAATTTATCCGCGGGCGAGAATTAACGGTCGGGGTGCTAGGGCAGACGCCGCTGCCCATAGTCGAGATAAGGGCGCAGAACTCTTTCTTCGATTTTCAGTCGAAATACCAGGATCAGCGGACGCAGTACATTGTCCCGGCGGAAATTCCGGCGGACATTGCCGACAGCGTACGTGCGGCGGCCCTGAATGCCTACCGTGCGTTGGGCTGCGAAGGTTTCGGACGTGTGGATGTTCTCCTGGATGAAACCGACCGCGCGTTGGTGCTGGAAGTGAATACAATACCGGGGTTCACTTCGAGCAGTCTTTTACCTAAGGCCGCTAAGGCAGCGGGCATGGATTTCCGGCAGTTGTGTCTAAAGCTAGTAGAAATGGCGTATGGCAAAAAGAAAATCGAATCAGCCGCAGCTATCGGCTGATCTTCTTATCGGTATCGGGCTTATCATCATTGTTCTGTTCAGTTTTGTGGCGTTGGCCTGGGGATGCGTGGCTTACTTGACCCGTTCGGGGCTTTTTACCGTGCGGGAAGTGGTGGTGTCCGACAGCCTGGGCGGAATAGATATTCCAGAGTTGTCGAAGCTGAAGGGTCACAATATTTTTAATGTACGCCTGGAAAAGCTGGAAGCCAGGCTGCACGGAAAGTATCCGGCGCTTTCCAACCTGAAGGCGGTTCGGCGTTTTCCGGACGAGATAGTGGTGACTGCCGTCCGTCGGGAACCTTTTGCCCGCGCAGCTTTAAACGGTCGTGTTGTGTTGGTTGACCGCGAAGGCTATCTGTTGGGTGCGGCTGGAACAACAGATGAACCACTGCCTCTGCTGAAAGGCTTGCGTACGGATAAGATCGTTCCCGGGACGCAGTTGACCGATCAGCATTTTGCTCTGGCTTCGGGCATAGTTTCTGTCTTTCGGGGAAACCGCACGCTGGCTGACATTGTTCTGCGGTCCGTGGATGTCTCCGACACTGTCCGCATCGTGTGCCTGCTCGGCGCAGAAGCCGGAGCGGCAGGTGACGGCGTAGAAGTGATAGTGGACTCGAAGAGTTTCACGTCGCGGGTAAGCGAACTGGGGCTGTTACTTTCACACCGTCAGCTGGATTTGGCCGGCGTTAAATACATAGATTTACGGTTTGGTGCACCAATCATAGGCCAGAAGAAACAGGGCAAACAATGAAGATAGGACAGTTTGTCGGACAGTTTTTCAAGGACATATTTTTTTGCGGGCTGGATATCGGTTCTCAAAAGGTTAAGGCCTGTTTGGGGCAGGTGAAGGATTCCAATAACCTGGAGCTTTTGGCGGTGTACGAGGTCGACACCCGTGGCTTCCGGGATGCCTCGGTCAACGACATAAGCGCCTTTTCTGCCTGTATCGGTTCGGCATTGGATGCAGTGGCCAAGAAAGCGCAGGTCCGTTTTCGGGATGTCTATCTAGGCGTCGGCGGCGACCTGGTGGAGACGCGGGTCAGCCGGGCGGTCATACCGCTGGCCGAGCGTGGCAACAAGGTGATCACCCCCGCGGATGTCCGGGAGGCCCGTCGGCAGGCCCGTCTCTTGGGGGTTCGGCTGGATGAGGATGTCCTGTGCGATTTCGTGCAGCAGTTCAGGGTGGACGACGTCAACATCGCGCTCAATCCCGTCGGGCTGTGCGGCCGGAAGCTGGAGGTCGAGGTGATGCTGGTGGTCGCAGGCAACACTAGATTGAGAAATATCACCAAGGCCGTCAAACAGGCCGGTTTTGAGGTGGGCAACACGTTCTTTAACGGTCAGGCCCTGGCAGATACAGTGCTTAGCATGCAACAGAAGACCGACGGGATTGTGCTGGTAGACGTGGGGGCCCGCAGTACCCAGGCCATGATCTTCAAGGAAGGCCTGTTGAAGCATTATGTGAAAGCCGCTACGGGATGCCAGGAGATGACGCAGGGCATCGCCGACGCTCTTAACATCGGACCTGATCTGGCAGAGGACGTCAAGCGTTCCTATGTCCGTGTGCGTGATGACAAGACCATGCTCAAGAACGACGAGATCTTAATAAAGAAAGACCAGGCCTTTGTTCCGGTTCAGCGCTCTGTCCTCAGCGAGGCCATCGAGCCTCAGGTAGTGCGTCTGGTAGAAATGATCAGAGGTGCAGTGGAGGCTTCGGGTTACGGCAATCAACTTAAGGGCGGCATGATGATGGTGGGCGGCGGGGCGCTTTTGCCGGGCTTTCTGGAACGGGTGGAGGGCAATTTGGGCATGCCGGTGGCCTTGGGGCGCGGTATCGCCGGGCTAAACAATGCCTCGTCGTATTGTGTCTGTACCAGCGTGGCGGAGCTGGCTTACAAGGGGAGTCACCGGTATCAGTTTGATACCCGGACAGCCAAAGACTGGATGGACGCCTGGAAGATGAAGGCCGAAGAGATTTGTAACGAATATTTCTGAAGATGTGTTTTGCCTGCGGAGAGATCATCATCCGCCGAAACAGCCCTCACCAAAGCAATTTAGACTCGGTAATGTTCAAAACTGGTCGTCGTTCTTGCGGTCAGTACGCCGGCGGGAAAGATTGAAGTCGACATTTTTGAGAACTGAGCGTATCCTGAACAGGCTCGTCAGCATAAAAAGCATCCAGAACGAATTTAGGATAAGCAGGAACGCGATGAGCAGCGTAGAGGCGTTCTGTGTCAGGAGCAGCCGGTCGAGGGCGGACTTGTGATCCATATCCGGTGCCAGGTTTATAAGGTTGAGGGTCAGCACGAAGAATATTACGAAGGCGATCACCAATATGACCTGGAAGAATAAAAGGTAAAAGTGCCGGAAGAACCATTGGTTGGCTTTTGAGTCCCATTGCCTTAGTTTGTTCATGAAATTCTGGGAAGCCATGTTGCTGATCCTTGGGTTCCTTAGTTGAGTGGTACGATCCGTAACGGACAAAGTCATTCTACGCGTTGCGGCCTTGGTTGCAATAGATAATTATTAAAAGCACGGGAGATTATGACGAAAAAAGTGCTGCTGGTTGACGACGACCGCCTGAATGTAACTCTTATCCGTTTTGCCTGTCGGGAAGCGCGTTTCGAGGTGGTCACGGCCGCCGACGGACGCGAAGGCCTGGAGGCGGTTAGACGTGAGAGTCCCGATCTGATCGTCCTGGATATCCAGATGCCGAACATGTCCGGTTTCGAATTCATCAATGAACTGAAGACACTGCCGGGCGGCGCTTTGATCCCGGTCATCATGCTGACAGCCAATGCGAACATGCAGGACGTCTTCCTCTCGGAAGGGGTCAAGGGCTACTTCGTTAAACCGGTCGACCCGCCTAAATTGCTGGCCCGTATACTGGCTTTGCTGGGCCCCGTGGACGCTTAAGCCGATGCGACTTTCCGATTTTGACTACCCGCTGCCGGAGGAGCTGATCGCGCAGTACCCCTGTGAGAAGCGCGAGGAGGCCCGGTTACTGGTTGTAAACCGTGCCGACGGCAGCCTCGGGCACGACACTTTCCGCAATATCGGACGTTATCTTCCGGCACCAAGCCTGTTGGTGGTAAACAACAGCCGCGTCATACCGGCCCGTCTTTTGGGCCGCAAGCCGCGTACCGGCGGGGAGGTTGAGGTTTTTCTGCTGCGTCAAGTGGACGGGCAGAGTTTTGAGGCCATGCTGCGTCCGCTGAAGAAGATCCGGGAAGGCGAGCCGCTGGAGTTCCCCGGCGGGCTGCGTTGTGTGCTGGTGGACCGGGAGCGGCGGTTGGTGCGTTTCGACTGCCGGGACGTGTTGGGCCGCTTGGAGGAGTCCGGGCACATACCGCTTCCACCTTACATCAAACGTTCTGACGATGATTCCGACCGGATCAACTATCAGACGGTCTATGCCAAGCGTCCGGGGTCGGTGGCAGCTCCGACGGCGGGTTTGCACTTTTCGAAGCCGCTCATCGCCTCGCTCAAGAAGGCCGGGCACGCTTTCGCCGAGGTCACGTTGCACGTTAATTACGGTACCTTCAAGCCGGTGGAGTGTGAGGACGTTACGCAGCACAAGATGCACAGCGAGACTTATTCCATCCCGCCGGTGACGTTACGCAGGCTTTTGGCCGAGCGGGAGCGCGGCGGCAAGGTTGTGGCGGTCGGCACTACCAGCTGCCGGACGCTGGAGGCCTGGGCCCGCACCGGCCGGACCGCGGACGATACCGATATCTTTATTTACCCCGGCGGGAAGTTTCAGGTGACCGATGCGCTCGTCACCAACTTTCACTTGCCCAGGAGTACCCTGCTCATGCTGGTGTGCGCCTTTGCCGGGACAGACCTGATACGCCGGGCCTACGCCGAGGCCGTGCGGGAAAAGTACCGCTTTTACAGTTATGGGGACGCGATGGTGATCGTATGAGACTGAAGGCCGAGAATATCGAACTTAACGACGAGTTCCGCCGGGCGCTGGAACTGATGGAATCGCCGGACCGGCACGTCTTCGTGACTGGCAAGGCCGGCACCGGCAAGTCCACGCTTTTGTCCTGGTTCCGGCAGAACACCCGGCGTAACGTCGTGGTGCTGGCCCCCACGGGTGTCGCCGCCATCAACGTCGACGGCCAGACCATACATTCCTTTTTCGGCTTCAAACCCGGGGTGACGCCGGGCAAGATCCGCAAGCTGCCCAAGGACCAGCAGCGCCTGCTCAAGGAAGTCGACGCCATCGTTATCGACGAGGTCTCCATGGTGCGGGCCGACCTTTTGGACTGCGTGGACCGTTCGCTTCGCAAGAACGGTCGCTCCAAGGCACAGGCTTTCGGCGGGGTCAAGATGGTCTTCATAGGCGATCTTTATCAGCTTCCGCCGGTGGTGACGCCCAAGGAGCGTCCGCTTTTCGAGGGGCCTTACGCCAGCCCTTATTTCTTCAGCGCGGAAGTCTTCCGGGAGCTCAAGCTCGAGTTCGTCGAGCTGGAGAAGATCTACCGCCAGAAGGACAACGATTTTATCGGCATACTGAACGCCCTGCGTAACAATTCGGCCGACGGGCGGGAGCTTACGCTTTTAAACAGCCGGGTCGGCCAGAAGCCTGAGGCTAAGCGCAAAGGCCGCAGTGAACTGACCGTGCACCTGGTGCCGACCAACGCCATGGCACAGGAGATAAATGCCGAACATCTGCGTGCTTTGCACACCCGGACGCACGTTTTTCCGGCGGAGGTGGACGGCACGGTCGACCGTTCCGCCTGGCCGGCGGACGGCGAGCTGGAACTTGCCGTGGGCGCCCAGGTCATGTTCCTGAACAACGACAGTCTGGGCCGCTGGGTCAACGGGACCATGGGGCGGGTTAGCGATATCACCCGTGACGACGACGCCCCGCGCATCATCGTGGAGCTGGAAGACGGCGAAGAGGTGGACGTCGAGCGCAACACCTGGGACGTCCTCCACTATGAATGGGACGAGGAGCGCGAACGCATCGAGGCTGAGAAGGCCGGGGCCTTCACGCAGTACCCCTTGAGGCTCGCCTGGGCCATCACCATCCACAAGAGCCAGGGCAAGACCTTCGACCGCGTGGTCATCGACATGGGGCGCGGGGCTTTTGCCCACGGGCAGACTTACGTGGCGCTCAGCCGGGCGCGTACGCTCGAGGGCGTGGGGCTCAAGGTCCCGATCAAAAAGACGCATCTGTTGACCGACTGGCGGGTGGTCAAATTCATGACTTCGTTCCAGTACGAACGCTCCGAGAGTGCCATGCCGCTGGAGGAGAAGATGGCTTTTCTGGCCCAGGCCGCCGCGCGCAAGTCGAAAGTCCGGCTGGTATATCTTAAGGCCAACGGCGACAAGTCGCGCCGTGTGGTCACGCCCCGTCGGGTGGGCGCTGAGGAGTACCAGGGCAAGGAGTTCCCGGGGCTCTTGGCCTTCTGCCACGCCCGCAATGAAGAGCGCATGTTCCGTGTCGACCGTATCCTGGAACTGGCGGAGGAGTAGTATTCCCGGGTTTGATGACTGTTGCGGCGAATTTCCCAGACGTCTGGGAAATCTGTCTCCAGATGCCGGGTGAGAAGTATTTGTCAGTACGTTCAGCCTTAAGATCGTCCCTGAAGTCATTTAGCCCTTGCCGTGTCCATTCTTCCGCGCTTTAGGTTGCCCTCTTGGCCGCACTGTGGCATACTACACTCTCCTTAGACGAAGAAAGAGATCTACCGAGGATAACATGCAGTTCTACCAGCTTCTGAAAAGTTCATCCGATACAAAAGCCCGGCGGGGTGTTGTGCATACCACGCATGGCGATATCCAGGCTCCGTTCTTCATGCCGGTCGGCACCCGTGCCACGGTCAAGACCCTCTCGCAGGAAGACCTGCACGCGGCTGGCGCCGAGGTTGAGCTTTCTAACACCTACCACCTTTACCTGCGTCCCGGGCTAGAGATCATCGGCGGGGCCGGCGGCCTGCACCGTTTCATGAGCTGGCCCAAGCCGATACTTACCGACAGCGGCGGCTACCAGGTCTTCAGTCTCACCGACTGGCGCAAGCTGACCGACGAAGGTGTCGAGTTCCAGTCGCACCTCGACGGCTCCCGGCATATGTTGACTCCGGAGAAGGTCATGGACATAGAGCGGGCGCTGGGCTCCGACATGGTCATGCCGCTGGACGAATGTTCTCCGTACCCCTGCGAATACGAGCCGGCGCAAGAGGCTGTCCGGCGTACGACGCTTTGGGCCAGAAGGACCGTGGAGCATTTCCGCCGGACCGGAATGGGCGAGGGCGGACAAAGGCTGTTCTCTATTGTCCAGGGCTCGGTCTACCGGGACCTGCGCGAACGTTCGGCCCGGGAGCTGTTGGCGCTTAACACCGACGGCTACGCCATCGGCGGTGTATCAGTCGGCGAGCCGGTCAAGGAGATGTTTGAGGTCTTGAGCTGGGTGGTGGATATGCTGCCCGAAGACAAGCCGCGTTATTTCATGGGCATAGGTATGCCCGACCAGATCGTCCGCGCCGTCGGTATGGGGATCGACATGTTCGACACCGTGATCCCTACTCGTTATGGGCGTTATGGTACGTGTTTTACCGACCGCGGGCAGGTGGTGGTGCGTAACGGTCAGTTCAAGGCCGACTTCGGCCCTCTCGACCCGGAATGCGATTGCCCGACGTGCCGCAACTATTCCCGTGCCTATATCCGGCATCTGTTTAACGCTGGGGAAGTGCTGGGCCTACGACTGGCCGCCTATCACAACGTCTACTATTATCTTAAGCTTATGCGCCGTATTCGTCAGGCGCTCGACGAAGACCGCTACGCCGAGTTCGCGCAGGAATTCCTGGCCCGCTATGCTGCGCAGGATGGTGCGGCTCCGGAGGATAAGTCCCGCGCCAAGACTTAAGCGTTAAGAGTGACATTGGGCGGCGGAAGGAATTTTCGTAAGTCAGATGTGATAAAAAAGCCGGAGAGCATGTCTCCGGCTTTTTTATTCAGGTAAGTGGGTTCTTATTTTTGTTCCGGCGCGGCGGCGGCAGCAGGCTGGACTGGTGCGGCTCCCGCATCAAGTGTGACATCTATTACCGGAGTGGCAGAAGCAGAAGGCACCGCGGAATTCTTCAGTTGGGTGACCTCAGCCGTCAGGCTGTCCAGTTGGGCCTGCACTTTGGAAGAGGACGTCTGCAGGGAGTCGCGGTTCTTGCCGGCCTCACTCTTTATGGAAACCATGTCGTTCTTTAAAGCAGCCAAGTCGTTCTTGAGGTTGTTCTGCACATCAGTGAGGGCATTCTGGATGGTATCGGACGCGCCCTTGAGACGGGATACCTCGGCTGATTGCTCGGCCAGGCTGTCGTTTTGTTTGTTAAGTTTCTTGGTTAATTCCGCCACTGCTTCCTTGGCGTCCATCAGGTCTTTGGATTGATCCTGGAGTTCCTGGGAAAATTTCTCCGAGGTCTCGCCTTGTTTGACGAACAGGTAATAAGAAAATCCTCCCAGGCCCAACGTGAGGATCAATAGGAGCACGACCAGCAAGGCGTTGCCGCTGTTTGTAGGTTTAACAACAGTCAGAGCTTGGGTGGTACCCATATTTTTCTCCTTGTTTTGATATGTTGAACTAAGCGGTTTAATTATATTCTTTTGCTTTCCGTAATCAAGCTTTCCGGTAAATAAAATATCCTAACCGGCGGGGGATCAAACACTTGACAGTTTAGTTAGCCATGCTAATATCTTTCCGTCCATCCGGGGGGGGAATATGGCCGACGTAGTCAAGATCGCAGAAGAGATCTCCATCATTATGCCGCGTATCTCGCGGCAGATCATGTCTGACCTGTTCACTACCGTGGACATCCCGCACGCCCAGCTTTTTGTGATCATGACCCTGTTTCACACTGGATCTTGCCGCACTTGCGATATCGGACGTCAACTTAAGGTGACCGCGCCCACTGCCACCGGCATTGTGGACCGGTTGGAGAAGGCGGGCTACGTGAGCCGTTCCACTGACCAGGAAGACCGGCGCACGGTCATGGTCAACCTGACTGTTGAAGGGAAAAAGTTGGCCCTCCGTGTAAAAGATAAAGTGGTAGAGCGCTGGGCCGATCTTTTACAGAAGATACCGGCCGAGGATGCGGAGAAGTATTTGGAGATATTGCATAAAATCAAAGAGGCTTTATGAAAATTAGAACTGATATTTCTTCCCCAGTTTCTTCTGGTCAGTCTATCCGCAGTTCTTTTTCACCAGTAGTAGCCGGCCGTTGGCTGGTGCTGCTCCTGATATTGGCGGGCTTGGCTCCGGCCCGGGCGGAGAATAGCCAGTTGCCGTCAGCCTCGTCGGCCGCAGATGCTGCTCCTTCAGCCATTAGGGTGGAGGTGGCCGCTATCCATGAGGACTCGGAAGGGCTTACCTTGCAGGATTGTTATCGCCTGGCGCTAAAGCGCAGCGAGTCCGTCGCTATCAGGGAAGAAATTATCAACGAAACCAAGGGGCAGATGATGCAGTCTTTGAGCACCGCGCTGCCGCGGGTAGCGTTTGCCTATTCCGAAAAATGGCAGGACGCGGAAGGCCGGCGTAATGTGAGCGGTTCCGAGCCGGAAGGCAAGTTTACCTTTACCCAGCCGCTTTTTACCGGTTTCAAGGAGATCGCTGCCATACGCGCCAGCAAGCACGTCGGACAGCAGAGGGAAGAGGAGCTTAAGCGGGCCCGGCAGCTCCTTTTTGTGGACGTGTCGGACGCTTTCTTCCTTTATATAAGCTACCAGGAGGACGAGCAGGCCCTGCAGGATATCCACAAGGCTTTGCTGGACCGGCTGGCGGATCTCAAGAAGCGCGAGACGATCGGCAAGTCGCGTCAAAGCGAGCTCGCCAGTGCCGAGGCTAAATTGAGCCGTAATGAAGCTGAGCTGGAAACCGTCCGGGGAGAGAAGGAAGTGGCCGGGCAGCTGCTGGAATTTTTGCTGGGTCGTCCAGTGGTGCGCCTTTTGGATATCGGCGATCCCGACGCGACGGTCGCGGTCGGGGATGCGTCCAGTCTGGCAGACCGTCGTTCGGATGTGCTGGCGGCCCGGGAAGCCAAGGAATCCTTGAAGCAGAATTTGTTCGCTACCCGTTCCGCGCTTTGGCCTAGCGTGAGCCTGACCGGCAACGCCTACACCAAACGTCCCGACGGCTATGAAAGTAACGACTGGGACGCTACCCTGACGGTAAGCGTGCCGATCTTTAACGGGCTGTACGACTACGGACAGATACGTCAGGCCCGTTCCCAGCTGATACAGGCCGACCTGGCCATGGAGCAGGCCCGGCGCGTGGCTGTCCTGGAGATCCGTAACGCCTACTCCAAATGGCAGACGAATGGGCGGAGGGTGACGGCGCTGGAAAAGGCCATGAATGCCGCGGAAAGGAATTTCTTTTTGCAGATAGAGGATTTTCAAAAGAACCTGGTCAATAACCTGGATGTCCTGCAAGCCCTGGAAGACCTGCAGGGGGTCCGTCGTGATTATATCGCGGCCAAGACCGATGCCCGCCGTTCCTACTGGGCGCTCAAGGTCGCCATCGGGGAGGTAATGCAATGACACTGGCCGACCTGTCGATCAAACGCCCGGTATTCGCCTGGATGGTGATGGTCGGGCTTATGTTCTTCGGAATTTTTGCCTACCGGCAGATGGGTGTCAGCCAGCTGCCCAACGTGGATTTTCCCACCATATCAATAAGCCTTACCTGGGAAGGCGCCGCGCCGGAGGTCATGGAGACGGACGTGGTGGACCAGGTCGAGCAGGCGGTCATGGGTATACAGGGCATCAAGGATATTTCTTCGACGTCGAGGGTGGGTTCAGCTTCCATTACACTGGAGTTCGAGCTGGACCGGGACATCGACTCAGCTGTGCAGGACGTGCAGAACAAGATCAGCCAGGCCCAGCGTCACTTGCCCAAGGACATGGACCCGCCAACGGTCTCCAAGGTCAACCCGGCGGAACAGCCCATCATGTGGATCGCGGTGACCGGGGACCGGCCCCGCCGTGAATTGATGGAGTACGTGCAGAACCAGCTACAGGACCGTTTCACCACGATCACCGGCGTCGGCGAGGTCACGTTGGGCGGCTTCGTGGACCCGAACCTGCGCGTCTGGGTGGATACCAAGAAGCTGAACGATTATGAACTTACCGTCGGCGACGTCATCGCGGCTATTAACTCGGAGCACGCGGAGTTGCCGGCCGGCCGTATTGAGACCGCCGCTACCGAGCAGGACGTGCGCGTCATGGGTGAAGCCCGCAGTCCGGAAGAGTTTGGCAATATCCAGATAGCCAAACGGGCGGGACAGCCGGTCTACAAAACTATATATATGAAGGATGTAGCCCGGATCGAGGACGGTCTGGCGGATATCCGCCGCATTTCCCGTTTCAACGGTCGGCAGGCAGTAGGGCTGGGGATCAAGAAACAAAGCGGCACCAACGAAGTCGAGATCGCCCACAAGGTCAAGCAGCGCATCGAGGAGGTCCGCAAGAACCTGCCAGCCGGTCTGGAGATGAATATTGTCTTCGACCGGACCAAGTTCATCGAGGATTCCATTCACGAGCTGACCTTTACCTTGATCCTGTCCGCTGTCGTCACGTCCCTGATATGTTGGCTGTTTCTGGGGGCCTGGAGTGCCACGCTTAACATACTTTTGGCCATCCCGACGTCCATACTGGGAACGTTCCTGGTAATTTATTTCCTGCATTTTACTCTGAACACCTTTACCGTCTTGGGGCTGTCGTTGGCGGTGGGCATAGTGGTGGACGATTCCATCATGGTGCTGGAGAACATCGTCCGCTTCCGGGAGAACGGGCGAAAACGCCTGGAAGGCGCCCAGGAGGGCGCGCGCCAGATCACCGGCGCGGCGGTGGCGACGACCATGGCCATGGTCGCTATCTTCATTCCGGTCATCTTCATGTCCGGGATCATGGGCAAGTTCTTTTTTGAATTCGGGGTTACGATCTCGGTGGCGGTGGGCCTTTCGCTTCTGGAAGCCCTAATGCTCACTCCGATGCGCTGTTCGCAGTTTTTGGATATCCGCGAGCGCACGACTTTTCTGGGGCGCGGCGTGGACCGTTCTTTCCGGGCCCTGGCCCGGGCTTACCACAACGCGTTACCCTGGACACTCAGGCACCGCACGGCGGTGATCGTGGTATCGCTGGCACTCTTCACTGGCTCGCTTTTTTTGACCGGATTATTGCGCAAGGAATTCGTCCCTTCACAGGACCAGAGCATGCTTATGTGCAGCATCCAGACGCCGCCGGGAGCGGCCATCACTTACACCGACGAGCGGTTCCGCGAGATAGAGAAATACGTATCTTCCCGGCCAGAGGTGTTACGTTACTTTGAGGCCATCGGCGGCTTTGGCGGCGGGGAAGTCAACCGTGGCATGATGTTCATTACCTTTAAGGAACGCAAGGACCGTCCGGTGGTGGCGCCCGCTACCAAGCCGCTGTCGCAAGCTGACCTCATGAAGGTTTTGCGTACCGAGCTGAACAAGATAAAGGGGGTCAAGGCCTTCATCCAGGATCCATCCTTGGGCGGTTTTTCGGCCAAGCGCGGTTTTCCCGTTGAGCTGTCGGTGCGCGGGCCGGAGTGGGACAAGCTGATCGAATATTCAACGCAGCTCAAGGAGCGTTTGGCGAAGAGCGGGCTTATGGTCGACGTGGATACGGATTACCAGGTCGGCGCTTCCGAGATCCAGGTCTATCCGGACCGCCAGAAGGCCAACGATCACGGCGTGTCCGTGGCAGCTATCGGAGAGGCCATAAATGCTCTTATCGGCGGAGATGTGGTGGGGAAATATACCAGTGGCGGGCGTCGCTACGACGTGCGCGTCAGGCTGGTCGCTGACCAGCGCCTGAAGAAGGAAGATATTGACGAGCTGTGGGTCTGGAACAACCGCGGTGAAAGGGTGCGGCTGAAGGAAGTGGTGATCGTGACGGAGAAGCCTTCCGCTTTGACCATTACCCGCCAGGGCCGCGAGCGGGCGATATCGCTCTTTGCCAACGTCGCTCCCGGCAAGTCTCAGACCGACGCTATCGCTACGGCGGAGCGCCTGGCCAAGGAGATATTACCTGACGCTTACCATGTAACTCTGAGCGGCAGTGCCCAGACCTTCAAGGAGTCTTCCGGCGGAATGGCCTTTGTCTTCTGGATGGGCATCATCGTGGCCTACATGGTGCTGGCTTCGCAGTTCAACAGCTATTTCCATCCGCTTATCGTCCTGATCGCCCTGCCGTTCAGTATCTCCGGTGCGATCGTGGCGCTCTTGATCGGCGGACAATCCATGAACATGTACAGTATCATTGGCGTGATATTGCTGATGGGTATCGTCAAGAAGAACTCGATCATGCTGGTGGCTTTCACGAACCAGCTTCGGGAAGAAGGCAAGGATATCGACGAGGCGCTGGTGACAGCCTGCCCGATCCGGTTGCGTCCGATCCTCATGACCTCTATCGCTACCATCGTGGCGGCGATACCGCCGGCCATGGCCCTGGGGCCGGGGGCGGAGATCCGCATACCGATGGCGATCGCCGTCATAGGCGGCGTCATTGTCTCCACTTTCTTTACGCTCTTTGTGGTGCCCAGCGCTTACCGGATGAACTGGCGTGACTGGCTAAAGCTTCTGGCCGGTCTAGTGGTGGTGGGTGGTTTGGTACTTGTGGGGCTGCGGTTCTTGCCTCACTTGAAGTTATCGTAATGACAAGCCAGGACGGAGCCAGTTACTCTGGGCCTGTCCGCGGTGAAATATAAATTGATACATGAGTTTCTTCCCGGGCTTCCGGGAAGTTTGCAAGGAGTAGCATGGACGCCCGTCAGAGCAGGACCTGGATCAGCATCGCAGAGACATTCCGGGCCTTGCGTCACCGTAATTTTCGTTTGTTCTTTACCGGGCAGCTCTTGTCTCTGGTCGGTACCTGGATGCAGATAGTGGCCTCCAGCTGGCTGGTGTATCGTTTGACCAATTCGCCTTTCCTTCTGGGTTGCGTGGCTTTCGCCTCGCAGATCCCCTCCTTCCTGCTTTCCCCTTACGCCGGAGTGGTGGCTGACCGGCATGACCGCCGGCGTATGCTTTTGGTGATACAGGTCTTGTCGCTGGCGCAGGCCGTTATCCTTTCTTACCTGGTTCTGACGGGGGCGATTACGGTGTGGCATATCCTCATTCTGGGTATTTTTCTGGGATGCGTGACGGCCTTTGACCTGCCGGTCCGCCAGGCCTTTATCAGTGAAATGGTGGAAGACCGCAAGGATATGAACAACGCTATTGCGCTCAATTCGGCTTTATTCAACGCCTCGAGGCTGATCGGTCCGGCAGTGGCCGGGGTGGTGATCGCGCTCTTCGGCGAGGGAGTGTGTTTTGCGATAAACGCCCTTAGCTTTATACCGATAATCATAGCCTTGATGATGATGAGAGTTTCTTCCCGTCGTCGGGATGGCAAATTGCGGCACGCTTTGACCGAGATGAAGGAAGGTATGCGCTATGTGGCCCAATCCATACCTATCCGCACGCTTTTGCTTTTGCTGGCAGCGGTGAGCTTTCTGGCCGGCGGACTGCAGACTTTGCTGCCGATATTCGTCCGGGAGATATATCACGGCGGTTCGCGCGCTTTTGGTTTCGTCACGTCCATGTCCGGCGTCGGGGCGCTTTTGGGTTCGCTGTACCTGGCCGGACGTCGGACAGTCCTGGGGCTGGGCCGCATGGTAGGTTGGGCGACGGTGGGGTTCGGGACAGGTCTGGTCTTATTCGGTATTGTGAATAATACCTATGTCGCGGGCGTGGTGGCGTTCTTCCTGGGACTGGCCATGATACTGGCGATCGGTTCGACCAACATGGTGCTGCAGACGGTGGTGGAGGAAGACAAGCGCGGGCGGGTCATGAGCCTGTACGGAGCGGCGCTGGTGGGGCTGACACCCGTCGGTAGTATTATCGCCGGGGCCAGTGCCGGTCAGGTGGGGCTGGAGCAGACCGTGCTGGCGGGCGGTCTGGTATGTTTGGTGACAGCGGTGGTCTACTGGCGCCATTATCCCTCTTTCCGTACCCAGCTTAGGGCCGTGTATGTGAAAAAGGGCATATTGACTGAAGCTTAGTCCAGATGGTCTGCTATAGTTCATCAGGAGCTGTTAGCTTATAGAAGGCTGAAATCAAGGAGTGCGTGATGTTTGAACACCGGCACCAGCCGCTTATATCCAGTCAGCAATTTTACATGCGGATCTTGCGTTGCGTACTTCTGGCCGCTGTTCTTTTTGCTGTAACTATACTGGCGGGGGCAGTGGCGTACCATTCTCTGGAGCAGTTGCCGTGGACGGATGCGGTACTGAACGCGGTGTTGGTCATGACCGGCCTGGGGCTCACGGTTACGCTTAAGACAACGTCGGCCAAGCTCTTCACCAGTTTATATGCTATCTTTAGTTCGATCGTGTTCTTTGCGATCCTGGCGATCCTGATATCGCCGCTGTTTCACCGTTTCTTGCACCACTTTCACCTGGACCTGGAGAAGAAGTAGGCCAAGATGCTGCGTATAGATATTATTACCATATTCCCCGGTATGTTTTCGGCCGTGCTGGGGGAATCCATCCTAAAGCGCGCCCAGGAGAAGAAGCTGGTCGATTTCCGCGTACATGACTTGCGTGAGTTCTCTAAAGATCCCCACCGGAAAGTTGACGACCGTCCTTTCGGCGGCGGTCCGGGCATGGTGATGACCCCGCAGCCTTTAGTGGACGCTGTCCGTAAGGTGCGCGGACGGCGCAAGGCGCATGTTATATATATGTGTCCGGGAGGCGCGCCGTTAACTCAGAAGCGGGCAAGAGAGTTGGCGGTTAAGAGGAATCTGATCATTCTTTGCGGCCATTACGAAGGCATCGACGAGCGCGTCCGAGAGATGGTGGTGGACGAAAGCATCTCGATAGGTGATTATGTCCTGACCGGCGGAGAGGTTCCCGCCATGGTAGTGGCGGATTGCGTGGCGCGGTTGGTGCCGGGTGTGGTAGGGAAGGGCGAGTCGCTGGAAGAGGAGTCCTTTGAGGGCGGGCTGCTGGAATATCCGCATTACACTCGACCTGCAAATTTTTGTGGAAAAAGAGTACCTCCTGTGTTATTATCCGGCAACCATCAGGCGGTAAAAAAGTGGCGCATGGCCCAGTCCGTCGAGAGGACGCAGAAGATGCGGCCGGATCTTTTGGATAAATCCGCAGGGTGTGGTGCGCGGTCCGGATAACAGGCCAATTGCGGCTGCAGGATCGCCGGGACATTGCCCGCGGGTTGTGTCATTTGAAGCGCGAATTCTAATCAGGGAACAAGGAGTAGAACATGGCAGGTCGTTTGGGAAAACTCAAGCTCGTCGAACAAAAATATGTACGTCAGGACATCGCTGATTTTGATATTGGCGATACGGTAAAGATGAAGGTAAAGGTTCAGGAGGCGGACAAGGTCCGTCTGCATTCGTGGGAAGGTATAGTGATCTCCCGTCGCGGTACTGGCATCAAGTCTACTTTTACAGTCCGCAAGATTACCTTCGGCGAGGGAGTGGAAAAAACATTCCCGCTGCATTCTCCGACCATCGCCAGCCTGAAAGTGGTCAGCAAGGGCAAGGTGAACCGGGCAAAATTGTTTTACCTGCGTGACAAGACAGGCAAGGGCGCCAGGGTTGAGTCAGAACTGGCTCCGGAAGTGCCCGATGTGGCACCTGCCGCAGAGGCGCAGGCCAAAGCTGAATAATTAGTGGCCATACAGAAACAGCACGATCAATTGCTGGAGTTTGATCAGAAAGCGAAAGCCGACGGCTTTCGCTTTCTTTTTGGTGTCGACGAGGTCGGGCGCGGACCGCTGGCGGGCCCCGTGGTCAGTGCAGCGGTCTGTTTGCGGGATACGTCATTCGTCAACCGCGTAGGCGATTCCAAGGCTCTGACACCTCTGCAGCGCCGCAAAGCCTTCGACGAGATCTTTGAACGCGGCTGGGTCGGTATCGGGATGATGAGCGAGACCGTGATAGATGAGGTCAATATCCTGCGGGCTGCGCACCTGTCCATGACCGCGGCGGTATACGACTTGGTGGCCCGTTTGCCGGCCGGGCTCAGGGACGAGCGATCGTTCTCCGCTTCGGTCAAGGTGCTGGTGGACGGAAATTCCTACCGAGGTAAGATCCCTTTCCGGGTCGAGCCGGTGGTCAAGGGCGACGCCAAAAGCCTGGCGGTGGCCTGTGCCAGTATCATTGCCAAGGTCTACCGCGACCGCTGGATGGAGAAGTTCGACCTGGTCTATCCCGGGTACGGGTTTGGCGTGCACAAAGGGTATCCCACCGAAGCGCACCGCGCAGCGCTCAGGAAGCTCGGCCATTCGCCTATCCACCGCAAAAGTTTTAATTCCTTATGAAGTCCCACGAGCTCGGCCACGACGGAGAGAAGTTTGCCTGCGACTTTTTGGCCAGGCAGGGATACAGGATACTGGAGGCAAACTACCGCACCCGTTTCGGCGAGGTGGACGTGGTGGCCGAAGAGCGGGGCATGCTGTGTTTCGTGGAGATAAAGACGCGCACGGCGGACGGGCTGGAAGCTTTCGAGGCGGTGGACCGTCGTAAGCAGGGCCGGATGGTGCGGGTGGCCCAAGCCTATCTGGTCGAGAAGCGCGGCACGGTGGATGTGGCCGCACGTTTCGACGTGCTGGCGGTCAACCGTGACGTGGAGGGCCGGTTTTCCGGCGAATTGCTCCGTGACGCGTTCGGGATATGAAAGATGTAAAAACCATATTAAACCGTTGCAAAAGAAATTTGCTTCGGTTAATATACAAACTGATTCACAGGAACTGTCCTTCATTTATTTCATTTCGAGACTTTCAGCCAATTAATGTTTTCGGGTTTGGACCATAAACCGCCGGATTTTTAACCTCTTTATTATTG